>JAHZHB010000036.1 GCA_019420465.1 Lachnospiraceae bacterium
CAGGCTCCGAAAAGCCTTGTATTTACAGTGTTCCTAATAGGAAGTAATCATATGACAACAGTAGAAAAACTCGATGCCCTGCAGCATCATGCATATCACGACCAGATGCTTCGGAAAAAACTGCTGGAAAGTGCCGGGGCCGATAATCCTTTGCAGGAATTCTGCCGGATCGCCAGAGAAGAAGGATATGAGCTGTATCCCATGGAAGTGATCTGTGCCGGAGAAGAATTCCATGCAGAGATGAAGCGAAGCACCAATGGCGGCGGAGAAAATTCCCCGAAACTGGCCGGGCAGGATGACTTTTATGAGCTGTTTCTGGCCGGACTTAAAGGTGAACCCGGGGAACAGTAAGAAAATCAGGTACTGCAGAACCTTGCGATGCGTAAAATGCCGAAAATAAAGGCGACAAATGTATAAGGAAATGTGCAAAAAACATAAAAATGCCATAAAATAGTACATAAAGTATGCTATAATGAATAAAAACGCATATAGCAAGGAGGGATTTCCATAAAAACTTTACATATATTTGGAAAAAAGAAAGACCACGTCATCCGTCGATATCTGATTCCGTTTCTGATTTTTGTCCTGGCGGCTGTGGGTGGCCTGATATTTTTCTTTCACACCATGGACAGGGCTGTGGATCAGTATACCAGACAGACGCTGAAAAACTATGTGTCCAAACAGTGCGAACATATGCGTTCTCTTCTGAATATCCATTACGAATATCTGAACAGTGTTGCGGATGAAGTAGCCAGTGCGGACAGGCTGATTACGGATGAAAACATGCAGTCCATAGCGTCACTGAACAAACATACGGATATTCAGCTGGTGGCTTTGATGGAGCCGGACGGAACAGCACATTACAGTGATGGCACGATCAAAAACGTAGGTTACAGAGAGTATTTCCAGAAGGCTCTTGCCGGAGAGAATGCACTGAGTGACCCGCTTGAGAGCAGTGTAGATCAGAATATCCGCATCATTCTGGCGGTACCGGTAAAGAAGGACGGTTGTGTGATCGGTGTGCTGGCGGGCTCTTACGATGTCACAGCGATCAGCAGGATGATGTTAAATGATCTGTTTGACGGAGAGGGCTACAGCCTCATCGTTAACTCTGAGGGCGAGATCGTGGCTTTTGACGGTACGGGAAATTACCGTAAGCTTGCCTACGGTGACAATTTCTTTACCTATTACAGTGAAGAGGTCATGACCGGATCGGATTCCCCGCAAAAGTTACAGGATGAATTTAAACGTCGCTATAAGGGCATCGTTATGATACAGAATCCAGAGGATGAAACGGCCAGACAGTATCTGTCCTATGCTCCGCTTGGGTTAAATGAATGGATGCTCTGTTATGTTCTTCCGGAAGAGACAGCGCAGGAATCGTATGGCTTTATCAAAGATTGTGAGATCAATCTGTTTATCGGGTTTATTGCGTTTGTAAGTGCGCTGCTCATATATATTGGAATCTTTGTGGCACGCCGGAATCTTCAGTTGAAACAGGCTGCCCAGACCGATGGGCTGACCGGCGTCCTGAATAAGAAAAATACCGAAGAAAAGATCAACCGTCTGTTTATGAATCCTGTGGACAAGGGCCTGGCCCGGCATGCATTCCTTATCATGGATGTGGATAATTTCAAACATATCAATGATACCTATGGACATGCTGTCGGTGACAGTGTTTTAAAGGAGTTTGGCAAACTTCTTCATGAATATTTCCGTGAAGATGATATCATCGGAAGGATCGGCGGTGATGAGTTTGTCGTACTGATGAGGGGGATTCAGGATGTTTCCGTAGCTGAAGAAAGAGCCAAAACACTGGGCAAAGAGGTGAACGGTCATTCCTTCCCGGGCTACCCGGAAAAGCTGAGTATCAGTATCGGTATGGCACTGGCCCCGGACTGTGGTACATCCTACATGGATCTGTATCAGTGTGCGGATCATGCCCTGTATGAGGTCAAGCATTCCGGTAAAAATGGCTACAGTGTCTGCGCAGACCTGAAGAGCGCCGGAAAATAAAACCATACAATAAAAAAACTGCTGTACGTCAGAACATATGTAAAAGCTATGTTCCGACATACAGCAGTTTTTTGTCTGCCTTTAAACGTTCAGTGTCAGATGACAGGTGGCTATGGAGACCAGACTCAGATCAGCTGCAGTGTTTTTAAAATATACAGCCATCCCGTCAGTGTGAAAGCACTGCACAGGGTGGTCAGCATGATCACGCTGGAGCTTAAGGTGCCTTCGTGGCCCATATTTTTGGCCATGACAAAGCAGCTGACGGTCGTTGCGGAGCCGAGCATGACTAAAATGGCGATCAGTTCGCTTCCGCGGAAGCCAAGATGCACGGCGATGGGAAGAAAGATCGCGCAAAGGCCGATCAGCTTGATAAAGACGGCACACACAGAAGGCCGGATCTTTCCAAGTGCCTTGTGAATATCAAAGCTGGCTCCCATGGCCATCAGACCAAGGGGCGTGGCCGTATGGGCGATATTATCGACCGTCTTTTTAAAAATCCCGCCAAAGGGCAGACCGAGAATGGACCATAAAAGTCCGACAACGATACCGATCAGAATCGGATTGGTCAGGATGCCATGCAGTGTCTTTTTCAGTACAGCCTTGTCGAGCTTTCCTTTACTTTCCGGTGTGAATACGGACAGCACGATCACAGCGATCACATTATACAGAGGAACGCTGCCGATGATCATCAGTGGTGCCATACCGGAATTGCCGTAGATATTTTCGATAAAGGCGATACCTAAAAGTGCCGCGCTGCTCCGGTAGGAAGACTGGATAAATTCACCGCGCAGGCTCTTGTCCTTCAGAAATCCGGAGAGGAGGAAAACCAGCAGGATACTGAGCAGTGTGGCGAAAAAGCAGAACAGAATAAATTTCGGATTCCAGATCTGCGAAAAATCCACAGAGGCGAGATCGCCAAACAAAAGTACCGGCAAAGGTACAAGAAATACAAAACGGTTCATTTTGGAAGCAAACACATCATCGATCCATCCGATCTGATGAAAAATAAAGCCAAGGACCATCAGAAGAAAGATGGGGATGGTGGCATTTAAGCTGAAAATCAGATTATCCATACATATATCCACAAGACGTAAATTGAAAAAGAAATCCGACGTACAGGCCGTCGCTTTTTTGTGTCTTACCTTTCGGTATGCCATTGTAGCAGAAAAAACAGGAAAATAACAGAAAAAAAGTGAAAAAGCTGTAGTAACCGGGTGGCATTGTACGTTATTATGAATGTAACAGACAGGTGATCACACTCCGGAGGAATACACATGATACTGTATATGGCAATGCTCGATACAGACGAGGAAAAGGAAAAATTCTCGCTGCTATATCATAAATACCGTTATTTTTTATGGTATCTGGCCAACGAACGGCTGAAGGATGCCATGCTGGCAGAGGACGCTGTGCAGGAGACTTTTCTGGCACTGACGCGTCATCTGTATAAGATCCAGGATGTAAATGCCACATCCACGCGAAATTTTCTCGCAACGATCGTAAAAAACAAGGCACTGGACATGCTGAGAAAGCATACAGATGAGCCGACGGAGGATCTGCCCGAACATGCGGACCGGATGACTGCAGATGCGCTGGATCAGTATATCTGTCGTGAACGATATGAGGAAATCTGCAGGGCCATCGCCGGACTGGATGAGATCTATCGTGTGGTCTTTGAGTATAAATATCTGCACGAATTATCGGATAAAGAGATCGCAGAGCTTCTTAACATTACACCAAAGACGGTCAATGTTCGGATTTTCAGAGCCAGAAAGAAACTGCAGGCATTGCTGACACTGACAGGAGGTGCGAAATGACAGAGAAGGCAGAGCACATCTTAAAACAGGCTTTAGAGGCGCAGATGGAAAAAGAAGCTGCCCGGGTGCCGGAGGATGACTTGATCCAAAAGCAGCATACATTTTCCGCAAAATTTCTGCAGAACATGAAACAGCTGACAGATGAAGAAAAGGAGGTGGCAGATATGACGAAAAAGAAAGAAGCAAAATGGCACTGGAAACATTTTATGAAGGTTGCAGCGGCCTGTCTGGCGCTTGTGATCGCCTTTGGTGCGGGTGCAGCTGTGACGGATTCCCTGCGGATGGGGTCATCAAAGGAAACTTCAATGCAGATGGCGGCGGATGCGGCAGGTGCAGAAGTGGCTCCGGAGGAGAGTGCGGATGCAGAATATGCTACAGCAGATTACGGAGCAGGCACGGAGGAAAAAAGTACAGCTGGCGAAACGAATAAGGCAGCAGTGGTTTCAAATGCAGCCGGAGAGGACGCCGCAGCGGATGCTGCTGCAAAAGAGAAAACGACAGAACAGAAGCTGGTGTATACCAGTCATATAAGCGTGGATACAACGGAATTTGACAGCTATATGGCGGCTGTCCGCCAGAAGGTCAGCGAGCTTGGCGGGTATGTCGAACAGTCGGAAATCTCCGGGGATGTTGAAAACGAAAGCCGCAGTGTATCTATGACGATCCGTGTACCGGCAGAAAAAAGAAATGAACTGACAGATACGGTCAGAAATGGTGCCAAAGTGACCAGTCAGTCAGAAAGTGTGGAAGATATAACACTGGAATATGTGGATACAGCGTCTCATATTCAGGCGTTACAGACAGAGCAGGAAACGTTGCTGGGACTTCTGGAAAAGGCAGATTCCATTGAGACGACGCTGGCGATCCAGAACCAGCTGACACAGGTGCGCTATGAGCTGGAAAGCTACAGCTCCAGCCTGAAAGTCATGCAGAACCAGGTGGATTACAGTACGTTGTATCTGAATGCTTATGAAGTGAAAAAAGTGACGGCTACCAGTCAGGATTCGTTTCTGACCCGTCTGACAGACCGGTTTACAGACAGTCTGTCAGCCCTTGGCAATGGCTGCGAGGAAATCGTTTTGTTTATCCTGGGAGATTTGCCGGTGCTTCTGGCGTCAGGCGCTGTTGTAGCTGTGATCTGGTGGATCGTACGCAGGATTCGCAGGAAAAAGAGAAAAGAAAAACAGAAAGAGCAGATGTAAAATCAACAGGCAGCTGGCTGCCATCCGCAGGAAATGGATGCAAAACATGAAGAAAGTATAAAAAAGTGTAATTTGGTGGCAGAAATCTGCCGGTTTGTGCTATAATGCAACGCGACTGGAAGATAAACAGAAGCGGAGGCGTTAAATATATGGAAAAAATGTTGTACGGGCTCGTAGAGATTATCACAAAGATCCATAATGGTATCATGACATGGAACGATTCATTTGAAACGGTGATGACAGATAAGGAGCTGCATTTCTGGGTGATCGGTATACTGGGTATGCTGATGCTGTTTGTGATCTTTCCACTGTTTAAGATGCTCAGCAGAAACCATGTGCTGGTGATCGCCTGGATCTATGTATTTACTTTGATGATCGTGATCACATTTGCCATCGAGATTGGTCAGGGTATCACGCATACGGGTACCATGGATTTTGACGATATCGTCTTCGGCCTTGTAGGGTTTATGGTGCTGTTTCTTATCTTTGCCGTGGTGCGGGCAATCATACTGGCCATTATACATCTGCTGTCACCGAAAAAAGAGAAGAGAAGAAGATAATGACAGGAGTTTATCTGTGAACAGATGCCGCTTTGACAGACAGGGCGGCATCTGTTATAGTTTCCATGCATATATATGTCGCAGCCGGTGCGTGTCCGGCAGATTAATTACATAGGGCAAAACGCTGGGGGAGCCTGCTTTTAGGCTGAGAAATCGTATCGATTGACCCTTATTACCTGATCCGGATCATGCCGGCGTAGGGAAGCTTACAGACAGAGATCACTCTTTCAGCGAAATCACGTTTTGCCGGAGGAGGTTTTTTTATGTCACTTTTTTTAACGTATGATGCCAAAGCCTATGAGTATCATCTGACCGGGGCCGGATATGGTGTACTTGTGATCCTGATGCTTCTGGCACTCTGTATTCCGGTCTTTATCGGAAAAAAGAACAGTATAAAGATGAGCGCCAGACAGCTGACGTTTTGTGCGGTTGCCATGGCTATGGCGATCGTGACCAGTATGATCAAGTTTGCCAGTCTGCCGATGGGAGGTTCGATCACGCTGTTTTCGATGTTCTTTATCTGCTTTATCGGTTATCTCTATGGGGCAAAGATCGGTATCATGACCGGTGTGGCTTACGGTATTCTGCAGCTGATCCTGGGACCGTATATCTATGCACCGCTGCAGGTGCTGCTTGATTATCCGCTGGCTTTCGGGGCACTGGGTCTGGCCGGCTGCTTTAACCGTAAGAAATACGGGCTGATGACCGGTGTGATCGTGGGTATGGCCGGACGATATATCTGTCACGTGCTTTCCGGTTATATTTTCTTTGCTGCGTATGCGCCGGAGGGGATGAATCCGCTGGTATATACGCTGGGATACAATGCCACCTATATTCTGCCGGAGATGATCGCAACAGTGATCCTCGTTTCACTGCCGACGGTAAAAAAAGGCCTGGCACATGTGAAAAATATGGCTCTTGCAGGAGGTACTGCAAAATAACTGCACACCGGA
>JAHZHB010000037.1 GCA_019420465.1 Lachnospiraceae bacterium
GGGGAAAATCCGGGCAGTGGGGATGGCGGTTGGGGTTGCAAACGATTAAAAGTGCGCTTTTAGCCTGCATGAGATCCAGCACTTACGAAGACTTAGCACGCGAGCCCGCTTCAGCGAGCGTGCTTAGTCGCAGTTAATGCTTAGCTCAGGCAGGCGTTGCACTTGTTTGCAACCCCAACCGCCATCCCCACTGCCCGGATTTTCCCCGTCCGTCCCGCAAAAAAAATATGAATTTCCCCAACAAAATATTGATTTACCCGCAAAAATAAGGTAAGGTAAAATCAAATGAGCAAAAATCAAACAAAAAGAAGGGTAAAAACAATGAAAAAACGACTCACCGCATTCCTGCTGGCCCTTGTCCTGCTCTTTAGCGGCATCCTGCCAGAAGCAGTCACAGCCCCCGTAGGAGGAACAGTCACCGTAGAAGCAGCCACCTATACCTACAATCCACAGGCTGCCATCAACTATGCAGAAACCTACTGGAGTAATTACAACGATTATTATCCCAATTATAATATCTTCGGCGGCGACTGCGCCGACTTCGTATCCCAGAGCCTCCATGCCGGCGGCCTGCAGATGAACGCCAACTGGTATCACGCTCCGGCCGATATCGTACGAAACATCAGCTGGACATATGCCTCCAGCCTGAAAAGCTATCTGGAAAAATACTGCGGTAAAGCCGTTACTATCTACAAAGATTCTTCCAAAAGTACCGGCTATTGCGACAGCAAGAAAAACGAAGTAGATCCAAAGACTACGATCCACCCTGGCGATGCCGTATTTTATTACTGGAAAGGCGCCAGCCGCTACGGCCACGCAGCGATCTGCGTCGGCTACGACAGCAAAGGTGAACCCATCGTCAATGCCCACAACGGTGACAGACATCATTTAAGCTGGACCCTGGGTGCCTATAAAAACGCGGACCACTGGTGCGTCATCCAGATCAACGGCACACAGGACAACAGCGCCTTAAAACCGGTTCCGAACGATGCCGTATCCTACACAGGCGAGCTCTGGAAGATCGGTGGTGCCAACCTCTTTATGTACGAGGAGCCTTCCGAAAGTGCAGCCAAATTAAAAACAGCATCCGGCAGCGACTACAAAGCGATCCGTTACGTCCCCGTAGCCGTTTCCGAAAAAACGACCGTAGGAAACACCCTCTGGGGAAAGATCACCTACAACCGCCGTTCCGGCTGGACGATCTTAAAAACGAGCACAAAGACCTATGCGAAAAAGCTGTCTGACGGTACCGGCGCTGTCGTAGATCCGACACCGGCACCAACGCCGACAGAGAGCAAACTGACCGGTATCTCCCTGAGCGAGACCAATGTCATGCTGGCCCGGAACGCCACCACAAAGCTCAGCGTAAAGACCTTCAAACCGTCCAATGCGACCAACAAGGGTATCACATGGACAAGCTCCAACGCAGCCGTAGCTACTGTAGATGCTTCCGGTACCGTCCGTGGTCTGAAAACGGGCAGTGCGACGATTACAGCCACAGCACAGGATGGCAGCGGTGTCAGAGCTGTCTGCAAGGTGACAGTGGCTTCAAAGCTCTATAAGATCACAGCATCCAGCGTAAAGCTCAGAAAGACAGCCAGCACCTCGGCAAAGAGACTGACTACGATCAAGAAAAACAAAGTTATTACAGTGACAGCATTCAAAGTTTCCGGTAACAAACAGTGGGGTAAGACAACCTACAATAAAAAGACCGGCTGGGTACTGCTCAAAAACGGTAAGACCTATGCCAAGCAGGTGTCTTCCGCAAGAAATACCAATACGAATGCAGCCAAAAAGATCACAAAGATCACACTGAACAAAAAAAGCGCAACGATCAAACGCAAAAAGACAGTGAAATTATCTGTTAAGAAATATAAACCGAGCAAACCGTCCGTAACCGGCGTAACATGGACAAGCTCCAAAAGAAGTATCGCCAAAGTATCCACCTCCGGCAAGGTTACCGGACTGAAAAAGGGTACCGTAACGATCACGGCAAAGGCAAAGGATGGCAGCGGTGTAAAAGCTACCTGTAAGATAAAAGTTAAATAACCATACATACTATACTGCGAGCCACCCGCTCTGTACGGGTGGTCCGCAGATTTTTTACGAGAAAGGAAATACTATGGCAAAGAGTGTCAAATATGATGCCAGCAGCATTGCCGTCCTCGAAGGACTGGAGGCTGTGCGAAAAAGACCTGGAATGTATATCGGCAGTACTTCCAGAAAGGGTCTGAACCATCTGATCTATGAGATCGTGGATAATGCGGTAGATGAACATCTGGCAGGCTTCTGCGACCAGATCTGGATCACATTAAATAAGGATGGTTCCTGTACTGTAAAAGATAACGGACGTGGTATCCCGGTAGGAATGCATGCCAAGGGTGTTCCGGCAGCACGTCTTGTCTTTACCACACTGCATGCAGGTGGTAAATTTGATGATTCGGTATACAAGACCAGTGGTGGTCTGCACGGTGTAGGCTCTTCAGTAGTCAATGCGCTGTCTGAATGGATGGATGTAAAGATCGCCAGAGAAGGGTATGTACATCATGACCGCTATGAGCGCGGTGAAGTGGCCCTTGAGCTGGTGGACGGCCTGCTGCCAAAGCTTGGCCGTACAAAGGAGACGGGTACGACGATCAGTTTCCTGCCGGATCCGGAGATCTTTGACCGTACGGACTTTTCAGCTACAGAGGTCAAGAGCCGTATGCATGAGACGGCTTATCTGAATCCGAAGCTGACGATCCACTTTGAGGATGACAGAAAAGATACTCCGGACATCGTGGAATTTCATGAGCCGGACGGTATCATCGGTTTTGTAAAAGAGCTGGATCAGAATAAGGAAACAGTGATCGAGCCGGTATATTTCAAGGGTGAGGCCGATGGCGTGACTGTGGAATGTGCATTCCAGTATGTCAATGAATTCCATGAAAACGTCCTTGGCTTCTGTAACAATATCTATAATGCCGAGGGCGGTACACATCTGACCGGTTTTAAGACGACGTTTACGACGATCATGAACACGTATGCCAGGGAACTCGGTATCCTAAAGGAAAAGGATTCGAATTTTACCGGTGCGGATATCCGAAACGGTATGACGGCTGTGATCTCGATCAAGCATCCGGCACCGCGTTTTGAGGGACAGACAAAGACAAAGCTGGACAATCAGGATGCGGCCAAAGCCACAGGTAAGGTGACCGCAGAGCAGGTGCAGCTGTATTTTGACCGCAATCTGGAACAGTTAAAGCAGGTACTGTCCTGTGCAGAGCGTTCGGCAAAGATCCGTAAAACAGAAGAACGTGCCAAGACCAATCTGCTGACAAAGCAGAAATATTCGTTCGATTCCAACGGTAAACTGGCCAACTGTGAGAAAAAGGATCCTTCGCTGTGTGAGATCTTTATTGTCGAGGGTGATTCCGCCGGTGGCTCTGCCAAGACAGCCAGAGACCGTGCCTATCAGGCTATCCTGCCGATCCGTGGCAAGATCCTGAATGTGGAAAAGGCTTCTATAGATAAAGTACTGGCCAATGCAGAGATCAAATCGATGATCAATGCGTTTGGCTGTGGATTTTCTGAGGGATACGGAAACGATTTTGATATCACAAAGCTCAGATATAACAAGATCATCATCATGGCCGATGCCGATGTCGATGGTGCCCATATTTCCACACTGCTTCTGACGCTGTTTTACCGGTTTATGCCGGAGCTGATCTATGAGGGCCATGTGTATATCGCGATGCCGCCTTTATACAAGGCGATTCCTTCCCGTGGTGAAGAGGAGTATCTGTATGACGACAAGGCACTGGAAAAATACAGAAAGCGCCACACCGGACCGTTTACCCTGCAGCGGTATAAAGGTCTGGGTGAGATGGATGCCCAGCAGCTGTGGGAGACGACGCTGGATCCGAAGACACGCCGCTTAAAACAGGTGGAGATCGAGGATGCGCGCCTGGCTTCGGAGGTTACGGAGATCCTTATGGGTACGGACGTACCGCCGCGTAAGGCGTTTATCTATGAGCATGCGCGTGATGCGCAGCTGGATATTTAGGAGGTGAGTCACGATGAATGGTACAGAAGAGATGATCATTAAAACAGAATACTCAGATGTCATGCAGAAATCCTATATCGATTATGCGATGAGCGTTATCGTTTCCCGTGCACTTCCTGATGTCCGTGACGGATTAAAACCGGTACAGAGACGTACGCTGTACGATATGTATGAGCTGGGGATCCGTTACGACAGACCGTACAGAAAATGTGCGAGGATCGTCGGTGATACGATGGGTAAATATCATCCGCACGGAGATTCTTCGATTTATGATGCGCTGGTTGTCATGGCGCAGGATTTTAAAAAGGGTATGCCGCTGGTGGACGGTCACGGTAACTTCGGTTCGATCGAGGGTGACAGTGCCGCTGCCATGCGTTATACCGAGGCCCGTCTGCAAAAGCTGACCCAGGAGGTCTATCTGGCGGATCTGGACAAGCAGATCGTGGATTTTATGCCAAACTTTGATGAGACGGAGAAAGAGCCGGAAGTACTGCCGGTGCGTATCCCGAACTTCCTGATCAATGGCGCGGATGGTATTGCTGTCGGTATGGTAACGAGCGTGCCGCCGCACAATCTGGGCGAGGTGATCGATGCGGTCGAAGCGTATATGGCCAATCACGATATCACGACCGAAGAGCTGATGCAGTATGTGAAAGGTCCGGATTTTCCGACCGGCGGTATCGTGATCAATCAGGATGATCTGTTATCCATCTATGAGACCGGCATGGGCAAGATCCATCTGCGCGGCAAGGTGGATATCGAGAAAGGCAAAAACGGTAAAATAAATATCGTGATCTCCGAGATCCCGTATACGATGATCGGGGCCAATATCGGTAAATTTTTAAATGACGTAGCTTCTCTTGTAGAGTCACGAAAGGCATCGGAGATCACAGATATTTCCAACCAGTCTTCCAAAGAGGGCATCCGTATCGTGCTGGAGCTGAAAAAAGGGGCAGATGCACAGAATCTGATCAACATGCTCTATAAGAAGACACATCTGGAGGATACCTTTGGTGTCAATATGCTGGCTGTTGTGGACGGACGTCCGGAAACGCTGGGACTGAAAAAGATCATCGAGCATCATGTGGATTTCCGTTTCGAACTGGCGACCAGAAAGTATAAGACGCTGCTGGCAAAAGAGCGGGAAAAGAGGGAGATACAGGAAGGTCTGATCAAGGCCTGTGATGTGATCGATCTGATCATTGAGATCCTTCGTGGCAGCCGCAGCCAGAAACAGGCAAAGGACTGCCTGATCAATGGCAATACAGAAGGCATCGTTTTCAAGTCGAAAGCCAGCGAAAAGAAAGCAAAGGCACTGTGTTTTACCGAGCGGCAGGCAACGGCTATTCTGGAAATGCGTCTGTACAAGCTGATCGGTCTGGAGATCGATGCGCTGCTGGATGAGCACAAAAAGACCGTGGCCAATATCACCCGGTATGAGGATATTCTGGAAAATTATGATTCCATGGCACAGGTGATCCGTGAGGATCTGGAAGAGATCCGTAAGGAATATGCGGTAGAAAGAAAGACAAAGCTTGAAAATGCCAAGGCCGTCGTCTTTGAAGAGAAAAAGATCGAGGAGACAGACGTATGTGTTATGATGGACCGCTTTGGCTATGCCCGTTGTGTGGATCTTTCGGTATACGAGAGAAACCAGGAGGCAGCCGCCGCAGAGAGCCGCTACATCATCACCTGCAAAAATACTGACAAGCTCTGTCTGTTTACCGATAAGGGCAATATGTATCAGGTGAAGGTACTGGATCTGCCGTACGGCAAATTCCGTGACAAGGCGATTCCAATCGATAATTTCTGTAATTATTCCAGCTCCACGGAACGGATGCTCTATGTGGAGTCTCTGGAAAATATAAAGAGCCAGAAGCTGATGTTTGTAACCAAAACGGCGATGTGCAAGATCGTGAGCGGTATGGATTTTGCGATCAATAAAAAGGCCAGTCTGTCAACAAAGCTTGGCGAGGGCGATGCACTGGTACTGGTCGGCAATGCTTCTGTGATGGAACATCTGGTGCTGCAGACCAGACAGGGCTATTTCCTCAGAATGCTGCTTACGGATGTGCCGGAGAAAAAGAAAGCGGCACTCGGTGTGCGCGGTATGCGCCTTGGCGCCGGTGATGAGCTGGAAAATGCCTATCTTCTGGCTGCGCGTGAAGAATATACGATCGATGTGCAGGAGAAAAAGCTGACATTAAACAAGCTGAAGCTGGCCAAACGTGATGGCAAGGGAACAAAAGTCAGACTTTAAAACAGGGAGTTGAGCAGAATGAAAAAAAGTATCATTGCCGCAGGCCTGTGTCTTTTACTGCTTGCGGGATGCGGCAGTCAGAAGGCTGCAGAGACAGAAAGTGCTTCAAAGATTTCCGCTTCTTCAGAGATGGCAGACAGTGCAGTTTCTGAAAGCGGGACTTCCTCTGCTGTAAAGGAGAGCTCAGACGATGTGCTGCCGGCGCAGAGTATCAGCAGTGAAGTATCAGAAACACCGGAAAGTAAAGGGCTGATCGTGATCGATCCCGGTCATCAGGCAAAGGGCAATGCCGAAAAAGAGCCGGTGGGTCCGGGAGCCAGTGAAAAAAAGAAAAAGGTTTCGAGCGGGACACGCGGTACGACGACAAAGCTGTATGAGTATGAGCTGAACCTGCAGGTATCGTTAAAGCTTCGGGATGAGCTGGAGCAGAGGGGCTATGAGGTCGTGATGACAAGAGAAACCCACGACGTCGATATTTCCAATTCGGAAAGAGCGGCTGTGGCCAATGATCTGCATGCGGATGCCTTTGTACGTATCCATGCCAATGGTTCGGAAAACCAAAAGACCAACGGAGCGATGACGATCTGCCAGACGAAATCCAACAAATATAATGGCGATATCTACACAGAGTGCAAGGCGCTGTCCACCGATATCATTGATGCCCTGTGTGAGGCTACCGGAGCCAAAAACAACGGTGTCTGGGAGACGGACACCATGTCCGGGATCAACTGGTCAAGTGTGCCGGTAACGATCGTGGAGATGGGATATATGACAAATCCCAAAGAGGACAAGGCGATGGCTACGGACGAATATCAGGAAAAGATCGTACAGGGAATCGCCAACGGTATCGACATTTTTATGGAAAATACAGGGGAAAATGAAGAAAAACCCTTGAAATCCGAATAAAGGGATGCTATACTTACAAAGAATTAAATAACATGAGACTAGATGAGAGTGGACTTCGGTTCACTCTCATTTATGTAATAGGGGAGAAATCCTCTGTTGCACAAAGCGTTGGATGGAGGTATGTGTATTGAGTAAACGAGAAGAATACGAGCAGAAGGCAGAAGCCATGCTGATGCCGATCATCGAAGCGAACAACTACGAGTTAGTCGATGTGGAGTATGTCAAAGAGGCCGGACAGTGGTATCTGCGAGCCTATATCGACAAAGAGGGTGGTTTTACGATCGGTGACTGTGAGCTTGTCAGCAGAGCGTTCAGTGATCTTCTGGATCAGGATGATTTTATTGAGGATGCCTATATTCTCGAAGTCAGTTCTCCGGGACTTGGCCGTCCGCTGAAAAAAGAAAAAGATTATGTCCGCAGCATGGGCAAAAATCTGGAGATCCGCACCTACCGTGCCATCGACGGTGAAAAGGAATTTTACGGAATTCTTACCGCATATGATGATAAGTCAGTAACGATTCAGCCACAAGAGGGGGATGCGATGACTTTTGCAAAGAGTGATATCGCCCTGATCAGACTGGCATTTGATTTTTAATACAGGAGGAAAAAAAGAAAAAATGAACACAGAACTTTTAGAGGCACTGTCCATACTGGAAAAGGAGAAAAATATCAGCAAAGATACGATTCTGGACGCGATCGAGCAGTCCCTGATCCAGGCATGTAAGAATCATTTCGGTAAAGCAGACAATGTAACCGTTACGATCAACCGTGAGACAGGAGATTTCCATGTGGTGGCGGCCAAAGAGGTCGTAGAGAATCCGGAAGATCCGGTTATGGAGATCAGCCTTGCAGACGCTAAGATGATCGACCCGAAATATGAAGTCGGTGATATGGTCAATGTAGAGATCCAGTCCAAATCCTTCGGACGTATCGCTACACAGAATGCCAAAAACGTCATCCTGCAGAAGATCCGCGAGGAAGAAAGAAAGGTACTTTACGATGAGTACTTTGGCAAAGAGCGCGAGGTCGTTACCGGTATCGTACAGCGTTACCTTGGCAAAAATGTCAGTGTCAATCTGGGCAAGGTAGATGCCATGCTCAATGAAAAAGAGATGATCCCGGGCGAAAAGTTCGAGCCGACAGAGCGTATCAAGGTATACGTGCTGGAGGTCAGAGATACACCGAGAGGACCGAAGGTCATGGTTTCCCGTACACATCCGGAGCTGGTCAAGAGACTGTTTGAGTCTGAGGTTACCGAGGTACATGACGGTATCGTTGAGATCAAATCCATCGCCCGTGAGGCAGGTTCCCGTACCAAGATCGCTGTATGGTCCAATGATCCGGATGTCGATGCTGTAGGTGCCTGCGTAGGTATGAACGGTTCCCGTGTCAATGCCATCGTGGAGGAGCTGGGCGGCGAAAAGATCGATATCATCAACTGGGATGAGAACCCGGCTCTGATGATCGAAAATGCGTTAAGCCCGGCAAAGGTCATCACTGTATTGGCTGACCCGGATGATAAGACCGCACTTGTCATCGTTCCGGATTACCAGCTGTCCCTGGCTATCGGTAAAGAGGGACAGAATGCCCGTCTGGCAGCCCGTCTGACAGGATACAAGATCGATATCAAGAGCGAGACACAGGCACGTGAGTCCGGTGATTTCGAGTACTATGGCCTCGATGATGACGAGGATGAAGAAGAGGAGGATTTCCTGGAGGATACACAGGAAGCCGAAGAGTCTGAAGAGACTTCTGACGAATCCTTTGAGACAGAGGAAACCACAGAGGAGTAAGATCCTATGAAAAATATGAAACTGCCGATGCGCAAATGCACCGGCTGCGGAGAAATGAAAACAAAGAAAGAGCTGCTTCGGGTGCTGAAAACGCCGGAAGATGAGATCATCCTTGATGCTACAGGCCGCAAAAACGGCCGCGGAGCGTATCTGTGCCACAGCGTGGACTGTCTGAACAAGGCAGTAAAAAACAAAGGACTTGAGCGCTCTTTAAAGGTAAATATTCCTGAAACAGTATACGAAGAGCTGAAAAAGGAGATGGAAAACCTTGCATAACAATAAAGTGTTGTCTTTTATCGGGATCTGTATGAAAGCCGGACATCTGGTCAGCGGAGAATTTTCCGTGGAAAAGTCGGTCAAAAGCGGCCATGCATGGCTGGTCCTGGTAGCAGCAGATGCTTCGAACAACAGCAAAAAACAGTACACCAATATGTGCAGATACTATCAGGTACCGCTGTATTTTATCTCATCCAAGGAGGAGCTCGGGCATGCGCTGGGCAAGGAATACCGTGCATCCCTGGCCGTACAGGATGAAAATATGGCCGGTGCGCTGATCAAAAAGCTGAAAGAAGCAGGCATAGAGCCGGTAGATATCACCCCGGCAGACGACGAAGAATAAAGGTAACCTGACAGGTAAAGGAAAGGCTGGTGTGAGCATTGTCCAGACATAAAGTATATGAGCTGGCAAAAGAGCTGTGCGTCTCCAACAAGACCGTTCTGGCACTGTTGAGACTCAAAGGTGTGGATGTCAAAAGCCACATGAGCACAGTAGATGCACATCAGGAGGAAACGATCCGCAGGATGATCGCCGGCGGATTCGAC
>JAHZHB010000038.1 GCA_019420465.1 Lachnospiraceae bacterium
ATGCCAATCTCTGCGGCTTTGGAAAATCCGTGATCCAGGCTGTTCTGGAGGGAAAAGTGCAGGAGCTTGTGTTAGTGAACTGCTGTGATTCCATGCGACGTGTGTATGATGTGGTGGAGAGTACGGGAAAATGCAAATTTCTCTATATGCTGGATCTGCCACATGAGGATAACGAGTGCGAAAAAGTAAAATTTGCCGGAGCAATCCACAGACTGAAAGATAGTTATGCGGCATATGCAGGGAAAATGTTTGATACGACGGCATTTTTACACTCATTTGCAGGAAATCCTGCAGAAAGACAGCCGTATATCGGTGTGCTGGGTGTACGTGTCAGCGGCATACTGGACCAGATGATCCGTGAAAATATACAGATGGATGTGGAGAATCTGACCTGTACAGGCGGGCGAAAGCTGGGGGTTCTGGTTGACGAAATGGAAAAGATGGACGAAGATGCCATGTTTCTGGCCTATGCGGACGCACTTCTGGGGCAGATGCCGTGTTTTCGTATGAACAACAGCACAAGAAGAAACCAGCTGTATCTGGACCCGAACCTAAAGGGAGTGATCTATCATACGATCAAATTCTGCGATTATTACGGATTTGAGTATGCCAGCATCAAGAAAAATATCCGGGTACCGCTGTTAAAGATCGAGACGGATTTTACGAGCCAGAGCGCAGGTCAGCTTTTGACCAGAATACAGGCTTTTTCGGAAACAATCGAAGGTTCGGCAGATATGGACCCTGCAAAGGGAATCAGTGAGGAGGCAAAAAAGAAAATGGCAGCAGGTGTATATTATGTGGCCGGAATCGACAGCGGTTCCACCAGTACAGACGTTGTGATCCTTGATCAGGACGGCAGGATCAAATCGACGATGATCATTCCGACAGGCGGCGGTGCCATGATGAGTGCGGAAAAGAGTCTGGAACAGGCAGTAGAAAAAGCCGGCATTCAGAAAGAGGATATCGTGCGGATCGTTACGACAGGTTACGGCCGTGCGTATATTGACAGCGGTGACGACAGTATCACAGAGATCACCTGTCATGCCAAAGGTGCACATTATCTGAATCCGAACGTCCGTACCGTGATCGATATCGGCGGACAGGATATCAAGGCAATCAGCATTGATGAAAACGGAGCCGTCAAAAACTTCCTGATGAACGATAAATGTGCAGCAGGAACCGGCCGTTTTCTGGAGATGATGGCAAGAACACTGGGACTTTCTCTGGAAGAGATGAGTACAAAGGGACTGGACTGGAAGGAAAATATCGTGATCTCCAGCATGTGTACGGTATTTGCCGAGTCTGAGGTGGTATCCTTAGTCGCACAGAATAAGGCAGTGGCAGATATCATCCATGGCCTGAACGTTTCTGTCGCTTCAAAGGTCGGTGCACTGGCGGCACGTCTCGGCAAGAAAAATCCAGGTGAATATATGATGACTGGTGGCGTGGCGAGAAATCCGGGTATCGTGAAGGCACTTGAAGAAAAGCTGGGTGCAAAGCTTTATATCTGTGATGAGGCACAGCTTTGTGGTGCACTGGGTGCGGCATTGTTCGCATACGAGAAGTGTAAAGAGACGCAGTAGTACAACATAAAGCAAAGCTCAGGGGAAAGACAGGTATTGGGGGCTGCTTTGACCGGTATTATCCGGAGAGTATCCGGACAGAAAGCCTTATGGGCGCAGACCTGATCCTTATCCCGACCGTCAACACAAAGGCTGAGCCGTCACAGATGTTTACATGGGAGCTGCAGGTGCAGGCATTTCATAACAGCACATATATCGCCATGTGTAACCGTGTCGGACAGGAAGGAGAGATGGACTTTTCCGGCGAGTCTGTTGTGGTCGATCCAACGGGAAATATTCTCGTGCAGGCGGATGACAGGGAACAGATCGTGTATGTAGATATCGATCTTTCAAAGGCGCAGGAAGTAAGACAGCAGAAGACGTATACACAGCTTCGGAGGCCGGAGTTTTATCTGTAGATGGGGGCAGGTAGTTGTGTAAAAATAATCAATTAAGATGAATGAAAAGGGTACAGTAAGATAGAATATCTTTGCTGTCCCCTTTTTTATTATCCGGCAGTTGGTTGAGGAAAAATGTAGTGGAAAATAATTACATGGAGATGATGTTGACAGAAAACTCTTTATTCATTATACTAAATATAACGCAATGCGTTATAAAGGAGAAGTGAAATGGGAAGAGGAAAAGAAGTAAAAGAACTCAGGATACAGATGGGAATGAATCGCAGAGAATTTAGTGATTATTACGGGATTCCATATCGAACAGTTCAGGATTGGGAAGCTGAAAAACGTGAACTGCCTGATTATCTGCTGCGACTTTTAAAATATAAAGCTGAAATAGAGAAACGTGTCAAAAACGAATGACAGGTATGCATTTTGAACTAATTTTTTGAATAAAAACAAACGCAATGCGTCTGAAAAAGGAAGATATGAATAAAAAAGTAAGTGTAATTGAAGATATCGATGGAAAGAAGACAGTCTTTATCCAAAACATAATTTTTAAAGGAAAGAGATCTGTAAATTGGGACGATGTGGAAAGTTACCTGCGACAGTATGTGGGAGAATTCTATACCATAGAGGATTCTAATGAAGTAGTGTATATCGGTACGGATCTGCCGGATGAGTATGCCCATTCGAATTATACCAGGATTTTGAAAGGTACAAATGCAAAAGCTAAAGCAAATGCCACACAAGGGTTACCCGAAATCATACAAGCCGCTTACGATAAAAAATACACAGAGAATTATAAGGAAAAACATGATAAGGATGCAAAATTTGGATGGTATAGATATTACTCCAGGTTTGCGTTACCTGTTTTCGGAACTAATGGAGAGATTGAGAGATATAATATTTTTTGTGTAGTAATGGTGGTAAGACATAATCAGGATGGAAAACTATATTTATATGACATTATAAACATAAAAAAAGAAACGAGCACCCTTTTCCAGTCTGAAGACTTTACTCAGTAAAAAACCCATTTCTTAATGTTAATAATAGCATTACGGTAAGTAAAAGTCAAGTGGAAGTGTGATGAAAGTTTTGAGTCGAAAATTTCGAGGGATTATTCAATTATAATTCCATTATCCGCAATTTGAGACCGTTTTATTGTACTGTTTATTTGCTATCCTATAGCTAACGAAAGGGCAAACATAAGGCCATACAGTTAGCAGAAAGGAGATCAGCAAATGAGCAAGACATATTTCACATTAACCGGTACGAAACATTATCACGGAGCAGATTTTCTGAAAAAGGGAATGAAGGTACAGTTGATCAAAGAACCGGATAACCCTTACGACAGCGAAGCCATCCGTGTAGAGCTTCTTCCCTTGGGCAAGATAGGGTATGTGGCAAACAGTGCTTACACTGTGCTGGGAGAAAGCATGAGTGCCGGTCGATTATATGACCGAATGAAGCGCAAAGCCTGGGGAAAAGTGCAGCTTATCACAGAACAGGGCATTATCTGTTCACTTTGTAAGAAGAAAAAGTGATTGAGGCTGTAGTACAGATACTGTAAGACATGATAGCGACATGAAAAACAGGAGGATATGTATATGTGGGGCGATTGGATGGATTTTGACAGAGACGGTGAAGTAGACAGCACAGAAAGAATGCTTGGAGAAGAGCTGCTTTGTACAAGCCGTGAAGAGCATCGGGTATTGTTTGGGGATGACGGTGATTTCGGCAGCAGTGATGAAGACGAGGATTCGGATTGAGATGATGAATTTTAAATGTTGTCTGATATTTTTGGAAGAATAATTATGATATGGAGGACGAACGAAAAGGCACAGTAAGACAGAATCTTTGCTGTGCTTTTTTGTTGCGTGGTATTCGGAAGAAGCTTCCGGCGGAAGATTCAGCAGGGAGTTGACAGGAAAATTAGTGTTTGGTCTTAGAACGGAGGAATTAACTTTTGAAATTTCCGCATATCAAGAGAATTTCAGGATTTTATTCAAATTGTAAAAGAATCAGAAGGATTATCGGAGGAGAAATTTGAAGAAAAATTTTCACCTGAATTAGAACAAAGTAAGAGATTAGGACAACATGGCTGGGTGCATCTGAACACGGAAATCCAAGTGTTTATTCAGAATGGTCACATTGCTTGGAAGAATGCCAGGAAAAAATATTAGATTTATTCGAGAAAGATAATAAAAGAATACTTAATAAAATAAGTCCCTATTTACATTTGTGTGTCTGATGTATCAACAGTATAATGATACATTTCACGAATTGCGTATGCAATTAGAAAATCAAGTAGTCCAAATTCCATAAAATGAAATTTTAGGGCAAATTACAGACATTAGCTTGGCTGTAGTGTTTTTAAACAACATGTGTTAGACTACTGTTATACTAATCGGAATTGATGGGGGTAGTGTGAATTATGAAAAAGATTGTATGTGCAATGCTATGTATTCTGCTTGTATTTAGTTTGAGTGCTTGTGGCGGAAATGTTAATGAAGTAAATACGCATAATGTAGAATCTGAAATATATTCTGAAGAGGACATTGCAGCTGCTATTGACACCATAAAAAAAGAGTTTAAGAGCAACTGGAATGGATGTACTCTTACAGAAATTTATTATGCAGGGGATGACAGCTCTAAAGACCATCAAGATTGGGCAGATAGGAACAATGCAGATGAAGTCATTGTTTTGCTATCTTCATTCGATGTTGATTCATCTGGAGGAGATGGTTCTCTGAATCCAAATAGTACATACAATGATTGGAAGTGGATTTTAGTTAGAACAAA
>JAHZHB010000039.1:0-5534 GCA_019420465.1 Lachnospiraceae bacterium
GATGGAGTATCGCTCATGTATACCAGGCTATATTAAATGGTGAAGAACACGTAAAGGATATCGCCTTTATGACGACACTTTCCGGCTATGTACACTGGAAGATGACCGGAGAAAAGGTGCTTGGTATCGGTGATGCCGTGGGTATGATGCCGGTAGATCCTGACACCAGGGATTATAATAAACGGATGCAGGCCCAGTTTGATACGCTTCTGGCTGAACATGACATTTCATGGAAGATCAATGATATACTGCCAAAGATCCTGCTGGCCGGTGCGCCGGCAGGTCTGCTGACAGAGGAAGGTGCCCGTCTTCTGGACCCGTCAGGAGATCTTAAGGCGGGAATACCGCTTTGTCCGCCGGAAGGTGATGCCGGTACAGGTATGGTCGCTACCAACAGTGTGGCTGTGCGTACGGGAAATGTATCTGCCGGTACGTCTGTCTTTGGTATGCTCGTACTTGAAAAGGGGCTGTCCAGAGTGTATACAGAGCTTGATATGGTCACAACACCTGCCGGTGATCCTGTGGCTATGGCACACTGCAACAACTGTACCTCAGATCTGAATGGCTGGGTCAGTCTGTTTGCCTCCTTTGGCCGTCTGTTTGGCTGTGAGCCGGATATGGGACAGATCTATGAAACGCTGTTTAAAGAAGCCTTAAAAGGCGACGATGACTGCGGCGGTCTTTTGGCCTACAACTATCTGTCCGGTGAGCATGTGACCAATATGGAAGAGGGCCGTCCACTGTTTGTTCGTAAGCCGGATGCGGATTTTTCCCTGGCCAACTTTATGAAAGTGCATCTGTATACAGCTCTCGGTGCCTTAAAGACAGGTATGGATATTCTGATGAAAGAAGAAGGGGTCAAAGTGGACCGTATTCTCGGTCATGGCGGCTTTTTCAAGACGGAAGGTGTCGGACAGCGTATTCTGGCGGCTGCACTGAATACACCGGTAGCTGTGATGGAGACAGCCGGAGAGGGCGGTGCCTGGGGTATCGCGCTGCTGGCATCGTACCTGATCGGCAGGGCAGACGGTGAAAGCTTAAGCGATTATCTTAATGCTCATGTCTTTGCAGGTGCAAAAGGCAGCTGCGTGGATCCGATTCCGGAGGATGTGGCTTCCTATGAGAAGTTTATGCAGCACTACCGCGAAGGCCTTGCCATAGAGAGAGCTGCTGTAGACAGCTTCAGATAACCTGAAAAAGAAACACTCTTCTTCATTTATGTCGAAAAGTGTTTCTTTTTTTGCAACAAACACAAAAATATGCAATTTTTTTCTCTTGAACTTGCAAAAACAGCCTGGATAAGATACTATAAGAAAAGCATAACTATACAATGGGAGGAGCTATTATGGAAAAGATCCAAATGAAAACACCACTGGTTGAGATGGATGGAGATGAGATGACCCGTATCCTGTGGCAGATGATCAAGGATGAGCTGTTACTGCCGTATATCGATCTTAAGACAGAGTATTATGACCTTGGTCTTGTACATCGAAATGAGACGAACGACCAGGTTACCGTAGACGCTGCAGAAGCTACGAAAAAATATGGTGTAGCCGTAAAATGTGCGACGATCACCCCGAATGCAGCCCGTGTAAAAGAGTATGATCTGAAGGAAATGTGGAAGAGTCCGAACGGAACGATCCGTGCGATCCTCGACGGTACGGTTTTCAGAGCTCCTATCATTGTCAAAGGCATTGAGCCCTGCGTGAAGAACTGGAAAAAGCCGATCACACTGGCCCGTCATGCCTACGGTGACGTCTACAAAAATACAGAGATGATCATTCCGGGACCGGGTAAGGTAGAGCTCGTCTACACTGCTGCCGACGGTACCGAGACACGTGAACTGGTTCATGAATACAAAGGACCGGGTGTGGCACAGGGTATGCATAACCTGAATGATTCCATCGAAAATTTTGCCAGAAGCTGCTTTACCTATGCACTTGATACGAAGCAGGATCTGTGGTTTGCTACGAAGGATACGATCTCCAAAAAATACGACCACACGTTCAAAGATATCTTTGCAGAAATTTTTGAAAAGGAATTCCGTGAGAAGTTTGAAAAAGAGGGTATCACCTATTTCTACACCCTGATCGATGATGCGGTAGCCCGTGTGATGAAAGCCGAGGGCGGCTTTATCTGGGCCTGCAAAAACTATGACGGTGATGTTATGAGTGATATGGTTTCTTCGGCCTTCGGTTCTCTGGCTATGATGACTTCCGTACTCGTTTCTCCGCACGGTTATTTCGAATATGAAGCCGCACACGGCACCGTACAGAGACATTATTACAGACATCTGAAAGGTGAGGAGACATCTACAAACTCCGTAGCTACGATCTTTGCATGGACTGGTGCGCTTAAGAAACGTGGCGAGCTTGACGGCATCAAAGAGCTGCAGGCGTTTACAGACAAACTGGAAAAGGCCACACTGGATACGATCGCTGCCGGAAAGATGACAAAGGATCTGGCACTGATCACCAGCCTGGAAAATGTCAGCGTTTTAAACAGCAAAGACTTTATCCTGGCCATCAGAGAAACCTTCGAACAGGCATAATATATATCTGAAATCAAAAACTTACAGGCAGTGTACTCCGGCCCGGCCGGACACTGTCTGTATTTTTTGCCGTGGATTGTCAGCTTTTGCTATTGACCTTTCTGTGCCACATACGGTACACTGATAAATATATGCTTAAAATCCGTAACTGTTCAGTACCTTCACAGTTACAATGCAAAATCCATGTAAAGTCGTCTTCGACGATGGGATTTTGCACTCTTGTATCATGTTCTTACGGTCTCAGCAGCAAGTGCTTCGACCTGTCCTAAATAGTTACTAAAATTCTACAAAAGAAAGGTCAGGAAATAAGATGATTCTTTCATGTCATCATGTATATAAAAGTTTCGGTACGACACAGATCCTCGACGATGTCTGTTTTCATATCGAGGAGCGTCAGAAGATGGCGCTGATCGGTATCAACGGTGCCGGAAAGTCTACGTTATTAAAAATCATTACAGGGGAATACACACCGGATTCCGGTGAGGTGGTCATTGCCAAAGGAAAAACGCTTGGCTACCTTGCCCAGCATCAGGAGCTGCAGGCGTACAACAGTATTTATGACGAACTGATCGCTGCCCGTGCAGACGTACTGGATCTGGAGCGGCAGCTGCGTTCGTATGAAAAGGAAATGAAAACAGCCACAGGAGAGCGTCTGGAACAGCTGCTTTCTGCCTACACCCGTGTAAACCAGGAGTTTGAACAGAAAAACGGTTATGCTGTACGAAGCGAGGTCACAGGCGTGCTCAAAGGCCTCGGTTTCAGTGAGGAGGATTTTTCTCATCCGATCAATACGCTGTCCGGAGGCCAGAAGACCCGCGTGGCACTCGGCAAGCTGCTTTTGCTGGCACCGGATGTACTGCTTCTTGACGAGCCGACCAACCATCTGGATATGAACTCCATCGCATGGCTGGAAACGTACCTGTTAAATTACAAAGGAGCGGTAATCCTTGTCTCTCATGACCGGTATTTTCTGGATAAGGTAGTGTCCAAGGTGGTCGAGATCGAGCATGGCCGTTCGATGTCTTTCGAGGGCAACTACACCGCATTTTCTGCCAAAAAGGCCATTATCCGCGATGCGGAGCTGAAAGCGTATATGAACCAGCAGCGTGAGATCGCCCATCAGGAAGCCGTGATCACGAAGCTGAAATCCTTTAACCGGGAAAAGTCCATCAAGCGTGCCGAGAGCCGTGAAAAGATGCTTGACAAGATCGAAGTGCTGGATAAGCCTGTGGAAGTGGATGCTGCCATGCAGCTGAATCTGGAGCCGGATATCGTCAGCGGAAACGATGTGCTTCATGTAGAAGGCCTTACCAAGGCATTTCCGGGGCAGCCGCTGTTTGAAAATATCTCGTTTGATATCTTCCGTGGTGAACGAGTTGCCATTATTGGAAAAAACGGAACCGGTAAGACGACGATCTTAAAGATCCTCAATCATCTTCTTGACGCGGATGCCGGTACATTTACGCTGGGGTCAAAGGTACATATCGGTTACTACGATCAGGAACATCATGTCCTGCATCCGGAAAAGACGATCTTTGAGGAAATCTCCGATGATTATCCGCAGCTGACCAATACAAGGATCCGTAATGTACTGGCGGCATTCCTGTTTAAAAATGACGAGGTCTTTCAGAAGATTTCGACACTGTCCGGTGGAGAGAGAGGCCGCGTGTCTCTGGCAAAGCTGATGCTGTCTGAAGCCAATTTCCTGATCCTCGATGAGCCGACCAACCATCTGGATATCATTTCCAAGGAAATTCTTGAATCGGCCCTGAAAAACTATACAGGTACTGTGCTGTATGTATCGCATGACCGTTATTTTATCAACCAGACGGCGACACGTATTCTGGATCTGACCAACCGTCAGCTGGTCAACTATATCGGCAATTACGATTACTATCTGGAAAAGCATGAGGAGATGACCGCTCTGTACGCACCAGAGAAAGAAGCAGAGACTGTAAGTACCGCACCGGCGGTTATCGATTCCCGTTTGAGCTGGCAGCAGCAGAAGGAGCTGCAGGCAGCAAAGCGTAAAAAAGAAAATGCCCTGAAAAAGGTGGAAGAAGAGATCGAAACGCTGGAAACCAGAGACAGTGAGATCGACGAGCTGATGGCACTTCCGGAAAATGCTGTAAATGTCGCTAAATGTGTGGAATTTTCCAAAGAAAAAGCAGCCATTGCTGAGAAGCTGGAAGATCTCTATACACAGTGGGAAGAACTTAGTGAATAACATAAACTCCTGTTTGACAATAAACTAACACGCTATTATAATTATTATTATATACAGGTATGTTTACTGCCAAATACTTACACAAGGAGAAACATATGCCAAACAGAGGGATTTCTGAAGCCGTTATCAAACGTCTGCCCCGGTATTACCGTTATCTGAACGATCTGTCAGAAGAAGGGGTAGAGCGTATTTCTTCATCCGAACTGAGTAAGATCATGAAAGTCACTGCTTCCCAGATCCGGCAGGATCTGAACCACTTCGGCGGTTTTGGCCAGCAGGGCTATGGATACAATGTCCGTACATTATACGAGGAGATCGGTAAAATCCTGGGTCTTGACAAGGCACAGTCCATGGTCATCATCGGAGCCGGGCGACTCGGACAGGCGCTTGCTAATTATGTCCGCTTCGAAAAGAGAGGTTTCCGTGTGATCGGTGTGTTTGACTGCAATCCGCAGCTGATCGGTCAGACGGTGCGCCAGTGTACGATACAGTCTACGGACGAGCTGGCGGATTTCTTAGATACACACGATGTGGATATTGCGACACTGGCTATCCCGCGAAAGGATGCACCGGATATGGCACGGCTGGTTGTGGCGCACGGGGTTCATGCGATCTGGAATTTTACCCCTGTAGATCTGAATCTGCATCTGCCGGAGGATGTGGTTGTCGAAAACGTGCATCTTTCCGAGAGCCTGATGAAGCTTTCCTGCGATCTGCAGCATATCAGACAAAAGGACAAATAAATATACATCACTG
>JAHZHB010000039.1:5581-8980 GCA_019420465.1 Lachnospiraceae bacterium
ATCGTACGATGCAGTGATCTATCTGCCGCAGAACACCGGTTGTTTTGCGGCATCCTTATGCAAAAGAAAGGAGCCTTTTCATGGTGCGTGTACTTACGGCTGCCCAGATGCAGGCAACCGATCATTATACAATAGAATCCATGCAGATGCCGGCTATGGTACTGATGGAGAAAGCGGCCGAAAGTCTGGTGACAGAGGTGCTGGCACATACAGATGATGCCGACCGTATCCTGGTCGTATGTGGCAGTGGAAATAATGGTGCGGATGGTATGGCAGCGGCCAGAATGCTGCATCTGAAAGGCAGACAGGTCAGCCTGTATCTTGCCGGCAACCGCAGCCATTTTACAACAGAGGCTGCCCTGCAATGGCAGATCGCTGAAAAATATGGAGTACCTTTTGTTAATATTCCACAATGGAGTGAATATACTGTCCTTATAGATGCGCTGTTTGGTACAGGCCTGTCCCGGCAGATCACAGGAACGTATGCCGATGTGATCGATGCGATCAACCATACGCCTGCGCGTGTTTTTGCCATGGATATCCCGTCCGGCGTCAATGCTTCCGACGGACAGATCATGGGCTGTGCGGTCCGGGCCGATATGACAGTGACATTTTCATTTTATAAACTGGGTACACTTCTGTATCCGGGAAGCGCATACTGCGGAAAGCTTGTTCTGGCGGATGCCGGCATCTATGAACAGGACACGCCTTACACGCCGGATATCCATCTGCTGGAAAAGAAAGATCTGTACCGTCTTCTTCCGAGAAGAGCGGACGGGAACAAGGGGACGTTTGGAAAGGTACTGCTGATCGCCGGAAGTGCAGATGTATATGGCGCAGCGTATTTAAGTGCACGTGCTGCTTTTTACAGTGGTGCCGGTATGGTAAAGGTGCTGACATCTTCTGAAAACTGCCGGTTGTTAAAGAACGCTTTGCCGGAAGCCATGACAGAGCCGTTTGATGGGCCGGACTGGAAGGACAGGCTGGCAGGTGCGATCGCCTGGGCCGATCATATCGGTGCGGGCCCCGGCCTTGGAACTCTGGCACACGCACAGGAGATAGTGCAGGCACTTTTATCCATAACGGATAAGCCGCTGGTGCTGGATGCGGATGCCATCAATATTCTTTCCGGACATACAGACTGGCTGCGCTCGCACCAGGGCCCGTGTATTCTCACCCCGCACATGGGAGAGATGGGGCGGCTGATGGATCTTTCCGTAAAGGAGCTGAAAAAAGATCCCTGTACGTATGCCATGAAAGCTGCAGAACTGTATCACTGTATTCTGGTGCTCAAGGATGCAAGAACCTGTATTGCCACAGGTCCGGACAGTGTCTGTCTGCATGCTTTTGGCAACAGTGGGATGGCTACGGCAGGAAGCGGCGATGTACTTACCGGAACGATCCTCGGACTTTTTGGCAGTACATCCTCCACAGAAGAGGCTGCCTGTCTGGGCGTACTTCTCCATGGGCTGGCCGGAGATCTGGCCGCAAAGGATCGAGGAAAAGCAGCACTGATGGCAGGAGATATCCTCGATAAACTGCCACAGGTTTTGAAACAATACGAAAACACATGCATATAAAAAACAAAGGAGACAGCAAGTAACATGCATAACAGGATATATGCCAGCATTCATATGAGTGCTCTGGAAAAAAACCTCTGTTCCATGAAGGCAAATCTGAAAGAAGGAACAAAAATGGTGGGGGTCATCAAAGCGGATGCCTACGGACATGGCGCTGTCCCTATTGCCACCTATATGCAGGAAAAAGAATACGTCTGGGGGTTTGCCACGGCTACGGAAGAAGAAGCCGTACAGCTCAGAGAGGCCGGTATAAAAAAACCGATCCTCATTCTTGGCTTTACGTTTCCGGAGCATTACGAACAGATGGCGAAGCTGGAGATCCGTCCGGCTGTTTTCACTGTGGAGATGGCAAAAGACATGGTCGCGGCGGCGGCGCGTGTCGGTAAAACCATGAAGATCCATCTGGCTGTAGATACCGGCATGGGACGGATCGGCCTGTATGATGACGAAAGAGGCGTGGAGACTGCGCGACAGATCGCTGCAATGGAAGGTCTCGAGGTCGAAGGCCTGTTCACACATTTTGCCAGAGCTGATGAAAAAAGCACGGCTCCGGCCGAGGCACAGCTTATACGGTATCAGCGCTTCTCCGAAAAGCTGAAAGAGGCCGGGATCAGTATCCCGCTGCATCACGTCAGCAACAGCGCCTGTATCATGCAGTACCCTGAGGCCAATCTGGACCTGGTACGTGCCGGTATCACGCTGTATGGTCTGTTTCCGTCAGAGGATGTAAAGGAGGATCCTGTCTTTTTGCATCCGGTGATGGAGCTGAAAAGCCGGATATCGTATGTCAAGGATGTAGAACCGGGTACACCGATCAGCTATGGCGGGACGTTTGTGGCCGATCATCCGATGAAAGTGGCTACGATCCCTGCAGGTTATGCCGATGGCTATCCCCGCAGCCTTTCAAACAAGGGCTGTGTGCTGATCCATGGTAAGAGATGTCCGATCCTCGGACGTGTCTGTATGGATCAGTTTATGGTCGATGTGACGGCACTTGACGATGTAAAAGTTTTTGATGATGTCACACTGATCGGGCGTGACGGCGAGGAAGAGATCACAGCTGAAGAACTCGGAAAACTTTCCGGCCGGTTTAACTATGAGCTGGTCTGCAACATTTCCAAGAGGGTGCCGCGCATCTGCTGCGAATAATCAGCTTAGAATACAAAAGCTGTCGATATACACACATTGCTTGTATACACGAAAGAAAACTGGAAATACTGTCCATGAAAACTTCTGGCAACAGTATATTTCTGAAATCGGAGTGTGACAGTGTGGTAATTAAACGAGGTGATATCTTTTACGCAGATCTCAGGCCTGTGGTAGGCAGTGAGCAGGGCGGTGTGCGTCCGGTACTCATCATACAGAATGATATCGGAAACAAACACAGTCCGACGGTGATCTGCGCAGCCATCACATCCAGGATGAATAAAGCAAAGCTGCCGACGCATATCGAGATCGACGCATCCTCCTATGCGATCATCCGGGATTCCGTGATCCTTCTGGAGCAGCTGCGTACCATAGATAAACAGCGGTTAAAGGACAAAGTGTGTCATCTGGATGCCGATCTGTTAAAACAGGTCAACAAGGCACTTTGTATCAGTCTGGAACTGCCTACATAACTCGGTTCTTGACGGATGGGAAATGCTGATGTTATAATACCAGATGCGTATGTGCAAAATCGTCTGCCGGTGCAGACGAAACTACAAAAGCATTCTGCTCTTTCGGGGCAGATCTTATATACTATCAAAGGAAGAGGAGTGACCATATGTCAGGACATTCAAAGTTTGCCAATATTAAACATAAGAAAGAAAAAAATGAT
>JAHZHB010000004.1 GCA_019420465.1 Lachnospiraceae bacterium
TCAAAGGGAGGCCATTTACCATCGCAGCTGGTGCAGTTGGCATGCCGGTTTGACAGTTCGATCGAGGTACAGACGGAGGGGCGTCGCCTGAATGCTAAAAGCCTGATGGGAATTCTTTCTTTCCCATTTTGTGATGATATGGTAATCACAGTGGTTGCCAATGGTGCTGATGAAGAGGCTGCCATCGAAGCGATCGATACATATTTACAGTAGCGATAAAGAGGATTCCGAAAGGGGTTCTCTTTTTTTGTGCTTTTTTTACCCTGATTATGCTTGAGAGTATTATGAATCTATGGTATAATCTATTCGCCAAACACGAGTTTTTCGAATAGATTACACTCAAAAACTATTACCTGCTTACTAAACGGCTGTTTTGAGCTACTTTCTATATAATAAACCAATAAACCTGCAATTTATCATTATATATAAAGGAGGCTGTTTCTGTCATGGCACCACGAAAAACCTATCATGATCAGACTGATGAAGAAAATATTTTAAAACTGCGTGAAGTATTGGATACGCTGCCGCATTTTGCCCGTGATTATTTCCGTGCTGTAGATGCAACGACAACGACACGTACCCGGATCAACTATGCTTATGATATCCGCATCTTTTTCCAGTTCCTTCTGACACAGAATCCTTCTCTGGAAGGTATGCGTATGCAGGATCTGCCGGTAGAGATTCTGGATGAGGTAAAAGCTCTTGATATAGAGGAATACATGGAATATCTGAAGCTGTACGAGGATTCCGGCGACAAACGTATTACAAACGGGGAACGTGGACTGAAACGTAAAATATCGGCGCTGAGGAGCTTCTACGCCTATTATTTCCGCTGGGAAATGATAAAGACAAATCCGACGCTCCTGATCGATATGCCAAAGATCCATGACAAGGCTATTATTCGCCTGGATCAGGATGAAGTAGCTTCTTTACTGGAATATGTGGAATCCTGCGGCAAAGACCTTACCGGACAGAAAAAAGCCTATTATGAAAAAACAAAGGAACGTGATCTGGCACTGATCACACTGTTTCTCGGAACCGGTATCCGTGTTTCAGAATGTGTCGGACTGGATATCGAGGATGTGGATTTTAAAAATAACGCGATCAAGGTCACCAGGAAAGGCGGAAATGAAACGTTTGTATACTTTGGTGAAGAGGTGGAAAAAGCGCTTAAAACGTATCTGAGCGTCCGTGAGGGCATTACACCTGTAGCCGGACATGAACATGCACTCTTCTACTCTACCCAGCGTAAAAGGATCAGTGTGAAGGCAGTGGAAAATCTTGTCAAAAAGTATACGAGTTCTATTACGACATCCAAAAAGATAACGCCGCATAAGCTGCGCAGTACGTATGGTACCAGCCTGTATCAGGAAACGGGGGATATCTATCTGGTGGCGGATGTGCTGGGACATAAGGACGTGAATACGACACGGAAGCATTATGCGGCTATGGATGAGCAGAGACGGCGGATGGCGGCAAGGGCTGTGCACTTACGGGAAGAATAAAATTAGATATGTATGTTTGTATTAAGTAAGACAGAGGTTTTCAAAAATGGAGATGTCTGTCTTTTTATATTTGTTTTGGCATTTTTATATGTAGTTTACATAATAACATTATGTAAACTTATGATGAAAAGTGTCACAGAATAATGTTCACCCGGGAAACGCTCAAAAACGCTTTGCGTTTCCCGGGTGAACATTATTCTGTGACACTTTTTCTAAGACTAAGAAATATTATTAGGGTGGGGGATTTTTAATTAAGAAATGTTGACTTTTTGAGGGAAGACAGGTATTATAGCATTCGAACTGAACTGTATACTAAAATGCATGTGGATTTTTCTGGTATCTGATAGGAACTATTTTTCGCCACATAGTCGGTCTTTCGCGGGCTGCTATGTGGCGATTTTTTATTGCATTCATAAGAAAATTATTATAATTGACAGATGCTGTCATAACAGGTGCATTAGTTTTGCCCGCTGTGTGAGAAACTATAAAGGTAAGGAGTTGCTTATTATTATGGAACAGACATATATGAAAGAAAAACCGATTTTACCACTTTTACTGTCGATGTCGTTACCGATGGTCTTGTCGATGCTGGTGAATTCACTCTACAATATCATCGACAGTTATTTTGTGGCCATGATCAGTGAGGATGCGATGACTGCTCTCTCCCTTGTGTTTCCGATTCAAAATTTTATCAATGCTGTTGGTGCGGGTTTTGGTATAGGCATTAAGGCAGCGATTGCATTTTTCCTTGGCGCGGGTAAGCAAAAGAAGGCTGACACGGCTGCTTCGGCGGGACTGGCTTTGTCTGTAGTGCATGGTATTATCCTGACAGCGGCAAGTATCTGTTCGGTGCGGTTCTTTCTGCAGTGTTTTACAAAAGACACACAGATTGTGCAGATGGGCTGTGCATACGCCTATATTGCTTTTGCGTTTTCCATTATTATCAATCTGGAGATCACCTGGGAAAAAATATTTCAGTCAGTTGGTCGCATGATGGTGTCTATGATCTGTATGATGAGTGGCTGTATCGCCAATATTATTCTGGATCCGCTGTTGATCTTTGGTGTCGGTCCTTTTCCTGCTATGGGAATTGAGGGTGCGGCATGGGCGACTGGTTTCGGACAGCTGATCACGCTGGTTTTGTATCTGCTGTTTTATATCCGCCAGCCTCTGCCGGTATGTATCACACGAAATGCTATCAAAAATGACAGAGCCCTGATTGGCCGGTTATATGCGGTAGGCATACCGGCGACTCTGAATATGGCGCTGCCTTCTCTTCTGATTTCTGCATTAAATGCGATTTTAAGTGTCTATGGTCAGATGTATATCGTTATTCTGGGGATTTATTATAAACTGCAGACTTTTCTGTATCTCCCGGCCAATGGCCTGATCCAGGGCATGCGTCCTTTGATCGGTTACAATTATGGTGCAGGAGAACACAAACGTGTGCATCTTTTACACCGCTACACACTGGCCCTGTGTGCCGCTATAATGGCCGCCGGAACCCTGCTCTGTCAGATCCTCCCCGGCAGCCTGATCGGCCTGTTTACGTCAAATTCAGCGACCATCAGCGCCGGAAGCACCGCCCTGCGCCTGATCAGTCTCGGTTTCGTGATCTCCGCCGTATCCGTAGCCACCAGTGGAGCTTTAGAAGGCCTCGGTAAAGGAGCTGCCTCCCTCATCATCTCCCTCTGCCATAACCTTCTGATCATCCTTCCCTGCGCCCTGCTCCTCTCCCACCTTCTCGGAGCTACCGGAGTCTGGTACGCCTTCGCTCTTGCTGAACTCATCACAGCCGTGATATCCGTCAGCGTCTATAAAAAATCTGTGTAACCCCAAAAACAAACCATGGCTATTGCAAGAATCTTTCTGCCTGCAGTAGCCATGGTTATTTCGGCACAGTAATATTTACTGGTGCTGCTATAAATTTTACCGGATAAAAGAATCACTATCCAGTTTAAATGCCTGTCTTAATCAATTTTTTCCTCTCTGCG
>JAHZHB010000040.1 GCA_019420465.1 Lachnospiraceae bacterium
TTTCAGTGTGATTCTCATTACTTGACTTGCCATAAAAAAAGTCGCCTCCTTTTCGCTTTTTCGAGCGACAAGCGGTGACTGTACACTTTCCCGTGTGTGTCCTAAGGGCTTACACACGTTGTTTCCATACTTTCAATGGACGTTCTAAGTTTTGTACAGTGACTTGCCGTCAGTTTTCTAACTTGACATTCGCTCCACGGAAAACCTACCTCAATGGGTAGCAACCTCACGCTTCACAGCTATCATGTCACAACATTCGCATTATACATAAAACCCCTTGCGTTGGCAAGGGGTTTTTGAATATTTTTGTATTTTTTTTCATACAATGGCATATCTGTACTTTACAGACAATCTGTATAGTCCAGAAGGGTCAGGCCAAGATCTTTATCCTCAACGATATCCGGTTCGTCACCGGCCATGATCGCTTTGCGGATCAGCTCGTCCGCTGTGCAGCTCGGCATCACGATCTCCTGGGAATCTTCCGGCTCTTCCTCTGCTGCTGTCGCAGCCTCGGCCTGCTCTTTTTCACGCTCCTGTACGGCATCTGAAGCCGCTTTGGCAAGCTCCTGTGTCAGTGCAGCTTCCAGATCGATCTCTGTCTGTTCAGGGGTCTCTGCCGGATTCTGATCTTCGGCCATGGCGCTGGTCACCGAAGACGCGATCTCCATACGGGCTGCCTCAAACAGATCTGCCGTATTCTGTACCGGCTCTTCGGTCTCCGGCTCTGCTTCGATCGCCTTTGTCATTGCCATAGGTTCCTCACTGATCCTGCGTGCTTCCTTTTTCGCCGCTTTTCTGGCACGCTTGGCCGCTTTCTTTTCTTTTTTCTTTTTCAGATACTCTTCGTACTCTTCGTCATCATCTTCTTCGTCGGCATATCTGGCAGCTTTTTTCTGTGCCTTTTTCTCTTTTCTCCGGCGCTTCTTTTCCTCACGGGCTTCTTCCAGCTCGTCAGCATCACCGTCTTCGTCGTCCTCCTCTTCTTCTCTGAGCTTGTCCTTTCGCCAGATCTCCGAAAGAACAAACAGAAGCAGAAGCAAAAGTGCTACCAGACCGATGATGATCCATCCCTTCGGTGTTGAGGCTGCCGCAGCCAGGTAACCGAGAAGCGGTACGGTAACGATCGCCACACACAGGGAGGAAGCTTCCTTCTCTACGGTATCCGCCGCATCGTTTTTGGCATCCTTGAGTACTACGGTACCATTTTCTGCATCCACCGCATTGACACGGTACAGATATTTGGAACCGTCAGACTCGCTGACAAAGACCTCATCGCCAAACTTGACATCTTTAAGATCCTTTGTCTTACCATAGACAACAGATCCCACGGAAAGATTGGTCTCCACTCTGTCATTTTCAATAATATTCATCTCCACGCCAAGCAACGAAGGCACCAGAAGGGCTGCCGCCGAAAGCAGGGCACAGAGCAATACAACATTCACGATTACTTTTAAAACTCTGGACATGTTCTATACTCCTTACAAAATACTGCTCCCCAAGCATATAAATACTCCAAATTATTATAACACATTGCTGACTCATTGCAAGATTTTTAATAAGGCACTTCATTTATGCCCGGCAAACCTTTGCAGATTTTCAAGTTGCCATCCTCAGTTTTCTACATTATAATATGTAGAGATTTGTATCATATCCTGTTTTATAAAGGAGTCATCATGGCAAATGAAATCAAACTGATCGAGGATCTGTCGCTGAATGCCTGGCCTTCACACCAGATGCAGATCTATGACAGCTGGATCCTTCGATTTTCCTATTTTTATACACACCGCACGAACAGCGTGGAACAGCTCGGTCCGTCCACGATCCCTCTGGATGAAAAGATCGCCTACTGCGAATCGATCTACCGCGACTGGGGTACACCCTGCATCTTTAAGATCAATCCGTTTCTGGTCCCCTCTTTTGACGCCATGCTCGAAAAACGCCACTACGAGATCGAACATACCACGGACGTGATGGTGATGCCCATTTCCGACCAGATCTCTCCCGTACCGGATGTACCGGTCATTCTGGATCCGGTGATCCACGCCGACTGGATCAGTTCACTGTTCGACCTCAAGGGTATGACAAACAAAATCCACCGGCAGATCGTACCATCCATGTACCGTGCTATACCAAAACGTACCATCGCCGCACACATTGAGATGGATGGCCGCTATGTTGCCACGGGACTCGGTATTCTCGACAGAGACTATATAGGCATCTATGCAATCCACGTAGATCCCGCCTACAGGCGCCGGCATTTTGCCGAAGCCATCTGTAAAAGTATCCTTATTCAGGGCCGCAGACAGGGTGCAAAAAAAGCCTACCTGCAGGTTGTTGCCGGCAATGCACCGGCGCGTACGCTGTATGAAAAACTCGGTTTTTCAGAGCTCTACACCTACTGGTTCCGCGTCAGCCCCTACTATATCTGACGGACGCTTTTCAGCTTTTCCGCGATTTCTCCCAGTTTGCGAAGCCGGTGATTCACTCCCGACTTTCCGACCGGGGGAGTCAGCATTTCTCCCAGATCTTTCAGTGCCATATCCGGGTATGCCAGCCGCACTTCGGCCATTTCCCTTAAATTTTCCGGCAGATTTTTAAACTCTCCACAGGCTTCTATATAACGGATATCCTCGATCTGACGAACGGCAGCTGACACGGTTTTGTTCAGATTGGCGGTTTCACAGTTAACCTGGCGGTTCAGATTGTTACGCATTTCTTTCAGTATCCGTACATTCTCCATGGCAAACAGATGCTGCGTGGCACCTATACTGGCAAGGAAGGACAGGATCTGTTCCCCCTCTTTCAGATAGACTACGTCGTTCTTTTTTCGCGTAACGATACGCGCATCCATCGAAAGCTCCTGCATAACCTCTTTGAGCACCTCAGCACGTTCCTTTTGCTGGCAGACAATCTCCAGATGGTAGGATTTCTGCGGGTCACTGACAGATCCTGTAGCCAGAAACGCACCTCTGATGTAGGCACGCTTACAGCATTCTCTTTTCAGCAGAGAACGCTGGCTGTATTCCACTACCTCACGGACAAATCCGTTTTCATCCAGTATGCAGGTTTCCTTTAAGATCTGCATAGCATCCTCATGGTCTTCTACTGTCAGATGATAGGTGGCGCTCTTGGTCAGCACTTCATTTTTCCGCAGGACAACTGTTGCCTGTATGCCAAACAGTTTCTTTACCAGAGAATAATATTTTCTGGCCAGGCAGACATTCTCCGTACGCACTTCCAGCTCAAACCGGTCATCCTCGTCGATCATCACCTGACCGCAGCCGGAAATGATCGCTGCAAGCTCAGCCAGCCGGCAATGACGTCCTGCATCCGTCACTGTAGAAAGTTCTTCTTTGATTTCTCCTGAAAAAGACATAACCGTGTCTCCTCTTTATTTTGCCTTGACTTTGGCATCCTTTTCCATATCTCTGTGTTCCAGTCGAAGCCCGATCGCATCATTATTCTGCAGACGCTTATAGATGGCATTGGCTAACGTCACGGAACGATGTTTGCCTCCGGTACAGCCAATAGCGATCACCAGCTGATGTTTGCCTTCATCGATATAATTCGGGATCAGAAAGTCAAGCATATCCGCCAGCTTGTCCAGAAACACTGTGGCCTGCTCATATTTCATCACATAGGAGCTGACCGCTTCATCATTCCCCGTTTTGGGACGAAGTTCTTCTATATAATAGGGGTTTGGAAGGAAGCGCACATCAAATACCAGATCTGCATCTTCCGGGATACCATATTTAAATCCAAACGATACCACCGTAACCATCAGACTGTTAAACTTCTTGTCACTCAGGAAGATATTTTCCAGCTCGATCTTTAACTCTCTGGTCAGCACATGGCTGGTATCCAGCACGTAATCCGCGCGGTTTTTGATATCCTGCAACATTTCCCGCTCCATCAGGATACCCGGCAGCACACGACCGTTTCCTACCAGCGGATGCTTACGGCGAGTCTCCTTATAACGCTTTGTCAGCACATCATCGGAGGCATCAAGGAACAGGATCTCAAACTTCACATCTCTGCTTTCCAGATCTCCCAGTGCCTTACCGATCTGTTCAAAAGACCGGCGGCTTCGAACATCCACACCGAGGGCAACCTGAGAAAAATCACCGCTGACTTTGTTGGTCTGTACAAACTCTGCAAATTTGCCAAGCAGCGGCACCGGAAGATTATCCACACAGAAAAATCCCATGTCCTCCAGCATCTTCAATGTTGTAGATTTGCCTGCTCCCGACATACCTGTCACTATGATAAATCTCATATTCCCACCTTCTTTATCTTACCTTCTCAGTGCTCAAATCCAAGAAAACGGATCTCCGGTTCCAGCTTTTTATCAAACTTTTCCTCTACGATACGATGCACATCCGTGATCAGCTGGCATACATCTGCAGCTGTCGCATGACCGGCATTGACCACGAAACCACAGTGCTTCTCCGATACCATAGCATCTCCGACACGGTAACCGCGAAGTCCTGCATCCATGATCAGTTTTCCTGCAAAAGCGCCCTCCGGACGCTTAAATGTACTGCCTGCGCTCGGCATATCCAACGGCTGTTTGCTGGTACGCTGTTCTTTTAATTCGTCCATACGCGCCTTTATCGCCATTTTGTCACCGTTTTCCAGATGGATCGTCGCAGACAGTACGATATAGGATTTTTCCATCATCATACTGTGGCGATACCTCAGATCCAGCTGCGCTGCAGAAAGCTCCACGATCTCTCCTGCCGGGTTTAAGGCTCTCACAGACGTCAGGATCTGGCTCATCTCACCGCCATAGGCACCGGCATTCATCATACAGGCTCCGCCGAGGCTTCCCGGAATACCGGCGGCAAACTCCATCCCGGTCAGACTGTGTTCGAGTGCTGCATGTGCCACCTGTGACAGCATGGCACCGGCTTTCGCCTCAATCTTTGTACCATCTACCAGAATCTGTCGCATACCGGAACCGATATGCAGCACTACTCCGTCATATCCCGCATCGCTGACCAGCAGATTGCTGCCATTGCCAAGGATAAAAAAGGGTGCTTCCTCTTTGCGACAGATCTCTACTGCTGCCACCAGATCCTGCTCGTTCTCAATCTCTACAAAAACGCTCGCCGGACCACCAATGCGAAACGTCGTATGCTTTTTCATTTCTTCATTTATCTTTACTGTATGCGCAGATAACTGCGCTGTAAGCAATTCTTTGATCACTGTCTGATTCATTTACTTCTCCATTTACTTTGCAGATCACTCTGTTTCAGGTTGCCATATGTCCCAAGGAAGCCGCCCTCGGCTGCTTTCACAGGTATCACATGACATATTATTATACTATGAAACTTTTGGGGATGGCAAGGCGGGATGCAGGCGCTTTCACTATATTTATCTGATTTTCTTTGCAGGGATAATAAAAATCCATACCAGTGAGCTCAGCAACAGAAAATACGGATAATACAGATACGGCAGGATCTGAAATGCGGACACGGTTCCACCCAGCTCATGTACAGCGGAGATTGCCACTAGCATCTGTGCGCCGTATGGGATGATGCCCTGGAAAATACAGGAAAAGGTATCCAAAAGGGAAGCTGTTTTTCGCGGTGTGATCTCGTACGTCTCTGCCATTTCTTTTGCAATCGGATTGGCCATCACGATGGCTACGGTATTATTCGCTGTCGCAATATCCATGGCACCGACCAGAAGTCCCACACCGAGCTGTCCGCTCTTTTTTCCTTTAAATACCCTGTGGATCGCATTAAGCAGTGCCTCAAATCCACCATACTCCCGGATCAGGGCACACAGAGCCGATACCAGGATCGCTACCATGGATGTTTCAAACATACCTGACACCCCGGAACCCATATTGGCCAGCAGATCGATCGGTGCTGTCTGTCCTGTAGCCAGCATGATCACCGCCCCGGCTACAATACCGGTCAGCAGAACGACAAAGACATTGATACCGGCTATACCGCCGATCAGCACCAGCACATACGGAATGATCTGGATCATATTGTACTCGTGGGAAAGCTGTCCGGCTACCTCCGTATGGAAAGAAAGCACCAGCACCGGAACCAGCGTCAGCAGAGCTGCCGGAAGAGCGATCCCAAAATTCTCCCGGAATTTATCTTTCATTGCACAGCCCTGTCCGTTACAGGCGGCAATCGTTGTATCTGAAATAAAAGAAAGGTTGTCACCAAACATAGAACCACCCATGACCGAAGCCACGCACAGCGGCATCGAAAATCCGGAGATTTCCGCTACTGATACAGCGATCGGTGTCAGCAGTGTGATCGTCCCTACCGAAGTTCCCATCGCTGTAGATACAAAACAGGCCACCACAAACAGTACAACGACAGCGAACCTCACCGGAATCAGCGTCAGCATAAAATATGCCACACTTTCCGCGCTGCTTCTGCCAACAACGCCGACAAAAACACCCGCTGTCATAAAGATCAGGATCATCGTAATGATATTTTTATCAGCCAGACCTCCGGCCATGATCTCCAGCTTTTTATCAAAGGAAGCTGCCCTGTTCTGCAGACAGGCAACCAGAATCGCCGCAAGGAAAGCTACAATGATCGGAATATTATAAAATCCCATAGGGATCTGCAGCACATATTCAAACACAATTCCCAGTCCCAGATACAGGACCAGAAAGACCAGAATCGGCAAAAGCGCCACCGGATTTGACTTTTTCATGGAAATCTCCTTTTTTCTCTTAGGATGTTTCCAGTATAGCATGCCCGGTGGCGCTTTTCCTACTTATTTATTCTCTTTTTTCTCATTTCTGCGAAAGATCAGTCTGAAGATCAGACGAACGAGCGGTCCGCAGTAGAACATCTGATAGCAGATGGCCATCGGGAAGTTCATACCAAACGTCTGTACCCAGGTACCAAAGGACGGCGTCTTGAACAGGAAAGTGGCGATCAGACTCATCGTCGGGCACATGATGCAGCAGATGCAGATGGAGATCGCATAGGTGATCACCTGCGGCCTGTCGGTCGGACGGACAACAGTGAAAGCCAGCATCTTTGCGAGTTTTCCTACGATAAAAAACTCAAGGACAAACGCAACCGGCACCATGATCGGCAGCTCATGCAGTGCCATGACAAACGTGGCATCTGTCACTCCGCCTGTATTTAAGGCAACGTTGTAAACGACCATACCATATACCATGATCAGGGCCATAATGGCAGTAAAAATCACATCTTCAAACTTGTTTCTGGGCATAAAAATATCCTCCTTCTGTATGATAGCGTAAATCGCATAAGTTTCATGTGTTGTTCGTTATCATCCAGCGGGGGATGTATCGTTTCCAATTAGACCATATTTAATTCGTAGAAAATTTACCACATTTTTTGTGCAGTTTCAATAGTTTTTTCTTTTTTTGGCAGTTTATACAACGCATCCCGGTGCAGACTCTGATTCTTCACCGGGATGTCCAAAGTTTAGTTATGTTTCGACGGCTGTCGTCTCTTTTTTATGCACCTTCCGGCGAACAAAATAGAAGCATACCACCTGCATCAGGATCGTCAGTATCCATGAGATCGGATAGGACAGAAACAGTACGCCAAGCGATCTGTGCAGTGGGAAGATGCCAAAGATCCAGACGATACGTGTACCGACCGTACCCAGCACCGACAGGATCATCGGCACACCGGAATGCCCCATACCGCGCAGTGCACCCGGAAACAGATCCATGACACCGCAAAGGAAATAGGTGATCGTCGTATAGGCCAGAATCTCCATACCACTTGCGATAACATCCGGTTCTTCTGTATAGATCTGCAGAAGTTCCGGACCAAAGAAATATGCCACACAGCCAAGTACAAGTGCCACACTGACCGAAAGAATCAGACAGTCTGCGAGCACCTTATCCATTCGTTTGAATTTATGTACACCGTAATTCTGGCTCGTAAAGCTCATGCAGGCCTGTGTAACAGAGTTCACCGAAACATACAGAAAACTCAGAATATTGTTGGCCGCCGTATAGCCCGCCATGGCTACAGAACCAAACGAGTTGACCGAAGACTGTAACAGCACGTTCGAAAAATTGATGACCGTACTCTGGATACCTGCCGGAACACCTACGGCAAAGATCTGCCCCAGATACCGTTTTTTGATCGTCAGCTTTGAAAATCTGAGCTGGTAGCTGCCCTCGCTCTTATACAGACAGCGAAGCACCAGCACACAGGATACCATCTGAGACACAACCGTAGCAATACCGACACCCGCAACGTCCAGATGGAAACATACCACCAGGAATACGTTTAAGACAGCGTTCAGCACCCCACTGATGATCAGATACATCAACGGACGCTTGGTATCTCCCACCGCACGCAGGATGGCTGCGCCATAATTATACAGCATAAAGAACGGCATGCCGACAAAGTAGATCCGCATGTATAAGGTAGCCTGATCTATGACATCTGCCGGGGTATCCATCAGTTCGAGAGACCATCTGGCACAGAAAAGTCCCACAAATACCATCAGAATACCGCTGATCAGAGCCAGCATGATCGAGGTATGTACCGTCTCTGACATTTCCTTTTTTCTGTCGGCAGCATAAAATCTGGCCGCAAGTACATTTGCTCCCAGCGATATACCGATAAACAGATTGATCATCATATTGATAAGCGCACTGGTCGAACCTACCGCCGCCAGAGCCTGACTGCCGCTGAAACGGCCGACCACGATAATATCTACCGCATTAAACAGAATCTGTAAAATACCTGAGATCATCAGCGGAACGGAAAACGAGATCAGCTTGTCCATGATTGAGCCGTTACACATATCTATTTCGTATTTACTGTTTTTCACTTTCTCTCACTTCCTGTTGCTTATTTACATTCTCTGCTATTATATACTCCTTTTTTCTATTATTCTATAGGCTTTCTCTGAAACTCTGTATTTTTATCTTCCTGCACTCCATCCTTTGCACATGAAATTTAGATATTTTTCTAAATACCTATTGACTTTTTATTTTGTGACGCATATATTGTATTTAGAAATATTTCTAAATACTTTAACAGGGAGGTGCTTCGTTTGGCATTTGCGGAAACCTTTAAAGCGCTGTCAGATCCTGTCCGTCGCGAGATACTTCTCCTTCTCCGACAGGGACGCATGTCAGCCGGAGATATTGCTTCACATTTTGATATGACCGGGGCCACGATCTCCTATCATCTCAAAACACTGAAAAAAGCGGATCTTGTGTTTGAAACCAAAGAGAAAAACTATATCTATTACACCCTGAATACTTCTATTGTAGAAGAAGTGATGCTCTGGCTGTCAGAGCTGAAAGGAGGCAATGAACATGCTGAAAAAATATAAGGTGTTTTTTATCATCAGCTGTCTGATCACGATACTTCCCATTCTTCCGGGTCTCATCTTCTGGAACCGGCTGCCGGACAGTATCGCCACGCATTTTTCCTTCTCCGGCGAGCCCAATGGCTACAGCAGCAAGATGTTTGCTGTTGTCGGGCTGTATATGTTTTTACTTGCGGTACACTGTGTCTGTGCTGTGCTGACCAGTTCCGACCCCAAAAGTAAAAATCTGTCTGGAAAGGTCTACTGCCTGATCCTTTGTATCTGCCCGCTGGTTTCTCTGTTCTGCGCTGTAACCGTCTATGGCTCTGCCCTTGGTTTCTCCGGCACCAACAAACCCGGAGTTATCTTTGTTCTGATGGGACTTCTGTATATCGTGATCGGCAACTATCTGCCCAAATGCCGCCAGAACTTTACGGTAGGGCTCCGTCTTCCCTGGACACTTGCCAGTACAGAAAACTGGGATCGGACGCACCGCTTTTCCGGAAAAATCTGGATTATCGGGGGACTGCTGCTTTTGATCGGAGCTTTTATATCTGTTCTGCAGACGCTCTGGTTTTTCTCCGGTATCACAGCCATTCTCGTCTGTGTTCCCTGTATCTATTCTTTTTCTCTGTATAAACACGGGGTTTGATGACGTACGTATTACTGTTATTAGATAATGGACATTTACTGTTTTTTGGCGAAGATTCCTTTGAAGGCTATGGTGGACAGGGGTTTTCTGTACAGTAGATTGCTGAAAATCATGCTTAAGATGGCACCGGCAATAACGAACAGATACCCTGTAATGACGGCGGCTGTCAGGGTGTTTCCGAGATACCCGGAAAGACGCACATAGTCGTTCTCTGTCAGGATGTTGATCGGGATGAGGCAGATGAGCAGACCGATCGTGGCCTGAATGTAATATTTGTAGCAGAAGCCGAAGAACAGTTCTCCGGCGAACAGGTACATGCCGAGGCCTGCGATGTAGCTGGTCTGGATCTGGTAATTTTGGCTGAGCGAAATACCTTCTGCGGGGTGGGCGATCATCCAGATATGGAGCAGTATGAGCAGCGTATACATAAGGAAAAGACCGGGGAGGGATGCCATGT
>JAHZHB010000041.1 GCA_019420465.1 Lachnospiraceae bacterium
AAGGTACAAATGAACTGTCGGCTGTTTTCACAGCATGAAAATTATACCACAGAAAGTCAGATTGTCAAATTAATTTATGATATTGACGCTCACTTTTCTATCATCCCCCTGATCTCTTCCAGCGTATGATACCTCACTCTCCCCACCGGATATACACCGTCATCCACAGCCGCATAATCACATAGCAGAAATTCCCCGGTCATCCTGTCAAAGCCAACGACATCCTTCATATATTTTACGACTTTCAAGGTATCCTCCGCTATATCCACCAGATATCCACTGGACAGATTTCCGTAATATACGGTATTTTTCTCCGGAAAACATAAAATCACCTCATGATTTTTTATCCCAGACGGATATATCGTATGATCCCATGTGATTTTTGACAGCTCTTTTCCTGTTTTGTCATAAAGTGTCATCCCGTTTTTTGTTCCTGCTATGATTTGTTTCCCATTTTGTGTCAGACTGAGCGCCTGTATCTCATCCTCTGTTTCAATATCGCATATACTTTCCCTGCTCAGCTGTCTGCAGGAAAATCCATATCCATTCTGCGTTATGTCAAGCACGATATCTTCGTTTTGCAGTATGCGATCATCTTCCGGCAGCTTTTCCATAAATGTCTTTAATGACTCTGCCTGAACGTTTTCTTCTGTATAGCTCGCATCAAATTTATCGAGAGAATACTGTATAAGGGTATCGGGCGCTGATGCACGCACTGCATAATACACACCTTCCGCATCACAAACATACTCCAGATCCGTCGGAAATCCCTGAACAGTCGCTACATTCTCCTCCTTGATGCTTTGGAGCACAACCAAGGAACCATTTTCCAGAACCAGCCGTAATCCCGATGTTTTCGTATTTTCCATTAAAAGAATTCCCGCATCAAACTGCTTTTTGTTCAGCACTTCTCCGCTTGTCTCATCCAGGAAAAACAAGGTATTTCCGCTGGCCGTCACACAGACCTTTTTATTATCCATTTCTGTGCAATATACCTGCGGGGCACAGAGACTTTCAAAACTTTCTTCTGCATCCGTGCCTGTTTCATATCGCCACAATTCTTTTTTCTCAGTACAGTCATAGTTCGATACAGTAAGCTTCTTTTTTCCGATCATCTGAACCATCGACTCATTTGAGAGACTGTCACCAATATTTACTGCCCCGTCATAATCTGCCATGATAACACGACTGTCATCTACAAATGTTACCACCGTCGTCTGCGGACTCCCCCATGCATCTGCTTCTCCCATTTTCTGTACAGTAATCACATCTTTTGCAAGGTCAAAACAACATAAAACCCCTTCAAAACCATACGTTTCGTCAGCAGCATGTACAGTCCCCGTAACCGCAATATACCTTTCATCCGCAGCTATATCATGCCCAGCGCCCCATACGGGGAAATCCCCGCCATGGAATACATGTCTGGATACCGTCTCCCCGTTTACCGCATTGATTGCTTCTATTACAACCTCTCCTGTTTTTTCCACTTCCTGCAGACTGTACACTGTCTTTTGGTCTTTGGAAAGCAGGACGGTATGTATTTCCTGTTCATCCGCATTTTCTTCCCGCTGCCATAGAATCTCCCCCGATGTGTAGTCACAGCACAGCATCTCCTGTGCAGACCACAGTATATACTGGTGCTTTTCTTCCATCAGGCATGCCTTGTCTGCTTCATATGCGGCTTCTTTTCCTTCTATCTCCGAAGCCATGCTATTCGTTTCTGTATCCCATATGAGAAGTGCCTTGTCAGAAAACATAAACAGATATTTTCCATCCTTTGTCAGAAAGCAGTCCCTTATTTTTTTGTTCTCCGGCTCCTGAAATATACCTGTCGGAGCCAAAAGCATCTTAGCCTCTTCTGGTGTAACATAAAGATTTAGACACGTTATCAGAATCTGTTTCAGATCCGAATTCTGTTGTTCATCCTCCATAGAAAGTGCCATTGCTTCTTTTGCCAGCTGGATAGCCTCTGCATACGCATTTGCAGCATAGGCTTTCTCTGCCTGTTCTGTCAGAAGCGCAGACTGGCTTTTTATCTTTTCTTCCTGCTCTGCTACGATTTCTTCCGCCTGCCTGGCAATCTTTTGCTCCTGCCTGGCAATCTGATTGGCTTTGACAGCAGCAAATACAGAAAATCCGGCCGTCACACCGAAAATCACCGTTGCAGCCACAAATGCTCTCTGCATGCTGTAGATACGGCTTCTCTGTTTCAATGCATCATATGTCGTTTCCAGAAGAGGGGCTGCGATTCTTAATTTTGCATCGCCATTTAGCTTTCTCACCGTTCCTGCGCTATCCTTTGCCCTTGCATCCGCAGCAAATAAGGTTTTTGCTGTCAGTCCATTTTCCGTCAGAGCTTCCGGATAGACATCTTCTGCCTCGCCCTCCGTCAGCACGGTAAGAATATGCGAACTGTCATGATACTTCAGAAATGCTCTGATTTCCTCATTGACCCATTTCGACTCTCTCGTCTTTTCTGAACAGAGCACAATAAGCCATCGGGAATTATCAAGAGCACGATGGATACGCTCTCCAAAATCTGCGCAGGAGGAAAGCTCTCCTTCATCCAGAAAAACTCTCCGTATTTTCCTTTTTGCAAATATGCTGTCTTTATACCGTTCCAGCGCATTTCGCAGTGTTTTTGCCGCAAGGTTATCTTTCTCACTGTGCCTGTAACAGATAAAGGCATCATATGTCATCGCCGACAATGGATCTGCATGCGGCGTCAGAAGTACGATCATCTCTTCTATATCCTGCAGCATTTCATCCGCTGAATGGTAGCGACTCGACACATCTGTTTTCAATGCTTTAGCAAGAATCCTCTGCATTTTGTCAACCAGATGCCTCGGACAGCCTGTTTTTCTCAAAGCAAAGCGAGGAACATACCTTCCACTTTTGTTCGCCACAAGCTCCGCTGTCATATACCGATGGCCTGTAAGAAGCAAAAGCAGCAGACATCCTATGCTGTATATGTCGGCCTCTTTTCCCAGACGCAGATGGCCGTCATTCTTTAAAAGAATCTCCGGTGCCGAAAAGCCTTTTGTGGAATACACTACCCCGTCACGGATCTCTGCACAGCAGCCATCTTCCTGTATTTTTCGTGCAGAACCAAAATCAATCAGCGAGACCATATTGTCACTGGTATCCAGTACACCCTTTATAAAAACGTTGCCATCCTGAATATCCAGATGAAGAAACCCCGCCTGATGTACCTCACGGATGGCAAACAGCACCTGGCGGATGACAGAAAATGCATCAAATGCCCGCAGATGCTTTCGCACCTGCAGAATATGGTGTATCGACTCTCCTTTGGCAGATAACGATTCCATAACTGAAATCATATTGTGCACTTTCTGGAAAGCATTTTCCCCTTTTACAGAAACTTCTATATCCTGATAAGACTCTATGACCGGTGTAAGGCGGAATGCATGTACATAGACCTGCCCTGATATTTCCTCCTCTTCTCTCTGCATCTGTTTTGCTCTCGCCAGAAACTCTGTTGCACCTGCCACAGACTCTGCATGATCCTTGGCAATATTCTCAGATGCGCATATCTCTCCCTTCGCATTTCGATGCAATGCAAACCTGTCTGACTCCGGAAAGCATTCTTTTATCGCATATTCGATGCGACTCTCCCTGTAACCGTCTTTATCCGGAAGCATACGAATAGCGGGGTAAAGTATACTTCCCCCGCCTTCGCCAATCGGTTCACCTGTGATCTTGTATATGATTCCCCCGGAAACCCGGAGCAAAGTCCCTGCATTAAGATAGCTTCTCATAGCGAATCCTTTATCCTGTGTTTTATATTTTTAAGATAGCATATTCACAGTATACTGTAAATGCATATTCCAGGTTCTTACAACGCAGAAGCTGCATCATTTCTTCGGATTCAGATACATCACCAGTGTTTTGCATGCCCCATTATATACATAACAATAACTGCCCTTATAGCCAACCTTCCCCATCAGGCGATTCAGTCTTTTACAGTTGTTTCCCGTCAGATCATATACTGCATTCATGAGTTCTGATTCAGAATCAAACTTTACGATCAGTGATCTATTCTTATTTTTGTACTGTTTCCGGAAAATAGATTTTACACTGTCATAGGAATACTGTTCTGCATTATATCCGTTAACATCACTGTAATTGGCACTGTATGTTCCGCTGGTATATTCATAGCTGGCAACCTCATTATTGTCATAGCCGCGTCCGGAAATATAAGTGTATTCCACATAATGATCATCAAGAGCTAAAAGATCACTGTAATCCATTCCCATATAGCTGTAGTCGATAAAACTCTTTCCCTTCTTATTCTGCAGATCCGGATCTCCCCAGGTTACATCGATAAAGCAGTCTTTGGAATCCCAGTACATATAATTCCATACGTGGCTCTGATTTCCTGCAACCCCGACCTGATAACCAAGTCTTGACATGATATAGTCAAAGGCCATCGCATAGCCCGCACATACGGCGTCCTTTTCTACCAGAGCACCATAAATATTCCGGATATTGGCTTTGGAAAGGCTGTGATCATATGTAACTCTTTTTACCAGATACTCATACACATACTTCGCTGCATCCCACGGAGAATCTGTTCCCTGGAGTTCTTTCTCGATTTTTTTATACACATGTTCTACATCTGTCCGCATAGTATCAACAGTATCTCGATCTGCATAATAGCAGAGACTGACAAGGCCATAATCCTCATATTCCCGATAGTACCAGTTTGTTAACCAAAAATACTGAAAATCATTTGTTGCACTGAACTTATAAAGGTCATTTTCCAGTACATCATTTTTAAAATTATAAATAACCACTTTTTCTACACAGGATTCTATGGCCGTACAGATGGCCTGATAAATAACCTCATTATCATACTGACCATCGACCACTGCAATACCGGGATATTTTTCCTCCAGCTCGTTGATACGTTCTGCTGTCATCGTCTCTGTAGTCTGTACAGAAATGGTATCATCCTCCGATGCTCCAAAAAGGAACGCCTCTACTTTCTGTTTGATATCTGTCACATGGATCTTGTCCATGAACGAATCTGCCTGCACCGGCTTTACGCCACCGGCAAGCACCATTGCTGCCAGAACTGTGGTTACGATACCTTTGCGAATACTGGTTTTCATACTCTTTTTCATGTCTTTTACCTGCCTTTTTATCCTTTTTGTTTGCATCACGTTGTATCTTTCTGATGTACTTAGGATAGCAGACAAAATTTTAGGTAGTTCCGACTAACTTCCAGTTTTATAACAGCAGACGCACCACCGTCTCCGGATCTCTTTTCTCCCGTTTATACTGTGTTCCAGTCCCAATCGCAGATATGATCTTTTCGGTTTCATCCCTTGTAAATCCCTGACGAATACAGCTTTGCCGCACACATACCTTCCATCCCCTGTATACACCGAAATTACAGGGTGCTTTCTTTCCTGTCAGACTTTCGTACCATGTGCTCATCAGATAATATATATATGTAAATCTATCCATCTCAGGTTTATCCCCGTTAAGACACGCACGTCTTAACTCCGGGGGAAAATTAGCATTGTGCCATCCATATGCACGGATATACGGTTCGCTTAATCGCACCCATTCTTCCAGTTTCTCTCCATTTCCCACGACACATCCCCTGTTTATCTCTGCGATTTGTTTTTTTATTTCTCGATGCATATATTCCTCCCTGCAAATCAACTTGCCAACACCCCCTGCAAGTCCCACCTGTTCCAACAGCCCTTTTTCATATGCACAGCAATAGTAGAAATGCCCGGATAAACATCCAGGCATTTCTCTGTTCTTCTCTTTCCATGCACTATATATCTGCAATTAATACTGATTCACACGACCACAGGAAATAATCCCATCAACACGGTTTCTGAGCTCGAGCTCACGCTGCATCTGTTCCGTATTAAATCTTGTCAGTTCCGCATTGCACTCGATCCGTTCCAGCTGGCTGTTTGTAAGCGCAGCACTCCTTGAGAGCGACAGCAGATAATTTTCCGAATTATGAATCGAATTCTGCATACAATCCAGCTTATCATTTGATGCTTTCATAATGGTATACAATGTATTCTGACTGTATCTGATATTTTCCAGCTGATAGCTGATACGATCCAGCTGAGTGATAATCTTATCCATTCTGGATTCCATATCAAAGATATTGTATGCACCTTCATGCCCTTCCAGCGTACTGCACTTTCCGGAATACAAATAATCATAGAAGGAACTTACAGCCACAAGATTTCTGTAAGACGGATAGATAACATTGTAGCTGTAGGCACGATTAAGATTTCTCTCCATTTCTGCTTTTTTTGCCCGCATTTCTCCGAGCTGTTTACTCAGAACATCTGCCAGTTTCTTTTTTGCATTCACTTCTGCTGCGTTTCTGTTATATTTCTCCATTTCCTGTTTATAGTATGCCCTCATTTTACTGTTTTTCTCTTTGGCTATCTTATTTTCACCTGATGCATTTACTGCTCTGACGATCAGTGCAATACCACCAACGAAAGCCATTAATGGAGCACAGGCATCCATGAAAGAGCCTGTTCCAAACACAGATGTGGCTACAGAGGGAACAATTCCAAACACATCTGCAATAATCAAACCAACACCTGTCACTGCAGAACCTCCAATAAACTCTTTAATCTCATTCATTTTTCCCATCTGTGGCTTTGTCATAACATAGGAGTTGCGAAGTCGTGCAATCTCAGACTGCAGTGTTTCGATAGCTTTTTCCTGACGGTATTTTACCTGCTCCATCTGTGCGATTGTGGAAATATACTGTTTTAAACTGTTGTTGCTTAATGTTGTGTTTGTCATAATAGACCTCCTGTACTTATCTCGTTGTTTGTTTTCTTGATGGTTTTATACTATCAGGGGTTTTTACAGTTAGCCGTATTTAACTTCCAGACCGTGTAATGCAGTTACATATATCATCCTTTTCATTTTTCAATTATCACTTTACAACTGTAAAAATTTCCTACATAATTTACTTTGTAACCTGCTTTTTCCCATTTAGCTTTAATAATGAACATCACTCACATTTGAGGTCATACACATGCTGACTCTTTCAGACTATACCATGCCCCATTCCGTCTGGATCGGGATATATACATACGTAAAAGATCATCCTGCACTGTACCAGGATATGCTGTCAGATACATTTACCGAAGACGAACTCTTAAAAGCATTAAAAAAACAGGCCCAAAGCCTGTTTCTGCCAAAAGAATATGATGCTTTCCGTAAATCTATCACAGCGCTTCAGAAAGGAAAGGCTGTCTCCCTGAAAAGAGAAAATATCTTTCGCCTTTTCTTTGCCCTGCACCTGAGCACAGATACGGAAGCCCAGGATCTTTTGCTCAATTATTTACACCAGAGCGAGCTTTCTGCGCGCTCTCTTGATGAATTTATTATCATAGCAGCTCTGAAGCTGCAGCTTAGCTGGAATGAAACCCGCATGGTACGTGAAAAATACGCTGCTGCAATCGCCGCACAGCCCTTTTCTCCTGCAGAGATTGCCGAAGGACAGACTGCAGAAGTGTATTACTCCGTGATCTGTGACAAACTGCATTCCTCAGACGATCTGATGGATTATCTGGATACGTCTGAGAATCTGGCTTTTTTTGCCAAAACCTGCAATACCCAGTATCTGGCACTGTTTCATGATGTAGACCTGCAGACACTGTATACCGGCACTGCCAAACAGTGCATTCGTCTCTTTACAGATTACGGCGATCCAGAACCGGAAACCATGCGAAGCTATTATGCATCCCTCTATCCAATATCCGAGGAACAGATATTTTCGCTTTCCTGCCTTTTTCCGAATGTGTTCATGAGCTATGACTCCTTCTGTCAGTTTGTACAGCGAAAAAAACCGGTAAATATATCTTCGGGGCTTTTTCTTCTGAGTCTGCTTGCAAAGCTGCGCACTGATGATGAAGAAGCCATGGAAGATTTCTATGTGGATTTTCTGGATCGTGATGAATTCACGGATATGCTTAATGATATTTTGACTTACTTTGGTTTTCCTGTGCTGCAACCGGATCTGGATCCTTTTGAACGACTTGTATTATATACCTATAACGAATGTCTGGATATGCACCCGGATATTACGAACAGCGAGTTTCAGGATGAGTTTCTGGATATGCTCTGGACTCATCTGGAAGATCTGGCTGCGCAGTATGCACTTCCATGAGAAATACAGGCAGACGGTCTGCAGTTATATGCGAACGCCACAATACTCCCACGTCAACGTATCCAGCACCAGAAACTCCTGTGTCCCGATCGGTCTGCCATCCCGATACGTGGAAAATACATCCGTACTGATCAGATTTCCCTCTTTAGTAATCCTGTCCACAGGCGTATGTCCAACGACCTGCAGCAGTTTTCTTGGTTTATACAGCTTCAGCTTTGTATGCTGTGGTCTTAACCAGATCGGGGATGCATCATTCCACATCTCCTGCACACCCAGTGTGTTGATTTTTTCCACAACAGCGTCCACATCATCACGCTTAGTGTTGGGGACATACTCTTCCACAAACGCCCGCAGTACACCGCCATGGGAAAACAGCACATTGTCAATTTTCTGTACATACCGGATGGGATTTGCATCCCCCACCGTCTCCCGAAGATCCAGCAATTTTCTCTGCACCGTATAGGAGGCCATGCTGCTGTAACCACTCTCCAGGCAATGCCAGAAATAACTCAGATCATGGTTACCGTAGCACCACAATGTCTCAGGAAACGCCTTTGCAAAGTGAATCGCTTCATCATAGGTTTCCTCATACAGCGCCACATCATATTCTTTTCCCCAATCGTCAGGAATATCCATCAGACACACTGCCCGTTGCGCAACATTCTGCCGCATAAGAGCTGCTGCCTGTCGAAACATCTGCGGTTTCAGATGGACGTCCGGAATCACTAATACTTTCATACTGTCTCCTTTGGCCGGATCAGGATATATCCTCCTGTGTTTCTTCTTCTGCTGAAATAAAGATGTATATCCTGCACATTTTTCTGCGGAAACATATAGGTCATAAGCTCCGACAATTCTGCCCGTTTCAACCTCTGCTGTTCTCCGGCCCAGGCTCTGGTGGCGGAATCAGTGAACACAGCCTGTCCCTCTTCGTCAATGCCAAGCAGAATCATCGTGTGATACGATCCTGCATACTTTTTATCAAAAAAGCTGCAGATCCACCTGCCCTTTCTCCGTATCCGGCTGGTCTCTATAATGACCGGCTGACCTTTATATAAATGTTCCCGGATCTGCTCTATTGCGGCCTCACTCCACAATCTCATACTGCAACATTTCCCATTTTAGCTTTGTGCCCTCATTGATATCAAAGGGCAGCAATGCCCGGGCTACCACACGGGTATTTCCGGATTCTCCGTCGATTCTGCGCAGATTCGCATAATCACCATCGATACTTTCTACTACAAAATACATTGTTTCCACTTTGTTCTTCTCCATTTCATTTTCTACTATACAAAGTAAATATCCGTAAAAACTCCTCTTCTACCTCACGAAAAGGCTGTACCATGTAATCCAGTTCCATATGTAGCTTCGGCATCTCCTCATCTGTCATTTCACCAAGGAGTTCTTTCAGATCGTACAAGAGCATTGTATGGTCAATCTCCTTTACTAAATCCAGTTCTTCTTTCGTCAGATCCGAGCCGAGATATTTTTCAAATATCATACGGAGCAACCGATCTTCCTGCATCTCATACTCTGGAAGTTTCTTTTTAAACGGCGTCGGCACATCTGACATATAGCATTCACTCGCATCGTGTAAAAGACAGGCAAGTACCACACGTGCCGTTGCTCCCCTCGCCATTGCCTCCTTTGCACAACAGATACAATGCTGCCCCACGGACCAGAACGTTTTCACATGACCATTTCCACGGCAGAGCAGAGAAAGCGCATGCGCAATGTCTTCGATTCGGATCAGAACAGGATCAGGATCTGTTGGCTTGATATGATACCCGGTATAGGTGGTGATATATTCGCTCATAGTCGTCCTTTCTTGATTTTACTCTATGTACCTTATAAAAGGCATCTCCTGATATTCTTCTCCAGAAATGCCTTTTTTCCTGATATCTGTCTTTTTCTAAACATAACTGATCTTTGTTGCATCATCAGTTATCTTTCCTGTGCATTCTATTTCACGTAATACACATAATTTTCTTTTCTCGGTGCTGCTTCCTTGGCCGGTGCTGCAGCATAACCAATCGCACAGTGGCCAATACCTTCATACTCGCCCTCAATGCCCAGATCTGCCAGAATTTTCTTTCCGAAATCGGATGCAAATTCTTCCTTCGCTCTGTGGATCCAGATGCTGCCGAGGCCGAGACTCTCTGCGGCATTCATGAGGTTGCCCATTACAAGGGAACCATCATATACATGTGTCGGAACATTTTTGTCAGCGAGAACGATCAGAATGACCGGTGCGCCATAAAACGGATCGATCGCTGCGCCCATAATCTTTGCATTTTTTTCTGAGATTTTATCACGCAATCCCTTGTTTGTTACTGCAAGGATAATCGGGCTCTGCTTTCCCATGCCACTGGCTGCATATGTTCCGGCTTTTACGATTGCCTGAATATCAGCTTCAGATACGGCTTTTTCAGGATCGAAATTTCTGCAGCTTCTTCTGGTTTCCATTACTTTTAAGGTCTCGTTCATTTTGTTCCTCCTTTTCAACCAAGTCTCACAGTTTGTTCTGGGTACTGTATTTTCTTTATGATACTCGTTTTTGATTTCTTCTACAATAACCAAAATTCCTTCTATTCTAGCTTTATTTCACCTCAACCAGCTCGATCTCAAAGTTCAGCTCTTTGATAAACTTTTCAGTCAGTGTAGCTTTCGCACTGTACTGCCTGTATTCCCCCGGGATTTCTCCCCATCAGCATCCAAACAGCTCTGCCGTTTTTTTCATCCGTTCTGCGATCGGCACACCAAACGGACAGCGTGCTTCACAGGCCTGACAGCCAACGCATTCTGCTGCTTTATGCTCTAACAGTTCGTAATGCGATTTTATCGTCGCCGGTACCTCCGGCTGCATCGTGGCCAGATCATAGAATTTGTTGATCATGGCTATATCCAGATTTTTGACACATGGCTTGCAGTGGCCGCAATATGTACACTGTCCTCTGTAAGAATGAAACGGTGCATTTGCAAGTACAGAAGCGTAATCCTTCTCTTCTTCTGTAGATGTTTCATAAGCTACTGCGGCATCGACCTGCTCTTTTGTGTCATAGCCACACATAATGGAACAGACTGCCGGTCGGGTCAGCGCATAGTGAATACACTGCACCGGTGTCAGACTCACACCGAATGGAGAGCGCTTCGCATCAAACAGGCGGCCACCGGCAAATCCCTTCATCACTGTGATACCTACATCGTTTTCCTCACAGATCTTGTACAGCTTTGCGCGGTCTTTATCGATACCTTTCAGCTGTTCATCGAATTTCTCGGCAAACATCGTGTCAATATCTTCGCTGGCCGGAAGCATGTCAAATGCCGGATTGATACTGAACAGGATCATTTCCACATAACCGGACTGCGCTGCCTTTGCTGCGAGTTTCGGGTTATGGGTACTCAGACCGATATGACGGATCACACCATTTTTCTTCAGCTCCATCACGTAGTCAAGATAATCCGAATGCTGGATCATCTCCCACTCTTCCAGCGAATCCACATAATGGATCATCCCCAGGTCGATATAATCTGTCTGCAGTCTGCGCAAAAGATCCTCAAATGCAGGTTTCACATACGTCATTTCCCGTGTGCGGTAATACTGTCCGTCCTTCCAGGTTGAACCGATATGGCCCTGCACAAACCACTGGTCACGGTTCGCCTTTATACCCTCGCCGATAATGTCTCTGGATTTCGGATCGGCCATCCAGCAGTCGATAATATTGATCCCCTGTGATGCTGCGTAATGGATCAGCTCAATGCCATCCGCCTCCGGATGCCGTTCCAGCCATTCCCCGCCGAAACCGATCTCGCTTACCTGCAGCTCTGTTTTTCCCAGTCTTCTTGTTTTCATATTGTGTATTCCTCCCAATATTTTTATACCTTTTCGTTGATTTACCTAATGTTTTTGAATATGTAAGATTCTCAGAACCGTACTGCAGACGATGTAAAAGTGCTCTTTCATGCAGTTTGATGGTTTCCCTTCCCTTCAGATACAGGGTACGGCGGTCTGTCTCATCTTTCAGGAAATATTTTCCCAGTGTGACCACGTAATCGAAAATAGCGGAAAGACAGGCATACATACCCGGTGCACCTCCACCCAGCTCCCAGTTGCTCTGCGGATCTTTCAGTACTTTTCTGTGCGGAAGGTTCATAACTCTCTCACTGATCCATCCGGCACCGAGGCCTCTGACACCACCAAATTTATACGGTGCAAAGTTTACGGCATCGACCGGAGATGATCTGGTAGACATCCCTGGAATCCTTGATCGTCAGTGACAGATGAATCTCGGGATGTTCTGCCTTTTTTCAATCCAACAGGATATAGCCGCCTGTATTTCTCCGACGGCTGAAATATACATGCGTATCCCGTACATTTTTCTGTGGAAACATATACGTCATAAGTTCCGACAGCTTTGCTTTTTTGAGTCTCTGCTGCTGCCCGGCCCAGGCTCTTGTAGCGGAATCCGTAAAGACGGCCTGTCCGTCCTCATCTATGCCAAGCAGGATCATCGTATGATAGGAACCGGCATATTTCCGGTCAGAAAAGCTGGTGATCCATCTTCCCTTTCTCCGTATCCTGCTGGTTTCTATTATGACAGGCTTTCCCTTATACAGATGTCCGCTAATCTGATGCATAGCCGTTTCATCCTCAAATTTTCCGATATAGCTGCAGGTAATCCCCTCATTTTTCAGAATAACAGAAATACCATAAAGAGACACCGGCATCTGCCGGGCCATCACTTTCCCATAATTTTTCTGTACAACCTCTGCGGGAAAATGCTGTTTTTCCACTTCTGCAATCGTCCGCTCTGGACGCAGTTCAGCGTATTTATCCAGAAAAGCGGCCAGCACCGTCGTCAGAGAACAGCAGGCACAGCCGTGCCTGGTCATGTACTCGCTATACATTCCATATGTACCTGCTTTCTGCTGAAATACCGGATACACACGTCTGGTATCACCATCGATGATCTCCACATGCAGCAGCTTTTCGTCCAGACCATCACAGGGAATCCTGGGGGAGAGATATCTCCTTTTGTTTTCATCCGTCAAAAACTTCAGCTGTATATCTTTCATAGGTATCCTTTCCGCCTGTTTTTACCAGTCCTCACCATACTCATCTTCCCAGTCGTCCATGGCATCGTCCACACCATTCGCGTAATCTCTGTCCGTCTGGTATCTGTTCCAGTCATAATCGTCATCATCATAGATGGCATCGTAGCCTTCATCGTATGATTTATAGGAATGATTTGCATTGCCGGTGGATGATTTGTCAGTAACTCATTACAGTCCGTTTCTGTACACATCATTCATCACCGCCTGTGCATGTTCCAGCTCTTTCTTTTGGATGATTGCCTGCCTGTCGCTCAAAATTGCCAGCATCTCATCCACAACGTCCTCAACCCGCGGTTCACTCACCCGGTACAGATATCCCAGCATCCGCGTGGCTGTATAGTCTGTATTCATATGTTTGAAGGCAATCTCACGGCAAAAATCGTCCGGATACCCCTTGTCCTGTAATGCACGGTAAAGCTCTTTTGTTTTATCCACAGCGGTTCTCCTTTTATGTGCTCTTTTCCTCATCATAACAGTTTATAGCGGTGGATTCAATGCAGCAATCCTTAAATTCATTTGCTTTTCCGTGAATTTAAGGATTGCCGCTTTATTTTCTTTGTATTATGCTTAGACACAGATGAGGTATATAGGGAATGACACCAGAATTTGCTTATCAGATTCTCGGGCTGCCTGCAACTATGGACAGACTTTTATTGTCAAAGGAAGCCCAAAACAGTTCCACGGATCAGCCGCGAAACAGCACGGCACAAAAAAACGGTATCGTCTATACGATACCGTCTATGCTGGAATCCTCTGGTTCCACTGTCGCTTTGCGTGCCGGAATGCTCCTGTATCCCTCTGGCATCAAAAAGCACCGGCTCTTTCCGCAAGCCATTTTTACCATAAATCATACGGTTTCATGGTTTCCGAATTTCTGTACTCATGCTTTTCGTAGTATCCGATAAGCCTGCCATGGTCTCTTAAAGCCACCATATAAATGTCTTTATTCTGCTTTGCGATATGCGATGTATAGACGATATTATGGCTTTCATCCGCTGCAAACCAGTCGGTGACCTGCTGTATTCTTTCTCTGGATTCAGGATTATGACATGCCAGCAGGCTCCGGCCGATCAGACCGGCGCCGCCCCGCTTTGCATAATTTTGTACGGCCGCCGGGTTCATATAGATAATTTCATGCTGCAGATTACAGATCACGACAGCTGCTCTGTCCTGATCGATGATGCTTTTGTAAAAACTGAAATATGTCTGAAACTGCTTATCCTTTTCCTCCATCACTGTTATCCTTCCTTCTTTTTCAGCTGGCTGGCCGAGAGTCGGCTGTGTTTTATATGGATTGACCAAGCATTTCCAGCTCTTTCACAGCTTCTGCATTATTAGCCAGATCTTCCCGTGCCGTTGCATAATAAGCCTTCTGAAACAGCATATTCCAGGACAGATATCCGGCCATACAGCTAAACTGCTTCTGGATCAACTCATACTGCAGAGCATCTGTCGGAGATCCGCCGACGATAATAACACCTGTTTGTTTTCCTTTCAGCTGCAGACCACGACAGTAACATTTATCAATGATCAGTTTCAACTGTGCCGACATTCCCCACCAGTACACCGGTGTTGCAAAGACGATCATATCTGCTGCGACAATCTTGTCAACTGTTGCATTGGTATCATCCTTATCGACACATCCCAGATGACACTGACAGACACCGCACCCCTTGCACGGTGCGATCTGCAGCTTTTCCGGGGATATGATTTCGATTTCGTGTTTACCTTCGGCACCTTTACAGAAAGCCTGGATGGCTGTCAGAGTGTTTCCTTTTCTTGCACTTCCGTTGATGATTACGATTTTCATTGGTGTGTCCTCCTCTTTGTTTATTTTGTTTATTTCATTTATTATTCATTTACTGGTCTATTTTGGATATGTTCTACATTTCATAAATATTCTAATTTTATAATTGACTCTTTTCTTAAAAGCACAAACAAAAACCAATAATGCTGTCCTTTCCAATTTTTTCAGTGCTGACGAACTTAATCGTTTCTCTAAATCTGATTATCGTTGGGCGGACAACCGCTCAAAGCAATACAGACATCGACAGGTAAAAAAGGGAGAAATTTATCAATTTGAAGTTGTCAAACAACGTTCATTGTTTCGCTTTGTGGCATTTTTACACACTGCTGAATCACACCTGTAACATATGTAATGGAATCGGCACAGTCGTTCTTGAGCCATTCTGAGATAATC
>JAHZHB010000042.1 GCA_019420465.1 Lachnospiraceae bacterium
TGATATAAACATCCCCCTGCGGCATCCGGTATTCAGCGATCTCTTCATCCGAAGCGTCCTGCCACGTGGCCTGATCTGTCCCGTCCACCGCCCAGAACCAGTCCATAAACCGGTCTAAAGCTTCGCCTGTAAGCATGCTGCCACCTCCTTGGCCGTGACGGCCTCCGGGAAGTAATGTCTCGCCATCCGGTTCGCTGCCGTCGTATAAAAGCTGTTTCCGGCAAAGAAAGCATGCGCTTCCTTGCACGTCACGACATTTCCCTCAAAAAACAGCCCCACACGGTCGGCATACTCCGCGACAAACTCCACATCATGGGAGATCATAAAGATCGTGATGCCGTGTGTCTGCAGCTTTTTTAAGATATCGCCCAGTTCCACCTTGTACTCCGCATCCAGTCCCTTGGTCGGCTCATCGAGTAAAAGCACCTGCGGCCGCAGCAAAAGCACCTTGGCCAGCGCCAGCCTCTGCTGTTCACCGCCGCTTAAGTCGTACGGATGCCTGTCCAGAAGCCCTTCCAGATGGGTCAGGCTCACGATACCCTCGATCGCCTCGGCCTTTGCCATCGGTGCGTCGTACATCTCTGATCTTTTTTCTTTCGCACCGCCGATCATCGCATAGAGATCCTCCCGGACCGTCTTTCTGATAAACATACTCTGGGGATTCTGCGGCAGTACGCCCAGATAGCCCCGGTACAGCTCCCGGTCCGTAAATTTGCGGATATCCCTTCCATGCAGCCTTATCCTTCCCCGGTACGGCACACGCACCCGGGAGAGCAGCGACAATGTCGTACTCTTTCCCGTCCCGTTGCCGCCGACCAGTGCAAAAAACTCACCGGTATACACATCCAGCTGCAGATCCTTTACCACATCGGCGCCATCCTTTTCGTAGCGGAACCATACGTCCCGCACCTCGATCTCCTTTGGGCGCGTCGCACCCTCTTTTATTTTTCCTTCTGTCTGTATTTTTGCTTCTGTATCTTTATTTTGCTCAACAGCGGTCTCCGGTTCCGGTACTCTTTCATGCCCGGCGGCTTCCATCAGCTGTGTGATCCACTGGCGGCCCTCACGCACCGTCAGCGGACAGGGCAGATCGCTTTTAACCGCCGCATGCACCTGCATCGGTACCGGCATCGACAGAAACATCCCGTGTCCACTGTTTTTCAGGATCTCACCGATCTGTCCCGGTGCACCCCTGGCGATCAGCCCACCCTGATCCATCACCACGACCTGATCCGCCCAGGGGATCACATCCTGCAGCCGGTGCTCCGTCAGGATCACGGTCGTACCGATATCCCGGTTGATCTTTTTGACCGTTTCGAGGAAATCGGAAGCCGCGATCGGATCCAGCTGTGACGTCGGTTCATCGAGGATCAGAAGCCGCGGATGCATCGCCATGATCGCGGCCAGATTCAACAGCTGCTTCTGGCCGCCCGAAAGCTCGGATACATTCCGGTAAAACCAGCGGTGGATGCCGAAATAGCTCGCCATCTCCGACACCCGAAGCCGGATCGAAGGCGTATCGTACCCCAGACTTTCCAGCCCAAAGGCCAGCTCATGCCAGACCTTGTCCGTCACGATCTGATTTTCCGGATTCTGCAGGACAAAGCCGATCTCCTGACTCTGTCTGCGCATATCCACCTCTGAAAACGGTGTACCGTCAAACAGGATTTCGCCGGAGGACTCTCCGTGCAGTGCCAGCACTGACTTTAACTGGCGAAGCAGTGTACTTTTTCCGCAGCCGCTCTTGCCACAGAGCACCGTAAAGCTTCCCTCTTCTATCGAAAAACTGATATGTTTTAATGTTTTATGGTCGCTCTCCGGATAGGAGAAGCAAAAATCCTGTAATTCTACGATCGGCCGCATACGCTGTCTCCTTCCCTGTCCATCTCCTGATAAATCTGCCGGTACGTCATCGTCATATCCTGTCCGGCATGTGCTGCACTGGCCTTCAAAGCCAGCCGTTCCCACACACCCAGTGCCAGCGGTGTAAAACAAAACAGCGCAAAGCTTACAAACGTCACTGCCGCCAGTCCCGCCGGACAGCTGACCGGTGCCCCGTAGCCCTGTATCTGAAATCCCGCCAGCAGGATCCGCGGATCATACTGGGCAAAAGCCGCCCCGCGGCTGCAGCCACAGATGCTGACTGCACCGAGCACTCCCAGCCAGATCAGAAGCACACGGTCCCTTTTCGTAAACCGGTAGACAGAAAAAGCCGTACGTCCCGGCAGACCATACCCCCGGCTTCGCATCGAATCCGCTGTCTCGATCGCATTTTCCAGCGCCCATGTGATCAGGATCGACACGATATGCAGCCCGTTTGTGGCCCGCTCTCTCAGACTGCCGTTTCCGATATCCATCCCGACACATTTCTGGCCGTTTCTTATCACCTTCAGCTGTGCGGCAAAATGCGGCACAAACCGAAGCGCCATGGATAAAAGCAGCGAAAGCGAAGGAATGATCCGGCCAAACAGGTAGATAAACTTGTCACTGGTCATCACCTGGTTATAGCAGGCAAACCACAGGATCGCGATAAACAGCACACACCCCAGCACCACACCGTAGACCATCGCCTCGAGTGTCACCGTATTGCCGCTGCTCTCCAGATACAGAAGCGGTGTCACCCCGTAATGGTTAAACAGCGGATTAAGAAGCGCCACGATGACAAGCATCGGCAGCGTGAACAGAAAATTTACCTTCAGGATCTTTCCGGCTCCGCAAAGCCATATCCCATAGGACGTAGCTCCCAGAAAAGACACAGCCAGAAAGACGGGATGCTGCACAAACATCGTAAAGCCCAGCACCAGTACAAAATAATAGAAATTCAGCACCGGATGGCACCTTGAAAAAGCATCCGTCATCGTCTCAGTCTCCTGTGTAGGCATTGCCTACGTCAGAGCCCAGATCACAGGTATAGCGCCACTCGATCTTATCCCCGTCCTTAAGCTCATAGCTCGAACAGCCGTAGTTCGGGAACCAGCCATTGACACTGTACATCCAGCCGGACTGCTCACCGCAGTCAAACTCGTACAGCTGATTGATGCCCTCGATATAATAGCTGTTGTACATCGGTGTCCACTTGGACTCCATCTGGATACCGGCCGCCTTTGTCACCTTTTTCAGCACATCAAAGACCGTATCGCCCTTTTCAAACTCCACCGTTGATTTATACAGGATCCAGCCGTCCGCCGGTACATAGTCCGTCTTGGAAGAGCGCAGCTTGTCCAGATTGTCAAGGATCGTCTTACACTCGATCGAAATCGTACAGGTCGGCAGCTTTTCTGCTTTTGTCTCCTGCTTCTCCTCCTGTTTGCTCTCTGTGTCCGCGGTATCCTTTTTCTCTGTCTTTGTCGTCTGTTTCTTACCGCTACTGTTCTGTCCGCCTGTGGCAGTCTCTTCTGTCTCCTGCACTTCGCTCTTAACAGCTTCACTTTCCGTATCGCTCTCTGTATCCGCATCGTCCGTGCCGGATCCCTCGCTTAAGCCGCCGACCAGATAGAAGGTGCCTCCCGCCTTTGGCACGGTAAAGGTCAGCTCGGACACCTCGCCCTGCTCACCCTGCGTTGTCCCGATCGTGACATCCGACAGCTTCTTTAAGCCACCGTCCTCACAGCAGTAAAATACCCGGTCCGCATCCCATTTTTCATTTAAAGTCAGCGTCAGCGTCGGTGCTGCCGCCAGCTCCATATCCTGCAGCGTCACCGCCAGCGCATACGGCGCATCGGCTGCCTCCTTTTTCACATCGTCCAGCTGATCTGTCGATATCTCTGCGAGCAGCTTCTGTTCGACCGGATTTTGGATCTGCTTCGCCTCGTAGCTCCAGGTATAGCTGATCCCGTCCGCTGTCTTCCCGTGAAACCTTACCGTCATATCCTGCCCGGCAACAGTCTCCATCTGTTCCTTTGTGATCACACCGTCCGCAGGGATCTCATTGTCCTCTGTAAGCGCCTGTGTTTCCTCCGCCACACTGCTTTTGTCCGCAGTACTTTCTTCCATCGCATCCGCCACCGCACTGGTGATCTGTGGCATCTGGTTATCGGCACTGCTTCCACATCCTGTCAGCACCAGCAGTACCAGCAGCATGGCCAGTACACGCCGTATGATTTTCTCTGGTTTTCCCATATCGTCCTCACTCTTTTCTATATGTTTTTATCCGCATTTTTTTATGTATCAGAGTTTTTTCTTCCTGTAGATAAAGATCCCTGCGATCACAGCCGCTGCCAGCAGCACAGCACCACCGATCACGGCCCATAGCGAGGTTTTCTCACGCATCTGCCGGCTGTTTTCCTCTGTATCCGCGCTTTCCTTTGCCTGTGCCGCATCCGCACTGTCCTGACTCTCCGTCACGACACTGTCCGGGCTCGCTGTTTCCTCCACCGCACTGATCTCCGACAGGGTCAGCTTCTTTTCCGAAGTATCTTCACCCTCTGCATAGTCCTCCGGTGCAAAAGCCCAGCCATCGCCGCCGTCCGTGCCGTCTGTCGTACCGTCTGCACCGGTCAGTGTCAGCTTTTTGCCGGAATTACCGGACAGCGTCAGCTTCTTTCCCGAGGTGCCGCCGGTCAGTTTCAGACGCTTACCCTTGTAGGTCAGCTTTTTCTTTGCAGCTGTGGTCGTGGTCTTTTTCTTATCCGTGGTCGCTTTTTTGTCGTCCTTTTTCTCTGTATCCTGCTTTTTATCGTCTTTCTTTTTTTCGGTATCCTGAGGATTTTTCTCGGGTGTTTCCTTCTCATGCTCCCTGTCCTTGTCTTCCAGACCTGTACCCTTGCCGTCGCCGGTCTCACCTTTCGTCAGCCGGATATCGGACATATCGTAAAGCGACGTCTTACCGTCCAGCAGTCTCTGATAAGCCGTCAGTGCATAATACGCCTGTTCCGTAGCCATACCGTTGACCTCACCGGCCGCTCCTCCGCCATTATTGGCCGCACCGGCTTTGACATGCATAAATCCGCTGCCGGAGATATGATAGCTCATCAGATTTTCCACCAGCCAGCTGCCGCCCTTGATAAAGCGGGCATCCTGCATCGGATCGATCCCCAGCGCACACAATGCCGTCAGCACCTGAGCCGCAGACTCCGAAGTCTCCACACCCATCGTCGCATAGCCGCCATCCTGCTTCTGCAGCGTGCTTAAAACCTCCAGTGCACGGTCGATGGCCGCAGTCACCTTTTCATATCCTTTGACCTGATAATACGGAGCCAGTGCCTGCAGCGCCATACCCGTCAGATCCGGATCCGGTGCCTCTCCCGTCATGGACCAGCCACCCTTTGGCGTTTCCTTGTCCAACAGGTAATCAATCAGCCCCTGTTCGGTCGTCAGCGTTTTCACACCGGACACCTCCGGGATCGAGTAGGCCGGATTACAGTTTAAGGCAATCAACGCCCAGATCGGGCCGTTCGTTCCCTGCGCCTTTACCGTTTCAAAATCCGCCAGCGGCTCAAACAGGTTGTAACCGGCGATATTTCTGGCATCTTTACCTATCGCCGTCATAACGATGATCGCCTTGGAATACTCCGTGTATTTCACTGTATTGGTCAGCTTGCCCTGCTTTTGGGTCAGATAATTGGCCACATGATTATAATAGGTAGAAAAATAGCTGCTGCCCGTATCCAGACCGCTTCTGGCCAGTCCCAGCGCAAACCATTCACTGCCGATCGTCGGATTTTTATCCGTCGCCAGCATATACTCTCTCGTCTCTTTGAGCATACTGTCTACCGATACCGGCAGCGCATGTGCCCCCTGTACTACCGTCACCGTACACGTCGCACTGATCTGTGTCCCAACGACAGTCGCCGTGATATGTGCCGTACCCTCCTGCAGTGCCGTCACCTGCCCGCCTGCATCGACGGTGGCTACCGCCGTATTGTCACTGGACCAGGTCAGCTGATACGCCTGCGTCACCTTTTCCGGCACAGTATGTACACTCAGCTGCTGCTTCTGTCCGGCATTGACAGAAACCGCCGCATCCATCGTGATACCGGTCAGGTCGATCGGTGTGTCGATCACATAAATATTCTGTAAAGAACGGGCTCTCTCTATGAAAAAGCTGTCTCCCTTTCTCTGTGCAGATATCTCTGTAAGCTTTCCGTCTGCGTAACTGACTACCTTGGGATTTATCAGCTGATCATACCCCGCAGGAACCGGAAAAGTCAGCGAAATCATCGTATTCTGCGCATATGTTTTTCCGGTAAGAATATTGGTATACTGAATATCCCTGCCATAGACTATATGCGGACTGCAGCCCGGATAAAGTTCCCCCGCTGCCTTTAGCACAGCATCTTTCTGACTTGCCTCCTGTGTCTGCGTCTGTGCATACCAGTCAGCACTCGTCGCCGTAATACCTTCGGACGTATGGATCACATCGCTGATTCTGCTCTGCACCTTCTGCATATCCTGCTGTGTCTTCTCTGACAGCTTCTGTCTGTCCGCCTCGGACAGGGTGTCATACAGCTGCATTGCCGTGATAAAATCCTTCATCTCATCTGATGACATATCCGGCTTTTCCTGCTCTGCAGCAGCCTCCACAGCCTTAGTGATCTGTTCGGTCGCTTCCTGCACACTGTTTTCTGCTTCACCGGACTGTGTCTGTGTCTGTTTTTCCTTTTTCTCTTCTTTTTTTACTTCTTTTGCCTTTTCTTCTTTCGGGGACGTATTTTCTTCTTGTTCTGTCTCACTCACAGAGTTTTTCTCTTTTATCTCTTCTGTCCCGCCTGTATTGTTTTCATCCGCCTGTTTTTCTTCTGCTGTATTTTCCGGTACCGGTGTCTCTTCCGCTACAGACTGTACCTGTACCTCCTCCGTCACCGATGACACATCGGATGCATATACACTCCCTGGTATCGTCATCGCCAGACTCAGACTCATCAGAAAAGCGGTTACTGTCTTCCTCTTCATTTTTTTCATATCCTCCACATCATATATGTTTTTTACTTCTTATCCTGTCAGCACAGCAGCATATCTTCCTCCGGGAAAAGATGCTCCTCTGTTCACAGGATACCCCTCCCGGGGCTGCGGATCGTGTCCGCTGCCCCGGCTGTCGGGGAAATCACCTGTGTTTTACTTCTTTTGGCTTATCTGACTCTTACAGCCTTTACTACAGAGAAATCACCGTAGATTCTCTTCTTACCGGATTTCTTGTATGCACGGATCCTGTAATAGTAGGTCTGGCCCTTTTTCAGCTTCGTATTTGTGTATCTGGTCTTTCTGCCACTCAGACTGTTGATACACTTAAAGCCACCATCACTTCTGTCAGAACGGTAGATCAGATAACCGCTGGCTCCGCTGACCTTCTTCCATTTCAGCGTAGCCTTGCTGTTTTTGGCTGTGAGCTTGGTAAATTTCACCTTGCCCGGCATAGCCTTTGTGCTGACTACGGTACTGTAAGCCATGTACTGCTTTTTGTGTTTGACATTCTTGTACGGACGAAGCTTGTAGTAATAGGTCTTTCCTGTCGCGCGGTTCTTGTCCGTATAGGATGTTGTCTTTGCCTTTTTGATCGTCTTTAACGCTTTGTACTTGCCGTTTGCTGATGTTGCACGGTACAGCACGTAACCGTCAGCGCCCTTGATCTTCTTCCAGCTGACCTTGATTCTGTTGCATCCGGCGGATACCGCTTTCAGTCCGGTGTAATCACTGACTGTTGTGGTCGTGCCTGCATCCGGTGTGGTGCTGCCGTTATCCGGTGTCACATTGCCATTATCCGGCTGCGGTGTTACCGGTGCTGCCGGTGCTGCCGGTGTCGTTACAGCGGCACCGTTCTCATCGTATGCACTCGATACACTCTGGCCCCAGCGGGAGCTTAATGCTACTACGGTATAGCTGTATGCCGTAGAACCGGCTGTGGTCTGATCGATGTACTGTAAAGCTGTCGTATTGGCCAGCTTCGTCCATTCACCTCCGGCTGTCTTTCTGTAGACATCGTAGGACTGGGCGTACTGGTATTCCTTCCAGCTTACCGTTATGCTGTTGTAGGCCGTAGCGGCTGCTGCCACCTCCGGTTTGCCCTCACGGAACGTGTTGATCTCTGTGGTCATCGTATTGAGGACATTGTTGAGTGCAGTTACCTTGCTGACCTTGCGCACATAGCTCTGTGCATTGGCATTTAACGCATTGTACTTCTCAACGATCATCTTGAGGTCGCTGTGGACAGCTTCCATATTGTCGAGATTCAGGCTGGTCGGCAGGTTTTTGATGTACTCTGTCACTTCTGCAGCGGCCTTTTCATCCTTCTGTACCTGTTCATCCTGTTTCTTTAATGCATCCAGCATCTCTGTGATCGTGGAAGCATTCTCTGCATTTTTGATAATATCCTTCTGTGCATCAGTCAGATCGTCATATGCCTTGATGGTCTGGCGGATGATGGCGATATCACTTCGGGATACCTCTTTATCCTTGTAGGTGTTGTAAACCTCAGTCAGTTCGCTGACATACTGGCTGGCTGCAGCTTCATCCCTGATCTTTTCTGCTGCTTTATCGAGCTCATCCTGTGTTGCCTTGTACTGGTCCTCATAACCCGCTACAGCGTTTGCAAGATCTGCAAGAGCCTTCAGATTTGCAACCGTTCCTGCTCCCAGATCTTCATCCAGTGCTGCTTTCTGCTCATCTGTCAGCTTGTCAACAACAGCCTTTGCCTGTGCTACCTGGTCTGCAACTTTCGCGATATCTTTCTTATCCGCTTTTGTCGGATCATAATCCTCAAACTTCGGGAAACCTTCTGCACTTAACAGCTTCTTCGCCTGTACATAATTACCTGTGGCGATCTTCGCTGCTGTATCCTGCTCTGCAAGCTTCTGATCATAGTCTTTGATCTTCTGGATATACGCTTCCGCTGTTTCCAGATCCTTCATATTGGTAACGATCGCCTGCTTGTCCTTTGTCAGCTCATCAGCCAGGCCACGGATATTGACAACAACATAGGTGTACTTATTCCAGATTCCATACAGTGCATTCGCATCCATATCTGCACTGGACTTTGAAAGCGGATCTTTCAGCTGGTTAATAGCTGCGATCACCTCTTTGACATCCTCGTCCATCGACAGATAAGCTTCTTCCGCTTTTTTGAGTGTATCCAGATTGGTGACTAAGACTTTGGCACCTTCTGCCAGATTGTCGTATGCACTGCGGGCAATCACGATCTGCTCATATTTTGTTTCGTAATTATCCAGCGTTACCTCACCGATGGCTGCAATAGCCTCCATTGCAGAATCAGCGGCATCGATATAGCTAAGCTGTGTCTCAGCGGCAGTCAGTTTCTCTGTATCAACAGCATCCTGTTCATCTGCTGTCAGTGCATCGTAGGCTGCTCTGGCTGCTGCGACAGCTTCTGCATCCGCCTTCGTCAGCTTCGAAGTTTCCGGCAGCGCATTGATCTTTGCAACCACTGCATCGATCCGATCCTGACGGGTCACAAGTCCCTGCATCGTCTCTACAGCTTTCTGCAGCCTGTCTGCATTGGATACAGCCTTCTGTCTCTCCGGTGTCAGCGCTGTATACGCAGCATTGGCAGCCTCAACAGCCTCTCTCTGCTCCAGCGTAATCGTATCCGGAAGGGCATCGATGGCTTCAATAACTTTGATGATATCTTCTACGGCAGCATAGGCTGTGTTGAGTTTTTCTACATCAGCCTTGGAAATGTTAGCTTTCTCATCTTCTGTCAACAGATCATATGCATCTTTGGCAGCTTTGATGGTATCTACACAGTTGAGGTAGTTTTCCGGATCAATAGCGTTAATGAGATTTATAACATCTATCTCATTTCCAATAACAGTTAATGTAATATCTGGCAAAACACTATAATATACTTTGCTTGTATCTTCATCTGCTGTAAAATTCGGAGTCAATCCTGCCAACGGAATCTTACAATGTGAATATAATGGGCTTCCCATATGTGTCAAGTGAATCGTTCCGCCCGTTAATACTGTATCGCCTACTGTTTTTACTTCCGTTTGGATGGTATTATGCACACCAATACTATATTGGACGCCAGTACTTCTAATAGTATCTTCTCCCTGTGTATACTGAACCCATGTCGTATCTGGGTAGCCCGGATTATAGACCGCTGTCATCTTTTTCAACGGTAATTCCAATCCTTCAAACGAAATATTAGCCACATCCCCAGAATGAAGCATTTGTCCCGGCCGAACTGCATTCTCAATTGTAGTGGTCAGCTTTGCTGCATTGATAATTTTATACAAAACATTCGATCCTGATTTCAGTTCAACAATGTTTCTTCCTTCATGTAATGTGATCGTATAAGAACCATCATCATTCTTTGGATATGTCGCCCACTGCGTATTCCAGTCGCTATTTATAGATAACGGCTCATGAACCTGTACAGATACGCCATCACCCGGTTTAAACGTATATTCCACCGTATCCTGTCCCTGTGAAACCGTTCCATCTGGGTTTATTGTTTTATAAGGAATATACACCGTATCATACTGTGTCAGATCAATCCCTGATTCGATTCCAGCTGAGCTTCCACCGACATTTATGATAACAATACCTGTTTTTTCCTTTGGCAATGCCGGGAAGTTGTATCTACCATCCATATCAATCTCATCATAGGTTATCTCAATAACACTGATTCCGGATTTTACCGCTTTTAAAAGCTGATATTCTCGTCCAGGGGCACCTGCATCTGTCAGCGTAACAGAATCCCCGGCCACGATTCTATAATGCCGGTCTGGTTCATAAAAATTATTGCTTATACTATCTGTTACTGTCTGTGAAACGCGAAATGCTTCCAACTGTGTCGTTTCACCAACCTGCATTTCCAGATAATTTTCACGGATATTACTGTAAATATCGGTACTGTCACACATGCCGTTTAGTCGGTATGTTGTAGATGCATCTTTGTCCTCAAGTATGAGTTTGTCTTTTCGCATTTCCTGTACTTCCGGCATCATAAAATATGCACTCTTTTTATATGCCGTACCATCACCGCCTGCAACCATATACACAGTGGAAGACTTCATTAACCTATATGTGTATACATCCAGCTCTCCAGAAGTATCCACTGCAACCGGCTTTTTTTCATCCATTTCGGTATACGCAACACCTTTGTGCAGATAACAATGTAAATTAGCATTTTTAGACACTTCAAAGGATACTTCCGATAGTTTAACAGTGGCCCTTAAAGTTTCTTGTTGTAAAGCTCCACAGCTTGGAATATTCAGTTTTGACGCAGACAGCTCAAACCCATCTATAGTCTTATCTATCAGTTCACCTTCACAGGTATAATCTTTTTTGCACTCTAAAAGATACATCATACTCGAATAGCCACCACCAGCCCTTTTCACACATGTGCGCGAATCTGGATATATCTTCAATTCTTTTCCGTCGGGATCCTTTATATGAACGATCGCTCCCATTTTGTACTCTGCTTCATCCACGCCATAAATGTATACCAAAAATTGAACCGGGTGAAACTTCAATGTGCTTTTTTCTTCTTTCTGTTCAAACTCTCCTTCATATGAAAGATTGCCCTCATCATCATACATATTAAAATAATACTTTCCAGCCGGAATCTTTGCCTTTGCACTTGCGTAGGGATTTATTCGAGCAGGTAAAGTGATATCACGTTCCAAACCATCTTCTGAAAACAAACGAAGTGATTCATAATAAGCACTCTTAAGACATCCCTGTAATGTAATATCATACGCCTTATCAAATTTTGCTGATATTGTCACATTTTGCTCTGGCATTAGGAAAGAATATTTCTTTGTATCCTTTTCCCATTTGATATCCTTTGTTTCAATCCCCGATACAGCCAGTGTTTTGATAGCATAGCCGCTTTCCGGTGCTACCGTTACCGTTACCTTTGTTCCTTTTTGGGCTGTTGTTTTATCCACACTTACGGTATCTTTTACAGACTCATCCACTGAAATGGTATATCCACTCTGCGTTTCAGATGCATAAACCTTATCCGTAAATATCCCCAACCCCAGGAACCATAGGGCGCAAATAAAAATATAACTTATTTTTTTTATTTTTTTCATGACACTCTCTTTCATCTATGAAAAGCCGGAACAATATTCCTATTGTACCGGCCTTTCATTTTTAATCACTCATTGCCTGATATCTGTACAGTTATTAAAGCGTAGCACTGAAAGTAGTTCCTGCATATGTGCCGTACTTCCAAACGATTGTGCAGCCATTGGACAGCGGACAATCATCTGCTGCAACCTTTTCGCTGATTTCTACCATCTTACCGGAAGCATCGTATACTCTGTACTGCCAGCCTGGTTTTGTATAATCATTAAGGTCAGAATCATATGTCTGATTTCCCAGAACAAATGTTTTAAGCGTGAATGTTCCATAATTAGATTTGATGGAATAATTTTTAACAATACTATTCGGAGCTGCAAGAGCTGCCATCGGCGCATCCAGGACACACGGATAATTGCTGTTGCCATAATGATTATTAACATCTACTGTAACAGCGCCAACTTCACCGATTTTTGACTCTGTAGTACCTGTTGCATCATAAAAGACATTCTTAACTCCTGTTACAGACTGGACAGCTGTTGCAGTATTTTTAACAGAAATTGTAAAATCTACATAACCACCCTGGGAATTGGATGCCTCAACAACAGTAATACCATTATTTGCACCTGCAGCAACTCTTACATCTGCATAGGCAATATACTGATCGGTATCCATTTCGATAGGATATGTTTCTGCAATCGTCACTCCACCGGCACCGCCAGATAAGATCCTCCATTCTACGTCATTTACCTCTGCTTCTGAAAGGAATCCCACTTTCCATTTGTCCGTAGCACCACACGCCATAAGATCAACCGTTTTCTGTGATGACGTATCATCTACCACACTTGTATATGGTGTATTATACAAAGTAAGATTCGGATGAGATGTTGTTGTGTCCGCCATAGTCGGCAGAGCAGTTCCCAGTAACGTTGTTGCAGCTAATGTAGCTGCCAGAAGTCTCTTCATGTTGTTTTTCACGAACGCTTTCCTCCTTTTTCTTTTTATTTGTTTACAAGTTTCTTTTGATAAAACGGACGCGCTTTTCCGTTTCATCATGTATCAACACGGGGATGATATCCTCCCGCTATGTTTTCTGCAGCATTTCCGCAAGGTTCTTTGCAGCATTTTCACTGTTTCTCCACAGAAACTTCACAATTCTTTTTGAAAAAAAATGCAGGCAAAAGCCACGACACTCTCTATAGCATCGTTTGTTTTCGCCTGCACATCGTTATCCGTGTTCGATCCAGTACGCCGAAAGCCACTGATTGCCGACTATAACGGTAGTTGCGGTCTGTATGGTAATCTCACCCATTTACTGAAGCTCCAGCACACTTGCAGTATAACCCCCCCCCCGCACTTATGTCAATATGTTTTTAAACATATTCCTAACTGGTATATCTATTGGGTCATTTTCTCCCTTTTGCCTGTTGCGTTGGATCTCATTCCCCATCCCCTGCAGCAAAATACCGGTTAAAATTCTTCCATCGGATCCCCCTGACCCACATAACAAAAAAGAGGTAACCACACACTGTCTCCTTCTGACAATATGTCGTTACCTCCTGATCACTTTTTTATTCTGCACTCTTCGCCTGTTTCTGATATTTTCTCAGTTCTGCCTTTAATTCTGCAAGCATTTTCTCCGCTTCGTTCGCACGCTGACATTCTTCATCCGCTCGCTGTCGCTGTACTTTCAATTCTTCTTTTTCTTGCTGACGTTGTATGTCCACTCTGGCAAGTTTTTTCTCTGCTTCATCCGCTCGCTG
>JAHZHB010000043.1 GCA_019420465.1 Lachnospiraceae bacterium
CCTGCGACCTCTGCGTCCCGAACGCAGCGCTCTACCAAACTGAGCCACACTTCGATGTTTTGTTGCCTCGTGTCTCGCAACAATGATTATTATATACAGGTGCAACCGGTTTGTCAATAACTTTTTTGAAAAAAATTTAATTTTTTGAAATGCAGATGTAATTGATACAATTGAGCATAAAATATGGTGAGAAACACAGGCAGGAAAACGGTATCTGCCAGATATATAATCAAAATGGGTTCACAGGACTGATTATGGATACGCATGGCACAAAAGAAGAGACTGCAGCGAAGGAAAAACGCTGCAGTCTCTGAAAGGGTCAGAGCGTGTTTATAAAACGCATAAAGGCTTCGCGGCCTTCTTTGGTACATTTGTAGACCCCGGCATCTTCGAGAACGTGGACAAAGACCTGGCCGATCTCCTGCTGAAGGATATGGTGTACATTGTCCGGTGTGATCTCAGGATAACGGGGAAGAAACTCATCTACCCAGTCCTTGTGTTTTAAAAGATCCGGATATGCTGTAATGTCATCCCCTGTCGTGAGACAGCTGGCCAGCTGCTCCATCTCTGCTTTCAGACGGGAGGGCAGTACGGCCAGACCCATGACCTCGATCAGTCCGATGTTTTCTTTCTTGATATGGTGCCATCTGGCATGTGGGTGATAGAGTCCTAAGGGATTCTCTTTGGTGGTCAGATTGTTTCTGAGAGCCAGATCCAGCTCAAACTGGCCGTCACGCCAACGGGCGATCGGTGTGATGGTATTGTGTGGTTCACCGTCTGTTTCGGCATAGATACAGGCGTCTTCGTCCGTATAGCCCCGCCAGCTGTCAAGAATATGGCTGGCCAGATCGATCAGGCGCTTTTCGTCTGTATGGCGTATACGGATGACAGACAGCGGCCATTTGACGATACCGGCGGTGACATCCTCGTAGCCGGGGATCGTAAGCTCTTTTTCTACAGGAGCCTTTTCCATGGCGAACGTAT
>JAHZHB010000044.1 GCA_019420465.1 Lachnospiraceae bacterium
TAGTGTCCGCCCTGAAAATGATCGTGGCTTAAGATAGAACCGCCTACGATCGGCAGATCGGCATTGGACCCCAGAAAATAGTGCGGGAACAGCTTTACAAAGTTGAACAGTTTTACAAAGGTAGCCCGTTCAATCTTCATCGGTGTGTGCTGACTGTTAAAAACAATGCAGTGTTCATTATAATAGACATACGGAGAGTACTGAAAGCCCCACGCACTGTCGTTGATCGTGATCGGAATGATGCGGTGGTTTTCCCGGGCCGGGTGGTTCATTCTGCCGGCATAGCCTTCGTTTTCACGACAAAGCTGGCACTTCGGATAACTGCTGGCTTTGGCCAGACGTGCAGCGGCGATCGCCTTTGGATCTTTTTCCGGCTTGGACAGATTGATCGTGATATCGATCGCACCGTAAGGAGAATCAACTTTCCAGCGCATATCCTTTCTGATCCTGTAACGGCGGATATAATCGCTGTCCTGACTGAGTTTGTAAAAATAATCGGTTGCCTTTTCGGGAGAATCTTTGTAAAGAGCAAAAAAGGTCTGCTGCACGCTGGCCGGACGCGGAACAAGGCAGTTCATCAGACGGGTATCAAACAGATCCCGGCTGGTGATATCGTCCCCGATCAGGCCGCGGCGTACAGCTTCATCAAGCAGTTCATGCAAAATATCTTCCAGATCGTCTGTTTCGGGAAGCGTGTCGGGTTCGACATAATCGTCTTCGTTAAAGCAGGCAAGAAGCAGGTTGGTGGCATAGATCTTTTCACATGCCGGCAACAGTCCGCAGTCTGTACCGTAGCGGACCAGCCGGGCGATGGCTTCATATAACATGGTACTGTCCTTTCTGTCACACTGTTTGGTGCGTAATAATGAATGCGATGGTGCTCAGCTCAGTTTGTGTGCGCCGTCACCGATATCCACGATATAGAATTCCGGCTGGTGTCCGGTCTCTTTTTCGTAGACAGGACCGATCTTTTCAGTAAAGGTGTCGATCGCCTTGTTTCTGACGATGCTGACTGTACAGCCGCCAAAACCGCCGCCGGTGATACGGGAGCCCAGAACACCCGGGATTTTCCATGCCAGAGAAGCCAGCAGATCAGTCTCTGCACAGGAGGTCTCGTAATCATCACGCAGGGAGACATGGGACGCATTGATCAGACGGCCAAATTCTTCGAGGTCACCGGCATTTAACGCCTGTACGGCACGGATCGTACGTTGGTTTTCGTATACGGCATGTCTGGCACGTTTCAGGCAGACGGGATCGGTGATCGCGTCCTTGTACTGTTCAAACTGTTCCTCGGTCAGATTGCCCAGAGCTTTGATATCCACGACTTTCTGCAGCATGGCCAGTGCTGTTTCGCATTCTCTTCGTCTGTCATTGTAGGCAGAGGATACGAGACTGTGTTTGACCTTGCTGTTAGTGATCACGATACGGGCATCGGCAAGCTTTACCGGAGCATAGGTGTAGTTTAATGTCGCTGTGTCAAGAAAGATCGCATGATCCTTTTTACCCATAGCGGAAGCAAACTGATCCATGATACCACAGTTCATGCCGTTGAAATTGTTTTCGGAATACTGTCCGATCAGGGCCAGTTCAGTCATAGTCAGCTTTTCAAAGCCAAAGGTGTCTCTTAACATCAGGCCGGTAAGCACCTCCAGGGAAGCGGAGGAAGACAGGCCGGAGCCGTTCGGAATATCGCCGTAGATCAGGATATCCATACCGCAGGGCAGGGTAAAGCCACGCTTTTCAAAGGTCCACATCACACCCTTTGGATAGTTGGTCCATCCGGAGGCCTTTGCCGGTACCAGATCGTCCAGGGAAGATTCTACGATGCCTGGGAAGTTAACCGAATAAAAGCGAAGCTTTCTGTCCTCTCTTTTTAAGATCGCACCGTATGTGCCGATGGTCAGTGCACAGGGAAAGACGTGGCCGCCGTTGTAGTCGGTATGTTCTCCGATCAGATTGACACGGCCGGGAGCAAAATAGACGTCCGGCACCTGTGTGGTTTTATAGGTTTCCTGAAATAGCTGCTGCATTTTTTCTGCTGTCATAGGGCTTTTCTTCCTTTCTTTTTCTGATAAAAATGATCCGTGATATCCGCAGAGTGTAGCTGTACATCTGAGGATGTTTTGCTGTATAATGTCATTATAATGAGCAAAGAAAAAACACACAACAATTATATTGCACAGTATTTGCACTATATTGAGAAAGGAGCCTTATACTATGCCGAAAGCGATGCAGCAGTTAAAGGTGGATGGAGACAGGCAGGAGATCAAGGAGCACGGCAGCTTTGCTTTTCCGGTGCGTGTCAGCGATGAAAAACTTTTTGCGATGTACGGCGGAGCCTTTTTATGGCACTGGCATCCGCAGATCGAGCTGACCCTGATCCTGGACGGAGAGATCCGCTACAGGGTCAATGACCGTGTATACCACCTGCGGGCCGGTGAGGGACTGTTCTGCAACTGCAATGCCCTGCATATGGGCGAAAGTATTGCCGGGGCGGACTGCAGCTATGTGTCGGTGACCTTTCTGCCGAGGATCCTTTACGGCGAAAAGACCAGTGCGATGTACACCCGGTATGTCCGGGATCTGTGCAGGGATACAGCCTGTCCGGCTCTTTTTTTATCACCTGAGACAGAGTGGCAGCAACAGATCCTTTCCTCTGTACGGGAGATTCACAGACAGAGTCGTGAGCGGTCGCAGACACGGGAGCTGAAAGTCCAGATCGAACTGATGCAGATCTGGCTGCGGCTGTACCAGAACTGGCCGGGCACAGGAAAACAAAAAAAGAGGGAGGCAGACCCCAATCAGGAGCGTATCCGTGTCCTGATCAGCTACATCCAGGAGCATTATGCGGAAAAGCTGACCCTGGAAGAGCTGGCAGAGCAGGTACATATCTGTAAGAATGAGTGCTGCCGGATGTTTAAACGCTATATGCAGGAAACGCTTTTTTCCTATCTGATGGCTTACCGTGTCAACCAGAGTCTGGTGCTGCTGTCAGAGAGTGATCTGGAGATCACACAGATCGCAGCGCAGTGTGGATTTTCCGGTGCCGGGTATTATACGCGTGTTTTTAAAAAGTATAAGGAGATGACTCCGATGGCCTACCGGAAACATTGTCGACAAAATGCCCGGATACAGGGTGGCGATGATACCGGGGGTGTGTTATAATAGCAGACAAAAGCTGTGCAGGCACAGTGAGAAAAGAATGGAGAAGCTATGTTAGAACAGAGAAGACAGGCACCTGTCTATACAAACTGGCTGGAAGGCTACAATATGTCTGTTACAGGTGAGGAAAAGAAACAGTATCTGGATATAGGACTGGAGACGGACCCGGGCGAGGCAAATGAGCTGCGCCAAAAGCTCTGGGAAAAGCGTTTTACCAAAAAGGACAAGCTGACCGGCTACGATGCCTTTATGGCGCTGTGGATGGAGCTTGGCTATGAGCAGAAGCAGATCGGTCATATCTTTGGTAAAAAGCGTGTCAGAAAGAAAATGACAAAGATCGCAGATGAATTTATGTTTTCTGCAGCGACATCCGAAGAGCTGGAGGAGGTGCTGTTTCGTGAATATGTCAATCTGGTACAGGTCTATATCAGTCTCTGCCAGAAAGACAAAAATTATAAATGCATTATCCTTGGCGTAGGTACGATGAAGGATGAAAACCTTTTGCACAAGATCGCGCAGGATGTCTATACGACAGGATGCGGCGCTGCGATTCTCTGTGGTATGACAGAGGAATACGAGCTTCTGATGCGTGCGACAAAGGCTGCTTTTCTGGCAAGCTTCCCGCAGGAGATCAGTGTATGGAATGCGGCGGAAGAGGCATTTAAAAAGAAACACAGTATTGCCTGAGACGTAAAAGCGTAAAAAGGATCTCCCACAGGGGAGACCTGGATATCGTAAAAGATATATTTGCCGGCAGAAAGCTGTGCGCAGACAGCACAGTTTTTCTGCCGGTATTTTCGTTACAGGTATATAAAAAAGATTTGGAGGCGCCTTTTGTGCACATATATAAGAATCAGTGCATGGCGCGGTACCAGTAGCCTTTCTGCCCGGCTGTGGGTGACGATGAGGCATCCACGGCTTTAAAACAGGGAAAACCGAACATGTTGGCCATAAAGCGTTCCTGGTTGTCATAGATGCCGGGGATCGCAAAGATGTACTGCTCACTGTTGCCTATGCGGCCTAAAAGACAGTGCGGATCCCGCTGAAAACAGTGCAGGATAAAGCGGTTTCCGGCGATATGAAAGCCTTCCCGCCGAAGCAGCGGAATGTCTTTGGGTTCGATGCGCAGGCTGTCTTTTAAGTCACCGTCGGAGAAGATACCGGCTGCGGGAAAGCTGTTTTTCAGACGTTCCCAGCGCGACACGGGGGCGGACTGCGGCGATTTTGGCGGTTCTTCTGGGGCAGACGGGCTGCTGTCCGGTTTTGCGGAGGTGTCGGTAAATTCCTGGGCCAGGATCCGTTCTACGAGGGTAGGTGTCGTGCGGGGATGTTCTTCTACACAGGCACTGGCCGGTTCTTTTGTGTCGGGAATGGAAGCTGCTGTGGCTTCTGGTGTGGAAACTGTCGGAGCAGGCGGGATGGAGTCTGAAGAAGCCGTATTGGCAGGGGAGATATCCGGTGACGCAGCTTCTTCTGTAGGGGCAAAAATAGTGGCATCCTGTGCTTCTTCGGCCTCTTCTTGGGCAGTTTCTGCGGATGGTTCACCGGAGTTTTCTTCCGTGGGCATGCCAGATGCTTCTTCCGGGGAAACTGTCGGATAGGGGATCAGATTGACGGGGAGTATGGACTGATCGTTCCATATGCTGCAGTAGGAGATGGGTGTTTCGTCCGACAAAACGAGTCCTTCGATATCCTGAAAGCTGATCCCGGTCTGTGCCAGATCGTCCGAAGCGCACTGCATGCGCCAGTTGACCATGCCAAGTGCGGGCAGATGCTGTCCAAATTCGATGCCGTAGAGCTGGCCGTCTTTCTGAAAACAGCCGTAGATATGGAGTGGTGTCTCGGTTTGTGTGGCAGAAACTTTCATATGTATCTCGATCTTTAACAGCTGGTTGCGGTTGTCGATGCGGGCATAGCCGCAGTTCTGGTGTCTGGTATTTCCGTGATATTCATACATATAGGAAATAAAACGCTGATAGGCAGACATGTGTTGACTCCAAAGATTTTTCTCCTTATTATATGAGTAACTGATAAAAAGTATGAAGGAAAATGAGATGACGACAGATGAACGCTATATGCGTCAGGCGATGACGCAGGCTAAAATGGCTGAAAAACTGGATGAGGTGCCGATCGGATGTGTGATCGTTTATCAGGGGAAGGTGATCGCCCGTGGATATAACCGGCGCAATACGGATAAGAATACGCTTTCTCATGCTGAGCTGAATGCGATCCGGAAGGCGAGCCGCAGGCTGGGGGACTGGCGGCTGGAGGAATGTACGATGTATGTGACGCTGGAGCCGTGCCAGATGTGTGCGGGAGCTATTGTGCAGGCCAGAATCCAGCGGGTGGTCATTGCCTGTATGAATGCGAAGGCGGGGTGTGCAGGGTCGGTTTTTAATCTTTTGCAGGATCCGCGGTTTAATCATCAGGTAGAAATCACGCGGGGGGTGTTAGAAGAGGAGTGCAGTCAGATGCTGTCAGCGTTTTTTAAGGGGCTGCGAGAGCGTAAGAAGCGGGAGAAGGAGGCGAAGCGGGCTGAGGAAGCGGCCCGGGAGTGAGAAACTGTCGCGGGAAAGCTGCAGATGTCTGCTTGACGAAAGTGTGTCGGGCGGGTATAATGGATTAGTCAATGTCCGGAGACGTATCGAAGTGGCCATAACGAGCTTGACTCGAAATCAAGTTGTCGGGTAACCGGCACATGGGTTCGAATCCCATCGTCTCCGCTGTAAAAGTCCAGTGTTTACTGGACTTTTTTTAATTCGTGTGATATTTTCTGGTGACTAGTTGTTGTTGGAACATGTGGAGGACGGACGGCCCCGCCGGACATAAGCTGTGCACCCCGTCTGCTCTCTGGCTAAGCCCGGCGTTCGGGCGATGGTTCCAGCGGCCTGCAGGGCAGTGTCCGTAAGGGTACCGGATGCATTCGCAGGATTTGCTGATGCAAATCCAGCTCAAGGCATCCTCATCGTCCGCCTGGTAAGCGGCCGATGCCCCTTCCGGGCACTGCCCTGCAGGCCGGGAACCAGTCAGCCCTCACTTCAGGGCTTAGCCAGAGAGCAGACGGGGTGCGCAGCTTATGTCCGGCGAGGCCTGCGAATAAAGTAGGCATAAAATATTATTGACAGTACATATAGACTTTGTTATAGTAAAGATACATATCTGGGAAATGTTCACAGACC
>JAHZHB010000045.1:0-5566 GCA_019420465.1 Lachnospiraceae bacterium
TATTATCTGATCAAGGATCTGTTGAAGATCGCAGATGCCCGAATGTACCGGGACAAGGTGCAGAAAAAATCAAAGCTCGGACAGGTCAGCCGCTGTGCGATGGGTGAAGAAAAGATGCTGCAGAGCATCACGGCAGAGGCACTGTCCAGAAAGGTTTTCACCCTGCTGAACAGCGCTGCAGAGGACGGGCGCTATGCGTTTGTCATGATGGATGTGAGAGAATTTCACCTGATCAATGATTACTGGGGATTTGCTGTGGGAAATGAGATTCTGAAAAGAATCCTGTGCTGTCTGCAGCATCTGGATGGTGTGATCTTTGCAGACCGTTTCCATTCCGATGTTTTTGTCTGCATGGCAGACTGTACACAGGAATCGCAGGACGGTTTTGTAGAGCGCTTTGCTGCTTTTAAACAGAAAATCACAGACCAGATATCCTCGGAGTATCCGATTCAGTACTTTTGTCTGAATGCCGGGGTATGCTTTGTTGAGGATAAGGACGAACAGCCGGAAAAGATCATATCGCATGCCAACAGTGCCCGGAGAAAAGCTGCCGAGCAGAAGCAGGGTATCTGTGTGTTTACCAGACAGGTGGAGGCAGAAGAACTGCTGCGTGCAGATGTGCTGCATTCGTTTCAGAATGCTCTGGAAAAGGAAGAGTTTATTCTGTATTTTCAGCCGAAAATTTCCGGAAAAAGTCAGAAGATCACCAGTGCGGAAGTGCTGGTTCGCTGGAAACGTGCCGATGAGACGTTCTGGGTTCCGGACAGTTTTATCCCTGTACTGGAGGAAACCGGAGAGATCGATACGCTGGACTTTTATGTGTACGAGAAAGCTTTTCAGTGGATGAAAAAACAGAAAGAAGACGGCACAGTCCCTGTGGTGCTTTCACTGAATGTATCACCGTCGCATTTTAAACATATAGAGAAATTTACGGATCAGGTACTACGACTGATCCGGCAGTATGAGATCGATACAGCGTATCTGATCTTCGAGATTACAGAAAGTGCCTATATCCATAATGTAGAGGCTGTCAATCAGATGATCCGGATATTTCATAAGCACGGCATCCGGATATCCATGGATGATTTCGGGTCGGGATATTCTTCTCTGAACAGTCTGAAAGAGATCATGTTTGACGAGATCAAGATCGATAAGAAATTTCTGGGAGACAGTTTAAGTGAAAACGGGCGGATCGTTTTGCAGGAGATCTTCCATCTGCTGAAACGTACAAAAAAGACGATCGTCTGTGAGGGCGTGGAAACGAAGGAAACAGCGGATTTCCTGATCGAAGAGGGCTGTGATGAGCTGCAGGGCTATTTTTATTACCGGCCAATGCCCATGGAAAAGTTTGAAGAACTGATGCAGGGGGAGTAAAAGCTTATGGCTTTTACTCCTTTTTTTTTACCTGCCGGTATGCTATACTGATTCCAAATGTTTACGGAGGATTCGTATGGAAAAGATTAAGATTCAATATAAAGATGAAACAATAGAAAAGCTGCGGTATATCGACGGCAAATCTGACTGGATCGATCTGCGTGCGGCAGAGAATATCGAGATGAAAGCCGGAGAATTTAAGCTGATTCCGCTTGGGGTGGCGATGCAGCTGCCAAAGGGATATGAGGCCCATGTGGTGCCGAGAAGCTCGACATTCAAAAATTTTGGTATCATCCAGACGAATCACTGCGGTATTATTGATGAGACATACTGCGGACCGAACGACTGGTGGTTTATGCCGGCCTATGCGCTGCGCGATACAAAGATTGCAAAGAATGACAGGATCTGTCAGTTCCGCATCGAAAAACACCAGCCGGAGCTTCAGTTTGAAGAGGTAGAGCGACTGGAACACGAGGATCGTGGTGGTATTGGCAGTACCGGCACCAGATGATCGGAGATTTATGTGTCTGTATGGCAGATGCCCGGGAGAGAATGACCGGTAAAATAAAGGCAGCAGACCGCTGTCGGGGAGAGATCCTATGAAATGCGAAGAAGCTATTAAAAATATGGACCGTTTTGTCAATCATAAGATGACAACAGGTGAGCTGGAAGCTTTTCTGAAACATGTGGATTCATGTCCATCCTGTTATGAAGAACTGGAAACATACTATACAGTGGCCGTGGCACTTCATTATCTGGAGCAGAACGACGGTGAGGGTTACAATATCCCCCTGCGCCTGAAACATACGTTGGACGAGGCCCACAGAAGAGTACGGCGGGAGCATCGGTATTATATTACTCTGCATGTGCTTTTGTTTGTGCTGATCATAGCGCTGGTGCTGCTGATTGTATTTTCCGGTACACTGGTAATACGAAATATCTTTCTGCCTTTTAAAGGATAGAAACAGTGGAGGACGATATGACAGAAAAAATAGTGCTGATCGACGGGCACAGCATTTTAAACCGTGCGTTTTACGGTGTGCCGGATCTGACCAATGCAGAAGGAATGCATACGAATGCCGTTTACGGCTTTTTAAATATCATGTTCCGTATCCTGGATGAGGAACAGCCACAGTATCTGGCGGTGGCCTTTGACCTGCATGCGCCGACATTCCGACACAAGATGTACGAGGCATACAAGGGAACCCGTCATGCGATGCCGGAAGAATTAAGAGCACAGGTGCCGGTGATCAAGGATGTGCTGCAGGCCATGCAGATTCTGACCGTTTCCATGGAAGGCTATGAGGCAGACGATATTCTGGGCACGATCGCCGGACGCTGTGAAAGGGACGGTCTGGATGTGACGATTGTTTCCGGTGACCGCGATCTGTTGCAGCTGGCTACGGACAGAGTCAAGATCCGTATCCCGAAGACACGCGGCGGAAAGACTGTGATCGAGGATTATTATACAAAGGATGTTATCGAAGCGTATCAGGTGACACCAAAGCAGATCATAGAGCTGAAAGCGCTGATGGGCGACAGCTCCGACAATATTCCGGGACTTCCGGGTGTCGGAGAAAAGACGGCGACAAAGCTTGTTGTGGCATACGGCAGTATTGAAAATGCCTATGAGCATCGTGCGGAGATCAAGCCGAACAAGGCGAAGCTGGCTTTTGAAGAACATTATGATCTCGCGGAGCTGTCAAAGACACTGGCGACGATCAATACCGACAGTCCGGTGGAATTTTCTCTGGAAACGGCCAGAATCGAAGATTTCTACACGCCGGAAGCGTACGACTGGTGTAAACGTCTCGAATTTAAAAACCTGCTGAGCAGATTTTCAGAGGACAGCCGTCGTGTGGACGTTACGGATACGTTTGTCGATGTGACGGATTTTGGCGAAGTGCAGGCATTACTTGAAAAGGCGGAAAAAGCAGAGCGTGTGGGTGTGGCCATCAGCCTGGAAGGAGACAGGGAAGGGCTGGCCATCTGTCTGCCGGAGGGTGAGACGTATTATATTCCGGCGCAGGGCTTTGTGACGAAAGCGGTGCTTGTGGATGCGCTGCAGAAGCTGGCGGCGCACAGTCCGTGCTTTTGTGCCATGGATATCAAGGGACTTTTGCACAGTGTGGGACTGCCGGAGCGAAAAGAGCTGCAGGATATCTCGCTTGCTGCCTATCTTCTGAATCCGCTGAAAGCAGAATATCTGTATGATGCCGTGGCAGCGGAATATCTGTCGGTGACACTGCCGGGAAAGGAAGATCTTTTTGCGGACAGAAAAAAGGCTTCTGCAGAGAAACTGGATGCAGCGTACCGCACGCAGACCTGCTGTCAGGCGTATACTGCCGGTATGGCATTTGTTCCCATGATGGAGGCCTTAAAGACACAGGGCATGGACCATCTGTATACGGATCTGGAGCTTCCGCTTTTATATACGCTGTATCATATGGAAGAGGCCGGTATTCTGGTAGAACGACAGGAACTGATCGATTACGGCAAGCGACTGGAAGGCCGTATCAGCGAGCTGGAACAGTCCATCTATGAAAAGGCCGGTGAAAGCTTTAATATCAATTCGCCGAAGCAGCTGGGTGTGATCCTGTTTGAAAAGCTGGCGCTTCCGGGCGGAAAGAAGACAAAAACAGGGTATTCCACGGCGGCTGATGTGCTGGAGAAACTGGCACCGGAGGCACCGATCGTGTCGGATATTCTGGAATACCGTCAGCTGACAAAGTTAAAATCCACCTATGCAGACGGGCTGGTGACCTGTATCGCGGAGGATGGCCGTATCCACAGTACCTTTAACCAGACGATCACGGCGACAGGCCGTATCAGCAGTACGGAGCCGAATCTGCAGAATATTCCGGTGCGTACCGAGCTTGGCCGCCTGCTCCGCAAGGTATTTGTTCCGGCAGAAGGTTTTGTCTTTATGGATGCGGATTATTCGCAGATCGAGCTGCGTGTGCTGGCACATTTTTCCGGTGATCAGGCACTGATCGAGGCATACCGGGCAGAGAGCGATATCCACAGGATCACGGCTTCCCAGGTCTTTCATGTGCCGTTTGACGAGGTTACGGATCTGCAGCGAAGAAATGCCAAGGCAGTCAATTTCGGTATCGTGTACGGTATCAGCTCTTTCGGGTTAAGTCAGGGCTTAAGTATTACCAGAAAAGAGGCTGAAGGCTATATTAACCGGTATTTTGAAACGTATCCGGGCATCAAGGCATTCCTTGACAATGCCGTCAGTGAGGCAAAGGAAAAGGGCTATGTGACGACACTTTTCGGTCGTCGAAGACCGGTGCCGGAGCTGAAATCTTCGAACTTTATGCAGCGTTCGTTCGGCGAGCGCGTGGCGATGAATTCACCGATCCAGGGAACGGCGGCCGATATCATCAAAGTTGCCATGCTTGGTGTGGACAGAAGGCTTCGTGAGGAACAGCTGCGCTCCCGTCTGATCCTGCAGGTGCATGATGAGCTTCTGATTGAGACAGCTGTGGAGGAAGAAGAACAGGTGAGAAAAATCCTCACAGAAGAGATGATGCATGCGGCAGACCTCGCCGTTGAGCTGGAGATCGACCTGCATACAGGTAACAGCTGGTACGAGGCAAAATAAGAGAGCGGCTGACGTAAATATAAAGGATGAAACGAATGAAAGTAATAGGAATCACCGGCGGTGTGGGCTGTGGAAAGAGTACCGTAATGGATTTTCTGGAAGCCACGTACGATGCACGGATCCTGAAAGCGGACAGCGTCGGACATCTTCTGATGGAACCCGGGCAGGTCTGCTACAGACAGATGGTGGAACATTTTGGAACTGCGATTCTGAAAGAGGATGGCAGTATCGACCGTGCAAAGGTAGCCGGTATTGTCTTTTCGAATCCGGAGGAATTACAGATCCAGAACCGGATCATGCATCCGGCAATCCGGGCGTATATATGGGAAGAGATGAAAAAGGCAGAAAAAGACGGCAGAGCATACTGCTTTGTCGAGGCAGCCTTGCTTCTGGAAGATCATTATGATGATTTTTGCGATGAAGTGTGGTATATTTATACAGATTCCTCTATCAGACGCAGCCGCCTGAAGGAAAGCCGTGGCTACACGGACGAAAAGATCGATGAGATCATGGCAAAGCAGATGACGGAAGAGGAATTTAAAAGCCGGGGTGTGCAGACATCCCCAGTCTTTCCTTACGGCT
>JAHZHB010000045.1:5576-7914 GCA_019420465.1 Lachnospiraceae bacterium
ACTGTGGATAACAGTGGGAGTCCGGAACAGACGAAAGAACAGATCAGAGAGAGGATGCGTACCGAATGAAAATGTGCAGTATTGCCAGCGGGAGCAGTGGAAACTGTATCTTTGTTGGCTCTGAAGAAACGTCCTTTCTTGTGGATGCAGGTATAAGCGGCAAAAGGGCGATCGCCGGTGTGGAAGCTTTGGACCGCAGTATGACGGAGCTTGACGGCATTTTTGTGACACACGAGCACAGCGACCATATCAAAGGGCTCGGTGTACTGGCCAGAAAGTTTGGCATACCGATCTATGCGACCAAGGGCACGATCGATGAGATCGAAAAAACACAGCCGATCGGAAAGATGCCGGAGGGTATTTTTCATGCCATAGAGCCGGACAGGGATACGGTGATCGGGGATATGACGATCCATCCCTTTCGTATCTCTCACGATGCGGCTGAGCCGGTAGGCTACCGTTTTGAAAATGACGGAAAAAAGGCAGCTGTGGCGACGGATATGGGCGTGTATGATGACTATATCGTGGAGCAGCTTTCCGGGCTGGATACGCTTCTTCTGGAAGCAAATCATGACCTGAGGATGCTTGAGGTGGGGCGCTATCCGTATTATCTGAAACGCCGTATTGCTTCGGACAGAGGGCATCTGTCCAATGAGACGGCCGGGAGACTTCTCGGACGTATCCTGCATGACCATATGGGACAGATATTTCTTGGCCATTTAAGCCAGGAGAACAATTATGAAAGACTGGCCTTTGAGACAGTCTGCAGTGAGATCACGATGGGAGACAATCCCTACCGTGCAGCTGATTTTAAGATCTCTGTAGCGCACAGAGACATGGTGTCGGAAGCTATTGATTTTTAACTTACATACATGAGGAGGATTATCATGAAGAAAGCAATCATCACTGTTGTTGGAAAAGATACCGTAGGTATCATCGCAAAGGTATGTACATACCTTGCAGACAATCAGGTCAACATCCTGAATATTTCCCAGACCATCATCGACGGCTATTTTAATATGATGATGATCACAGACATCAGCAATGCTTCAAAAGAGGTAGCTGCTGTTGCCGAGGAGCTGGAAGCTCTCGGTAAGGACATGGGACTGGTGATTCGCTGTCAGCTGGAAGATATCTTTACCAGCATGCATCGTATCTGATGGGAGGCGCGCCATGATCAATATTTTTGAGGTTAATGAGACAAACAAAATGATCGACCAGGAGAATCTGGATGTCCGTACGATCACGATGGGTATCAGTCTTCTGGACTGCGTGGATTCCGATATCGATGTGGTATGTGACAAGGTATACAAAAAGATCACCACACTGGCAAAGGATCTGGTAAAGACAGGGGAAGATATTTCCGCTGAGTATGGTATTCCGATCGTAAATAAACGTATTTCCATCACACCGGCAGCGCTGGTCGGCGGAGCAGCATGTAAGACGACAAAGGATTTTGTAAAGCTGGCAAAAACGCTGGATAAGGCAGCAAAGGAAGTGGGCGTCAATTTCCTCGGCGGCTATTCTGCACTGGTTTCCAAAGGCATGACAAAAGCGGATGAGCTTCTGATCCGTTCGATTCCGGAAGCACTGGCAAGTACAGAATTTGTCTGCAGCTCTGTCAATGTCGGTTCGACAAAGACCGGTATCAATATGGATGCGGTCCGTCTGATGGGTGAGATCGTTAAGGAGACAGCAGAGGCGACAAAGGAGCAGGATTCTCTTGGCTGTGCCAAGCTTGTTGTATTCTGTAATGCACCGGATGATAACCCGTTTATGGCAGGTGCTTTTCATGGTGTGACAGAGGCCGATGCGATCATCAATGTCGGTGTCAGCGGACCGGGTGTTGTCAAATATGCGCTGGGTCAGGTGCGTGGAGAAAACTTTGAGGTGCTGTGCGAGACGATCAAAAAGACAGCATTTAAGATTACGCGTGTGGGCCAACTGGTCGCACAGGAAGCATCAAGAAGACTGGGTGTACCGTTTGGTATCATCGACCTGTCTCTGGCTCCGACACCGGCTATCGGTGATTCCGTTGCGGATATTCTGGAGGAGATCGGTCTGGAGCATGCGGGAGCACCGGGTACGACAGCGGCTCTGGCTCTGTTAAATGACCAGGTAAAGAAGGGCGGCGTTATGGCTTCTTCTTATGTCGGCGGCTTAAGCGGTGCGTTTATTCCGGTCAGCGAGGATCAGGGCATGATCAATGCAGTGAATGCAGGGGCACTTTCGATTGAAAAGCTGGAAGCGATGACCTGTGTCTGCTCGGTAGGTCTGGATATGATTGCTGTGCCGGGGGATACGAAGGCTACGACGATTGCCGGTATCATTGCAGATG
>JAHZHB010000046.1 GCA_019420465.1 Lachnospiraceae bacterium
CCGGGATGTGAACCACGGCCATACCCTGCACTTCCCCGATTTCCCGGGCTGCCTGGATTTAAAGTGAAATGCAAATTTAACAGGAAATTTTCTTATTAAAAGACAAATGACTTGTTCATATATTCGTTTCATGCTAAGATAAACCCAGTGTTCAGGGATGGAGCAAAACCATGGAGGGATGAAAATGGAACCAATGTATGTGTCGATCCAGCCCGTGGAAACCGGGAAGCGGATCAAACAGCTGCTGTGTGAGCAGCATTACACTATCCGTGAGATTCAGGGTGCATTCGGTTTTGAAAACCCGCAGGCCATCTATAAGTGGATCTCCGGCAAATCGTTACCAAGTCTGGATAACTTTATCATTCTCAGCAGGTTGCTGCATACCAGTATTGAAAATATCCTCGTCATTGACGGGGATATTCCTCGTTTCAGCGTTGTGCTTTCCAAAATTCATAAAAAATGGAGAAAATATTGGATAAGTATATAAAAGCTATGGAAATATAAAGAAAAAAGAAGTATACTTATACAATAAATAACGTACCAGAGCTGAATGGGAATTCCATGTTCTGGTTTGAATATAGTAAACTTTAAGTCGCAAATTCACCAGAAAACCGCAGAAAGGAGTTCGCTATGACGACAGACCATTATGCTGCCATGCCGCCTGCCTATAAGGCGGTACATTATACCTATGCTTCCCGTACATCAAATCTGACCGCAGAGGCCGTCGGGGTGGTCAAAGGGGAAAAGCATTTTCCTGTATTTGCGGATCACCGTATCTTTAAACCACTGACAAAATCAAAGCCGTATTCCACACCGCTGTTTGCCTATGCAGAGGTATTCTGGTCGGCAGTGATCCGTACCTATTTTGCACCGGCGCCTTTGTATCAGCTGGCTTTCTGTGACGGCTATGAAAAGGAGACGGGGAAATATCTTGACTATGGGACGGCCGTGCCGGTGGTGACCGGGGATGGGGAATACCTTTTAAATCTGCTGGAATTTTTCCGGAAATATCCGGATGAAAAGGTGGATATTGATCAGTATGTGAATTACTGCCAGATGTTTTATGATTTTACATCGATTTTTGAGGCGTCCTATTTCCAGAGGCATCGTGATGTGGCTGAGCAGCTGGCTCTGCAGGTGCTTGTCTCTGTTGTGAAGGGCGATCAGAATTATCACTATGAAAATGTGGCCTTTTTATGTAAAAATCCTGAAAAGTCAGGAAAAAGCAGCGGGAAGGAGCATATATCCGAAGATGAGATTCTGGGGCTGGCACCGATGATTGATCATGAATTTTCCACCTACTATATGTTTCCGGATCATTTTGCGCAGCATAAATATGCGTATGATGAACTGGTGCGTTCTGTCGTGGGAGCTGAGGTTTCGCCGGAGGAATATGCGTTTGTGGAAAATGAGACGGAGCGAAAGCTTATAGAGGCCAGTGCGGTGGCACTGCACCGTAATCTTATGTATATCAGGGAGCATTATCCGGAAGTGACACAAAAGTTTGTCCGTCAGCTTACGCAACTTGAAAATGACCTGCAAGATCACAGGGAATGGTTTGAACTACAGAGAAATCCGCAGTATCCGGATACGGCCAATTCTTTTGCTTTTCGTATCGGTATGGCTCGGTACAAAGAGAAGAACGAAGAAAAGGCGGCCATGTATGAGGCAAAGTATGCGGGAAAAGAGAAAACGATCGACTTTGACGTGGTCAACAGTCAGGCTATCTATGAGATCAAGCAGGTAATCCGGCTGATAAAACAGGTGTTAGCGTGACAATGCAGGCATACTGCGATAACAGACAGAGGTGTAACCGTACCGCTAAAAAGCAAAGTATGAATACAGCAGTGTCTTAGAGTGAAGAAAATCCACGGAAATGTTCACAGATAAGAAATTCGGTGTAAAAAAAGGTGTTCTAAGCAGAAAACGGCCCCGATGAAGCAAAAAGGAAGCATTTCCGGGGTCAGGTAGTGCCAGAAAAGGGCGAAAACGGCCCCGGGGAAGCAAAAAGAAAGCAATCTCGGGGTCAGGTAGTGTCAGAAAAGGGTGAGAACGTCCCGGGAAAATAAGAAGGAAGCAATCCCGTGGTCAGAGACTGTCAGACTGGAAATTCGCTGTATGATGGATGACAGGGAGTATGCGAGATATGCTGTGCAGCGGATAAATGAGTATGGAAAAATTCTGTGGGAGTCATCATGCTCTTCCTGCAGCCACTTATATCATATTTGCTGTGGAAGATGGTGCTGTGAATCGGTAAGAATAAGGATGAAGCCACCTTTTTTACAGATAGCTTCATCCCATAAAAATCAGATCTTCTTCAATTCATACGCGCGGCTGCCAAGTCCGATCTTTTCGCCGTGATCCAGTGTAGCTTCCCATTCAACATTCGGATTGGAATCCATAAAATGGTTGTGGTGACAATGCCAGTCAGGCTTTGCCAGATTATCAGAGAGCTGGCTGTTTGGTAACGGTTTGGCTGCAAGACAGGCATCTGCACAGGCCTGGTCAAGAGCAATCGGATCGAAGCTTGCGAACATGCCGATATCCGGGAGGATAGGTGCATCGTTTTCACCGTGGCAGTCACAGTTCGGGCTGATATCCTGAACCAGTGCAATATGGAAACAGGGACGGCCATGACAGACAGCTTTTGCATATTCTGTCATCTTGCGGCAGAGCAGTTCGTTGGAATTGCTGTGTGGATTATGGATCGCATCAAAGCTGCAGGCACCGATACAACGGCCACAGCCTTTACATTTGTCATAATCAATGACAGCTTTTTTCTCGGGATATGTGATCGCGTCACTTCCGCATTCTTTTGCACAGCGTTTACAGCCGCGGCAGAGATCTTTTTCGATAACAGGCTTGCCACTGTTATGCTGTGCCATTTTTCCGGCACGGCTTCCACAGCCCATGCCGATGTTTTTGATCGCACCGCCGAAACCGGTGGCTTCGTGGCCTTTGAAATGTGTGAGACTGATGAACACGTCAGCGTCCATAATGGCCCGGCCGATTCTGGCTGTAGGACAGTACTGAGCATTTTCAACCGGAACTTCCACGTCGTCTGTACCGCGCAGACCGTCACCGATAATGATCTGACATCCGGTGGTGATCGTATTAAAGCCGTTCAGATTGGCACAGTCCATGTGTTCCAGCGCATTTTTTCTGCTTCCGGGATATAATGTATTGCAGTCCGTGAGAAATGGCATACCGCCCTGCTCCTTGCAGAGGTCAGCCACAACCTTAGCATAATTCGGGCGCAGAAAAGCCAGGTTTCCGAGCTCTCCAAAATGCATTTTAATGGCAACAAATTTACCATCCATATCCATATCGCGGATGCCGGCAGCGATGCAGAGCTTTTTCAGCTTGTCCAGCTGGCTGGTTCCGACTTTGCAGCGGAAATCTGTAAAATAGACAGTTGATTTTTCCATAAGATACCCTCCTGTATATGTAGTATAAAGGCATATTCTGAAGCCGTTAACTCATTATGGCATTCATTTCAGGGAAGTTCAAGAGATATTCCTCTTTGTGGAGGCCGTTGCTGTTTGTGTATAAAGGAAAAAAAGTTTCCCGGACCGCGGAAGATGCTGGAAAGATGCGTAAAAGTACTGTTGAAAAAGTAAAGCATGATCGCAGCAGTACTTTAAAATAGAGAAGATCCCCGGAAAAGTTCACAGGTAAGAAATCCGGTGCAAAAAAAGCAGTTTTAAGTGTAAAAAGACACCGGAAAATCAAGAAAAAAGCTCGCCCGGGGTCAGGTAGTGTCGGAAAAGGATGAGAAAGACCTCGGAAATGCTAAGACAAAACATTTCCGAGGTCTTCTTTAAAATCAGATGCATTTCCAGACCGGTTCATCTGCAATTCAGCCCCATCTCCAGACTAGTTCATCTGCAATTTAGCCCCATCTCCAGACTAGCCCATCGGCAAATCAAGCTAATCTCCAGACTGGCCCGTCTCCAGTCAGGCTCATCTCCACTGAAATGTGATCATTCCGTACAGATAAATAAAAGCAACACTTCCCGGCAGGACGAAGCGAAAGATCGGTTTCATCCAGCTTTTGACTTTCAGTCCCTTACCGGTATTGGCTTCTTTGATGAAGTTATCCCAGCCCCAGCCGATCCGGTTGCAGCAGAAGAGTGCAAGAACCAGAGACCCGAGTGGCAAGATATTGTTGGATACGATGAAATCCCAGAAATCCAGCCACGCAGTGCCCTCGGCAAACGGCTGAAAATGGAACACACTGTAGCCAAGAGCAGTGGTAAGCGCCAGTAAGAACAGGCCGATACCGCAGATCACGCTTCCCTTCGGCCGGGACCAGCCGGTAAGCTCGCGCACCATGGCGAGGATATTTTCACATACACCAAGAACCGTGGACAGTGCGGCAAAGATCATAAACAGAAAGAATAAAGATCCCCAGATCCGTCCGCCCGGCATATGGTTAAAAACAGCAGCCATAGTATCAAACAGAAGGCTCGGTCCGGCGGTGACTTCCAGATCATAGGTAAAGCAGGCAGGAAAAATGATCACACCGGCAAGAAAAGCTACAAGGAAATCCAGTGCAATGACATTGACGGCTTCCCCCATCAGGGAGCGTTCTTTTCCAATGTAGCTGCCGAAGATCGCCATACCGCCCATGCCGGTAGACAGTGTAAAGAAAGCCTGGTTCATGGCACCAACGACTACCGAACCATTGATCTTTGAAAAATCCGGTTTGAGATAAAAGGTTATACCGGACGCAGCCCCGTCTAACAGAAGGCTGTGTACGGCCAGTGCCAACATCAGCACGAGCAGGATCAACATCATATATTTGGTGACGCGCTCCAGTCCGCCCTGCAGATTAAAGGACAGGATAAAAAAGGCCAGAAGCAGCGTAACAAATAAAAAGATCACATTGACAGATGGCGAAGTGATCATGGCGGAGAACCCGAGATCTGCCTGCTTTCCACTGACAAAGCGTGTGAAATAATAGATGATCCAGCCGCAGACTACGGTATAAAAGGCCATCAGGGCAATATTGCCGAGCAGGCATAGCCAGCCAAAGATATCCCATTTCTGTCCGTCCTTTTGCAGTTTGCGGTACATAAACAGCGGGCTTACCTGCGCGGCGCGCCCAATGGAAAATTCCATGACCAGAGCAGGAATACCAAGAAGAAGCAGGCATACGATATAGACCAGCATAAAGCTGCCTCCACCGTTTTGTCCGCACATCCACGGAAATTTCCAGACATTTCCGCAGCCGATCGCACAGCCCGCAGAAAGCATGATAAAGCCAAGACGGCTTCCAAGTTGTTCACGTTTCATGTAAACATCCCCCTTTGGTTGTTTCCCTTATTATAAGATAAACACGTAGGGTTTGTAAAATACTATGTGAGAAAAAACCCCGGAATTTTTGGAAAAATGTCGAATGATTGAATTACAGATAGGGGTGTGCTAATATGAAAGTTATAGTGCGTATGTGTCCGGAAGTATGTGACAGGGATATATATGGATAAAAGAAGACAGAGTTTTGGAGGAAAAGCCTATGAATGGTGTGTAAACAGGCTGTATGATATTGACAGTATTGTGATTCCTGAGGAGCTTTTAGAGCACATCAGTAAAATGCTGTATCAGTAGAAAAAAGGAGAAGAGAACGATGGGAAAAGTTCGTCTGAATGAAAACAGTGAGATCGTGGCAACGGTCAAAGAGGGCCTGAAACGTACAGGTGGCTACTGCCCCTGCCGTCTGGAGCGAAAGCCGGAATACAAGTGTATCTGTGAGGAGTTTAAGGCACAGATACAGGACCCGGATTTTGAGGGTTACTGCCATTGCAGACTGTATTATAAGGAAAAATAATCACAGAAGCCTACGGTAAGCCAAAAACAGACGGGATTACGTGAAAGCTGTGAGCCGGACGGGTGAAACGTCCGGCGGTATGTGAGAATAATCCGGCATATGTTTGCAAGATGCCGGAAACAGATCAGGAAAAGAGGAAGAATACCATGAAAAAGGAATCGTGACAACGATACTGGCACTGACGATGGCTGTTGCCTGTACAGGCTGCAGGCTGTTCAGGCCGATATCTATCTGTTCCTTTCTGATGCTTCTGCAAAGGATATGGTAAAGACAAATGTGGAAGATATGTATGGCCTGACGATGACAGAAGAGAGCGATACGGTACTGGCCTGTGAGCAGGATGCAGACGATATCGCACAGCAGTTCCAGCAGGAAGAGGATGAAGATACAAACAAACGGGCAGCCAAAGCGCGATGACTGGAAAGCTTTGTTTCGGACACTGAAAAATTTACATCTGCCCTGGGGCTGGATGGTTCCAACTTCTCCGGCGGACAGGGGCAGTGTATCTCCATCGCCAGAGCCATGCTTCGAAACGCAGATTACCTGCTTCTTGACGAGGCTAGCAGCAATCTGGATGTATTAAGCGAGGCTATGGTGACGGAGGCCTTAAATAACCTGATGAAGGACAAGACAACGATCATGATCGCACATAATTATGCGGCAACAAAGAATGCGGATCATGTGATCGTCATGAAAGAAGGCACTGTTGAAGCTGAGGGTACACCAGAGGAGCTGTTAAAGACCAATACATATTATCAGATTTTCAGTCACACGCTGTGAGGTGCGAAAGCTGTGAAGAGGATAAAGAGGCGTTAAAAAGCGCCTCTTTATCGCTCTCAGGAAGAAAATGGATCATAAAGGAGACAAAAACATGACAAAAACGGTAGAGCAGATGCAGCCCGGAGACGTATGCTGTGGGTTTGAGCTGACAGAAAAAAGGCATACAGAGGCGTTTGATGCCAGCTGTTATATCCTGCACCATAAAAAGACCGGGACAGAGCTTTTATATATGGACAGACCGGACGAGAACAAAACGTTTTCGATTTCTTTTAAAACCTTACCGGAGGACAATACCGGTGTATTTCATATTCTGGAGCACAGCGTGCTGAACGGTTCGCGCAGATTTCCGGTGAAGGAGCCTTTTGTCTCTCTTTTGCAGAGCTCCATGCAGACATTTTTAAATGCCATGACATACGGCGATAAGACCGTTTTTCCGGTGTCCAGCCGGAATGAAAAGGATCTGTTTAATCTGATGCGTGTCTATCTGGATGGTGTGTTTGCACCGCTGATCTATGAAAAGCCGGAGATCTTTATGCAGGAAGGCTGGCATTATGAATTCGGAGAAGAGGGGGAGACTCCCTGGTATAACGGTGTAGTCTTCAGTGAGATGAAGGGCGAATTTGCCGATGTGGAGCAGGTGATCGATGCAGAGACGACGAGACTTCTGTTTCCGGATACCAGCAGCGGCTATATCAGTGGTGGTCTTCCGGAAGAGATCACAGATCTGACATACGAAAAGTTTCTTGCCACGCATAAACGTTTTTATCATCCGTCCAATGCAACGATCATTCTGGACGGTCATATGCAGGTGGAGAAGTTTCTGCGATATATAGATGAAGAATATCTGTCGAACTATACCTGTCAGGCACCGGATTTTGATTTTAGCCGTCAGGAACCGAAAACAGCGGAAAAAACAGTGTTTTATGAGGCACAGAAAGGACAGGAAGAGCTCTGTCATATGAGTATGGCAAAGATCCTGTGTCTGCATGATGAGCCGGAAAAGATCTATGCGGCGCAGATTCTGTGCGACTATCTGACCGGTTCAAATGAAGCACCGTTAAAACGGGCATTTCTCGAACAGGGACTGGCACAGGATGTCAGTCTGGTGGTCAGTGATCAGGTGTACCAGCCCAGTATATCGCTTGTTGTATATAATACCCAAAAAGACTGTTTTGCAAAGATCAAAGAGTCTGTGCCGGAGCGGGTCCGTACGCTGGCTACGCAGGGACTTGACAGGGAAGCTTTGTCCGCTGCGCTGGAGAGATTGGCTTTTGAAAACCGGGAGATCCATGAACCGTACGGCGTGGAAGTGGTCGGGCGTGTGCTGGCAGGATGGCTGTATGGGGATGATCCGCTGACCTTTATCGAGGATGAAAAGATCTTTGACAGTCTGAGAAAAAAACTTTCCACAGGGTACTTTGAACAGCTGCTTTTAAACATGCTGGGGGATGAAACCAGGCTGTCCTGTCTGTATGTGCTGCCGTCTGTGACAAAAGGCGGGGACGAGGCAAGAAAAGAAGCAGAAAAAGTACAGACCATCACAGACGGATGGGATGAAAAAACGACACAGGACATGCAGGCGAAGTTTGAAAAAATGCAGACCTGGCAGCAGAGCATGGACAGTGAAGCGGCGCTTTTATGCCTTCCGCATCTGGAACTTTCAGATGTGCCACAGGAGATTAAAACGACAGAAACCGTATGCCATACGATCGGGGATACGACGGTACTGCAGGTGAAGACAGAAACCAACGGCATCGTGTATCTGCAGCTGTATTTTGATATTTCGGATTACAGTATGGAAGATCTGCAGCTTGTCAATGCCATCTCCGACTGCTTCGGCGAGCTGCAGACCGTACATGTTTCTGCCGATAAGCTGCAGACAAAGATCAAAGCGCTGTTTGGCCAGCTGTCTGCAAAAACAGAGGTGATCGCAAAGCCGGGTGACCTGGAAAACAGCCGGCAGTATCTTCTGGTCAGTGCCAGCATGCTGGAGAAAAATGTGCCACAGGCAATGGAGATCCTTAAGGAACTGCTGGTATATGGCCGGTACGATGACAAAGACCGTATCCTGGAGATGGTGATGCAGGATGAATATGTGATGAAGCAGTCACTGATCGGAAACGGCCATCAGTTTGCGATCACTAAAGCACTGTCGGCCTTTTCGGCAGAAGATGCCATGAAGGAAATTCTGGAGGGAGAAAGCTTTATCCGCTGGTACAGCACGTTTGCCGAAGACTACAGAGACAATGCCGGGACATACGGTGCAGCGTTTAACCGTCTGATGGCCAGGGCTTTTGAAAAGGGCCGTCTGTTTGTCGGCTACAGCGGGAATCTGCCGGAAAGAGAGCTGCAGACACTGATCGGCAGCCTGCCGGAAGGTCACGTGGGGGAAAGCATAACCTGTCCGATGACAGATACAAAAGACAGTACGATCGAGATCCCGGCAAGTGTCGGTTTTTCGGCTCTTGGCAGTAACCTGTATGCGCTTGGCGGCAGCTTTAACGGCAGCTTTAACGGCAGCTTTGCCGTACTGTCTTCGCTGATGTCCTTTGGGTATCTCTGGAATGCCATCCGTGTACAGGGCGGTGCGTACGGTACGGGTATGGGTGTGCAGATGAACGGCGATATCTTCTCCTATTCCTACAGAGATCCGGATCTGAAGGGAACAAAAGAGGCCTATGGTCAGATGGCGGATTTCCTCGAGGATTTTCTGGCACAGGATATGCCGCTTGACGATATTGTGATCGGTACGATCGCCATGATTGATCCTTTGCTGTCTCCGGCCGGTATCTGTGATCAGGCATGTACCAGATATCTGAAAGGTATCACGAACGAAGCAGTTGATGCCGTGAGAAATGAAGTGCTGAAAACGACAGGAAGAGAACTTGGAGCGCTGAAGGATATTCTGCGGGAATATCTGGATAAAGGAAAATTCTGTGCTGTGGGGGATACAGCGTCCTTACAGAATATATGTAAATAAAACAGACCTGTCTGTTCGCGGATGGCAATAAAAGGGCAGAAACTTAATTCAATTTAAGAAAAAGTGATTAAAGGTCATTAGAAAAATCAATAAGGCCAGAAGCAAACAAGGGTGTCTTTTACAGACTGGCTGTGGTATACTGGGCGTTGCGGACGGGAAGTTCCCGTCCACATTTCCTTTTACGAGCAGAAGAGAAAGAAGTTTTGTATGAAAAATTCGGCAGAATGTAAGATTAACAGTGAACGGCTGTGGCAGCATATAGAAGCGCTTGGGCGCATAGGTCAGAATGAAGATGGCAGTGTGACACGGTTTCCGTTTACAAAAGCAGATAAGGAAGCCGCCAGACTGCTTGGACAGTACATGGAAGAAGCAGGTCTGAGCGTCGAAACAGATGCCGTAGGAAATCTGATCGGCCGCTGGGAAGAACAGGGTCAGGACAGGGTATCTCCGGTTTTTACCGGTTCGCATTACGATACGGTGCTGCATGGCGGAAAGTTTGACGGAACGCTTGGTGTCCTTGGTGCCATCGAGGCCGTACAGACGATGAAGGAAGCTGGTATACATCCCCAAAATCCCATCTGTGTGATCGGCTTTAAAGACGAAGAGGGCAACCGCTTCGGTTATGGCATGATCGGCAGCAAATCCATCTGCGGTATCGTAAAGGAAGCGGGACTTTTATCTGAAGATCAGGAAGGTATTTCGCTGCGTCAGGCGATGAAAGACTACGGTCTTATGCCTGAACGTTTGGCTGCCTGCAGGATCGACAACATCAAATGTATGCTTGAACTGCATATTGAACAGGGAAAGGTACTCGAAAGCCATAAAAAGCAGATCGGTATTGTGGACGGTATAGCCGGTCTGGTGCGTTATCGTATGGAATTTCATGGAGAAAGCGGCCATGCCGGGGCCACACCGATGACAGACAGAAAAGATCCTGTCGTTGCCATGAGCCGGTGGATTCTGAAGGTTACAGAGCTTGCCGGAGAGAAAGGATCCTGCGTAGCTACTGTGGGCAGTATCCGGACATTTCCGGGTACCTGTAATATAATTGCCGACCATACGGAATGTACGCTGGATCTTCGCAGCATCCATGAAACGGATCTGCAGGACATCATGGACAGGATGCAAAAGGAGGAGGAAACGCTGCAGAAAGCGTATGGTGTAACAGTCATACGACATCTGGAGCAGCAGCTTCCGGCAGCACTGTGTGATGACCGTTTAAAAACCAGCCTGCAAAAGATATGTGAAGACAGTCATATCCCGTATATGCATCTGATGAGCGGCGCGGGACATGACAGCATGAATTTCCGGGGTATCTGTCCGGTCGGGATGATCTTTGTTCCGTCCGAAGGTGGATACTCCCACAGAAAAGAAGAATTTACCTGTAAAGCAGACTGTGCAGCCGGTGCGCAGGCACTGATGGAGGTATTAATACAGCAAAGCTGTATTTAATATAAAAACCTTAAGAGGAGAGAAAATTATGAAAGAAAAACTCAGCGCGTTTTTTAAACTCAAAGAACGCGGAACAAATTTCAAGGTGGAGACGATCGCCGGTATCACCACATTTATGACGATGGCCTATATTCTTGTGGTACAGCCGAGCCTGATGGTGGGCAGTGATGCAGCGATCACAGATATCAACGGTGTTGTGATCACCAAAGAAGCTATCGTTGTTACCTGTGCACTGGTCAGCGGTCTGATCACTTTACTGATGGCACTGTATGCCAATCTGCCGTTTGCTCTGGCTACCGGTATGGGAAGCAATGCCATGTTTGGTGCTATGCTGACAAGCGGAGAGATTTCCTTTGGCGGTATCATGTCCATGACACTGATCTCCGGTGGTATTTTCCTTGTACTGACGATCTTTGGTGTCCGTGATCTGATCGTAAAGACGATTCCGAAGAACTTAAAGATTGCGATCGGTACAGCCATTGGTTTTTATATTGCCTATCTTGGTTTTAACAACAGCGGTATCGGTACCTATGTGAGCGGTATTTCCAAAGGTAACTTTAAAGATCCGGCTGTTTTTCTTGCTATTTTCGGTCTGATCCTGATCGCCGCACTGACAGCGCACAAGGTCACAGGTGCGATCCTGATCGGTATCGTTGTCGTAACGATCCTTGGTATTCCGTTCGGTGTTACAACTGTACCGACGACTCTGGCAAAGGTACCGGAGTTTTCCGGCCTTAAGAATGTGATGTTCCAGTTTGACTGGAAAGCCGTACTGAACTTTGCTGCAGTACCGCTTATTTTTACCGCTTTCTGTGGTGACTTTTTCTCCACACTGGGAACCGTTCTCGGTGTAAGTGCAAAGGCCGGTATGCTGGATGAAAACGGTGACCTTCCGGATATCCAGAAGCCGTTTCTGGTGGATGCGATCGGTACATGTGTCGGTGCATGTACAGGTAATACCGTTATCACGACATTTGTTGAGTCCAGTGCCGGTGTAGAGGCTGGTGGCCGTACTGGTTTTGCCAGTGTGATCACAGCTGTCATCTTCGGGCTGATGGTTTTCCTTTCCCCGATGGTACTGATGATCCCGAATGCTGCTACAGGACCGGCGCTGATGTTTGTCGGTTTCCTGATGATCCAGGGTATCAAGGATATTGATTTCTCTGATTTCACAGAAGCTTTCGGACCGTTTATCATGATCATGTTTACAATCTTTATCGGTTCTATCGCAGGCGGTATCTCCGCTGGTATCATTGCGTATGTTCTGATCAAGGTACTGTCCGGCAAGTACAAGGAAGTACATCCGTTTTTGTATATTCTGTGTATTCCGTTGATCCTGTACTTCATTTATTAAAACCCGGCAAGAGAAATCACCGGTTTTAGCATGCGGACAGGGGATGTCCTGGATGTCTGCATATATAAGAAGATAAAGAGGAGGTCTCGCTGCAGTTTTTATGGAAAATTGCAGCGGGATTCTTTATAATAAAGAAAAAATCATTGCAGAAAGGGATTGTTATCATGAAAATTCAGCCGTCAGACAAAAGAGCACTGCTTAAGGCAGCGCTGGGCGAGATCGAGAGCGATCTTGTCATTACCAATGTGAAGCTTGTCAATGTGATCACCGGAGAGATCTATCCGGCCGATGTCTTTGTCTATGACGGGATGATCGCCCACGTAGAATATAAGGAGCCGGGAAAAGAGCTCTCCAAAGCAAAACAGGTCGTAGATGGTAAGGGACAGTACCTGATTCCCGGATTTATCGATGCCCATGAGCATATCGAAAGCTCTATGATGACACCGAGAAACTTTGCCAAAGGTGTGATCCCGAATGGTACGACAACCGTAATCACAGACCCGCATGAGATTGCCAATGTCTGTGGTCTGGAAGGTGTGCGCTATATGCATGAGGCCAGCGAGGGACTGCCGATGCGTCAGCTGATCGATATTCCGAGCTGTGTACCCGCTGTTCCGGGTCTCGAACATGCCGGTGCCGAATTTCTGGTGAAAGAGATCGAGGAGCTTTCTTCTCTGGAGCGTGTGATCGGTCTGGCAGAGGTCATGGATTTTTTGGCCGTGATCCATGGTGAAGACCGTATGATGGATATCATCGACTTTATGGACAAAAAGGGACTGTATCTGCAGGGCCATGCACCGTATGTATCCGGCAGAATGCTGTCTGCCTACCTGTGCGGCGGCCCGAATACCTGCCACGAGACAAGAGACAGCGACGAGGCTCTGGAAAAGATCAGAAACGGTATGTTTGTGGATGCCAGAGATTCTTCTATTACAAAGAATGTGAAAGAGGTGTATGAGGGCGTTAAGGATATCCGTTTCTTTGACCATTTGTGTTTCTGTACGGATGACCGTGAGGCAGATGATATCCTGCATGTCGGCCATATGAACGATGTGGTCCGTGCAGCCATTTCCTACGGTATGGACCCGGTGACAGCGATCAAAAGTGCTACGTTTAATACAGCCAGAGAGATCCATATCGAAAATCTGGGTGCGATCGCTCCGGGTTATGTGGCAGATATGCTTTTAGTGGAGAGCCTGACTGAATTAAAACCGGCGAAGGTATTCTTTGGCGGCAAGCTGGTCGCTGAAAACGGCAGACTGGTTGCTGAGATCGAAGATCACAGCTATCCGCTGGAACAGAAAAACACGATGTTTGTCAAACCGCTCACTGTAGAAGATTTCCAGATCAAGGCACCGGTCAAAGAAGGTACAGTAAGGGTCAATGCCATGGAATATCAGGATCTTTTACTGTCTTCGACACTGCATACGGTGCTGGAGCTTCCGGTAAAGGATGGCTGTGTACAGCTTGACAGCGATGACCTGAAGTATGTGGCTGTTGTCAACCGCCACGAGGGACACGACACGATCGGTCTTGGCATCGTCAAAGGCTTTGGTACGACCTGTGGCGCACTGGCTTCTACCGTTTCCCATGACAGCCACAACCTGACGATCGTTTACGATACACCGGAAAATGCGCTGAAAGCAGCCGAAGCGCTGATCGCCTGCGGAGGTGGCATGAGTGCTGTCAAAGACGGCGAGCTTCTGCATGTGCTTGAGCTTCCGCTGGCCGGTCTGATCTCCCTGAAAAAGGCCGAAGATCTGGCAAAGGACAGCCAGAAGATGAAGGATGCCAACAGGGCACTCGGCCTTGTGGATATGGAAAATCCGCTGCTTCGTATCGTGACACTGGCACTGCCGGTTATCCCGAATGTCAAGATGTCCGATCTTGGTATGGTGGATGTACTGAAAAAAGAGCTGATCCCGCTGTTTGCCTGATACAGCCGGTATGCACACCGGTAAGCCGGCCTGTGCGGAAAGAAAAAGGAGCAAGTTTGAGCGTTACACAGACTATATCGAAAAAACCACAGCATATTCTTCTGGATTTTTCCCATGTATATGATGATGAGAGGCTTGCCGGGCTTAAGATGGTGCACTGGGAGGACTGTTCGAACATTGCAGAATGTGATCTGTACTGTTCGGACAGGGCAGCCCGTGAGATCTGGGCACATATCTGCCCGCACGGGATCGGTGGTGTGCATTTCCTGGATTCCGGAAACTATCATTATGTGACAAAAATCATAACCGACCATATACAGGAACCGTTTGTTCTGCTGGTCTTTGACCATCATACGGACATGCAACAGCCACTGATTGAAGATATGATAAGCTGCGGTGACTGGGCAGGAAAGGTATTGCAGGAAAACGACCGCCTCGGGCAGCTGATCCTTATGGGGCCGCAAAAAGCAGATCTTGATGCCATTTCGCCGGATGCAGACGGCTCATCCCGTCTGCTGACTTTTTCAGAAGAAGAACTGCACAGAGCACCGGATACAAAAAAACTGAAAAAAATCCGCAGAGACCTGCCGGTGTACATTTCCATTGACAAGGATGTTCTGGATGTCCGGTACTCGGAAACCAACTGGAGTCAGGGAGATATGTCGCTTGACCGGCTGGAGGATATCCTGTGGCCGGTTCTAAAAGGAGCAAGAGTACTCGGTATCGATATCTGCGGAGAATGTCAGCAGGGAACACCTCTTCCGGAGTATCTGGAAGCGGAAAAGATCAATGGAGAGACAAACAGTGAACTGTTTTCGTTTATCCGGTCTTGTATGTATAAAGAAAAGCCAGACTGTGCAGAAAACAAAAAGCAGAATCCGGCAGAAAGGAAATGACTATGCCAAAACTCAGTGACAGAGTATATACATTTACAGATTCGGTGATCCGCCGTATGACAAGGATCAGTGACCGGTACGGCGCGATCAATCTTTCTCAGGGATTTCCGGACTTTGATCCGCCAAAGGCTATGCTGGACCGTCTGGCTGAGGTGGCGCATGAGGGACCGCATCAGTATGCGATCACCTTTGGTGCCAAAAACTTTCGTGAGGCACTGGCCAGAAAGCAGGAAAAGGCCATTGGCCGTGCGATCGATCCGGCTACGGAGATCGTGGTGACCTGTGGCGGTACGGAAGCCATGATGTGTGCGATGATGACCATCTGCAATCCCGGAGATAAAGTGATGGTCTTTTCGCCGTTTTATGAAAATTACGGTGCCGATGCGATCCTGTCCGGTGCAGAGCCGATATACATACCGCTGGTACCACCGACCTATGATTTTGATATCACACTGGTGGAGAAAGGCTTTCAGGACGGAGCCAAAGCAATCATCGTCTGCAATCCGTCCAATCCCTGTGGTAAGGTCTTTACCAGAGAAGAACTGATGCAGATCGGCGAGCTGGCTGTAAAATACGATGGATTCGTCGTGACGGACGAGGTGTATGAGCATATTGTGTATGATCCGTATAAGCATGTGTGTATGGCTTCTCTGCCGGGCATGTTTGACCATACGATCACCTGTAATTCCCTTTCCAAGACGTATTCGATCACCGGCTGGCGTCTTGGCTATCTGATCGGCCCTGCCGATGTGATCGAAGGAGCAAAAAAGGTACATGATTTTCTGACGGTCGGAGCCAGCGCACCGCTGCAGGAGGCTGCAGTAGTCGGACTGGAGTTTCCGGAAAGCTATTATGAAGAGCTGCAGAAGCTGTATACAAAGAAGAGAAATCATTTTCTGAAAGGTCTGGATGAGATCGGCTTAAAGCACAATGTGCCGCAGGGAACGTATTTTGTGATGATCGATATTCAGGAGTTCTTAGACCTCCCGCAGTTTGCAGGCTATACGGATCTGGAGTTCTGTGAATGGATGATAAAAAACATCGGTGTGGCAGCCGTACCCGGATCGAGCTTTTTCCGTGAGGATATCAATCATCTGATCCGACTGCATTTTGCGAGGGAGGAAGAGACGATCGACGAAGCACTGCGGCGACTGGGCAAGTTAAAGGCTCTGGTCAGCGTCTGAAGCTGTTGTAAATACCTTGAAGATCTGCTTGATCGAAGCATGCAGATAGGGCAGGTATTCATCCATAGAGACTGGCTGACTGTGCAGGATACAGTTATAGCTCGTGGAACCGATCAGCTCAACGATCGTAAACAGCATCAGTTTGGGTGACGAGCAGGTGATATGATATTTTTTGAGCGATCCCAGATAATGGTCATAAAATTTTTCCGATACGATGTTGCCTGTGTTTGTCAGCGTTTCCTGAAAAACACCGAAGGAAAGATTTTTGGCCAGAAAACGGAGCAGAGACTGCTGCTTCTGAAAACAGCCGATGATATAGTCTGTGACAAAGAGAATTTCACTGTCAAAATCATGGATATCGGCCGTATCAAGCGCTTTATGCGCCTCATCAAAGAGCTGGCCGGCTTTAAAGGCGATCAGCTTGTCTCTGAGATCATATTTATCTTTAAAATACAGGTAAAAGGTTCCCTTGGCCAGACCGGCCTCCTTAACGATATCCGAAACGGTCGTCTTGGCGAACCCTTTTCCCGTAAACAGGTTAAAGGCACTCTGTAAAAGGGTGTCTTTTTTTTGCTTTTTATTATCATCCACTTTTCCCATGATTTTTCTCCTCCGCAAACGACGGACAAACAGTAAATTTGCCTATGTCCATGTACAGTATGGCATGTTTTTCGGGAATGTCAACAAAAAAATGACCAATTTTCATTTTTTGATCAAAAATTATTGACTATTGGTCATCTGGTGCTATACTGTACCCGTAAAATGAAGATAAGGAGATGATACGAGTGATCAAGGTAGGAAAATGGATTGCCAGACACCGTATCCTGATGCTGATCATCGGGTTTCTTCTGGTGATTCCGTCAGCGATCGGTATGGCAAAGACCAGAGTAAACTATGATCTGTTAAGCTACCTGCCGGAGCATCTGGAGACTGTCAAGGGACAGGATATTCTGGTGGATGAGTACGGCATGGAGCGTTCTCGATGGTTGTCGTCGAGAATATGGAAATGAAGGATGTACAGAAGCTGGAGGAACAGTTCAGCGAAGTACCTCATGTCAAGGATGTACTGTGGTATGACGATGTGGCTGACATCAGTCTGCCGGTAGAGATGCTGCCAAAGGATATCCGGGAGGGATTTTTCAGAGGCGATGCGACCATGATGATCGCGCTGTTTGACAATACGACCTCTTCGGATGACGCGATGGAAGCTGTTACCGAGATGCGAAAGATCGCCAACGAGCAGTGCTTTATCAGCGGTATGACAGGTGTTGTTACCGATATCAAGGATATCGCTCTAAAGGAGCTGCCGGTGTACGTTGTGATCGCAGCTGTACTTAGTCTGGTGGTACTGGAGCTGACGAGCGGATCCTTTGTCGTACCGTTTCTGTTTCTGTTAAGTATCGGTCTTGCGATCCTGTACAATCTGGGAAGCAATATCTTCCTCGGTGAGACTTCCTATATTACAAAGGCTCTGACCGCTGTACTGCAGCTGGGTGTCACGATGGACTATTCCATTTTCCTCTTAAACAGCTATGAGGAGAATAAAAAGAGATTCCCGGATGACCGTGAAAGAGCGATGGGACATGCGATCGCCAATACATTCAAATCCGTAGCAGGCAGCTCCGTTACGACAGTGGCCGGATTTATCGCTCTGTGCGTTATGACCTTTGCGCTGGGCCGTGACCTCGGTATCGTTATGGCAAAGGGTGTTCTGATCGGCGTTATCTGCTGTGTTACTGTACTGCCGTCACTCGTACTCGTATTTGATAAACCGATAGAAAAGACCAAACATAAGCTTCTGATGAGCAACATGGATAAACCATCTGCTTTCATCACAAAGCATTATAAACTGTGGATCGTGATCTTCCTTGTCCTGCTGTTCCCGGCAGTATACGGAAACAACCACACACAGATCTATTACAATATTGCCGAGTCACTGCCGTCCACACTGGACAGTAATGTGGCCAATGATGAGCTGAAAAAGGATTTCGAGCTCAGCAATATGCATATGATCCTGATGGATAAAAACATGGACAGCCTGAACAAGCAGAAGATGTTTGATGCCATCGACGAGATCAAGGGTGTCAAGTGGACGATCAGCCTGAACTCTCTGGTCGGTCCGTCGATTCCGGAAGCTATGATTCCGGAAAAATTAAAGGATATCTTCCAGAGTGATCAGTATGAGCTTGCTTTCGTCTGCTCCGAATATGGTTCCGCCACGGACAAAGTCAATGCTCAGATCGCCAGCATCCAGGATGTCGTTAAACAGTACGATTCCACCGGTATGGTGATCGGTGAAGCACCGCTGATGAAGGATCTGCAGGATGTTACGGATGTCGACCTTGTCAACGTTAACGTACTGTCGATCGCAGCAATCTTTGTGATCATCCTGATCATCTTCAAATCGATCTCCCTGCCGATCATTCTGGTTGCGGTTATCGAGTTTGCGATCATGATCAATATGGCGATCCCGTATTATCAGGGCGTCAGCCTTCCGTTTGTTGCCAGCATCGTTATCGGTGCCATCCAGCTGGGTGCCACAGTTGATTATGCGATCCTGATGACGACCCGTTATCAGAAAGAGCGCCAGAACGGTAAGAATAAGATGGAGGCCATCAGTATTGCCCACAAGACGAGCATGCCGTCCATCATCAGCAGTGGCTTAAGCTTCTTTGCCGCAACGTTTGGTGTTTCGATGTACTCTCAGGTAGAGATGATCGGTTCGATCTGTACGCTGCTGGCCCGTGGTGCCATCATCAGTATGGTCGTTGTTATCATGATCCTGCCGGCGATGTTTATGATATTTGATAAGGTGATCTGCAAGACGTCCATTGGCTTCCTGAAAAAGAAAGCCTGAGACAAAAAGCAGTTAAAAGAGGGCTTTCGATGTACCACAGCGGGCAGATCGAAAGTGACTGAGCAGAGTATAGAAAGGATGGGTATAAACGTTATGAACAGAAATAAAAAACTTTCCCGTGGACTGACAGCTTCGCTGGCCGTCGGTATGTCCGTTATGATGGGTGTTGCGCCGGTTCTGGCTGACAGCACGGTGAGTAAAGAAGAGTCCGTATATGTCAATGCTGATGCCAACGGTAACAAAGAATCCGTGACTGTTTCCACATGGCTGAAAAATTCCGGTGACGTATCCGGTACAGTAAAGGATAAAAGCAATCTGAAGGATATCAAAAATGTCAAAGGTGATGAAACCTACACAGGCAGTGGTGACAGCATGACCTGGAATACCGATGGCAAGGATATCTACTATCAGGGCACGTCTGATCAGGAGCTGCCGGTGGATGTCAAGCTGACCTATTATCTGAACGGTACGGAGACAAAGCCGGAGGATCTGAAAGGAAAAAGCGGTCATCTGCGGATCAAAGTCGAGTATACCAATAAAGAGAAAAAGACCGTGACTGTAGACGGTAAACAGGAAGAGGTGTACACACCATTTGTCATGATGACCGGTATGATCATGGACAATGACAATTTCAGCAATGTAACGATTGATAATGGTAAAGTTATTTCTGATGGAAACCGGAGTATCGTTGTCGGCTTTGGTATGCCGGGCATGAAGGACAGCCTGGATCTGGCCAGCATCGGTGACGGTGATAAGGATATCGATATTCCGGAATCCCTGCAGATCGAGGCGGATGTGACAGATTTCACGATGACCTCTACATATACCGTAGCGATGTCTGATCTGTTAGATGATCTGGATACGGACGATATCACCGATGTGGATGAGCTGAAGGATGCGCTTGACGATCTGGAGGATGCGGCACTTGAGCTTGTCGATGGTTCCAACTCACTGGAGGATGGTGCAAAGACGCTGTCGGATGGTGTGGACAGCTATACAAAGGGCGCAGATGAACTGAATGCCGGTATCCAGAAATATTTGGGACAGAAAGGACAGCTTTCAGGCAGCGTGACAGAGTATGTCAATGGTGTGAATAAAGTTGTTAAGGGTGTTAAAGATTATACAGACGGTACAGATACACTGGCAGACGGCGTGACAGCCTATGTCAAAGGAGAGAAACAGCTGTCCGATGGCGCAGCACAGCTGTCCGCTTTAAGCAGTGGACTGACGACGGTGCAGAATGCGATCAGTACGCTGAATGCGGCTATGGATGGTAAGGGTGCCACAGATGAAGATCTGAAAGTGGCTTCCAGTGAGCTGGCCAAGGGTACAGCGGCTATGGAAGCAGCACTTGGCAGTGAAAGTATTCAGGGAATGCTCTCTACAGTACAGGGCATGGTTGATGATGGAAAATCTCTGATCAGTACCGCAGGTGAATTACAGAAACAGCTGGCTGAGCCGTTACAGAATATAGAAAGTACGCTGGGAGATATGCAGACACAGCTGACAGCATTGCAGGGCAGTGTAAACAGTCTGGCAACGGCTGTGGGAACAGTCAATGCTCAGATTGACCAGAAAAATACAGAACTGAAAACAGCCGGAGATACACTGGCGGATGCAAAAACCAGGCTGGAAAGTGCAAAGGGTACTTTATCAGGTACGCAGAGTACTTTATCAGATGCCAAGAAGAAAATAACTGATTTGAGCAGTAAGGCATCCGATTTAAGAGATAAAGCTTCAGATGAAGAAAAGAACGGAAATTCGGAGACTGCAAAAGTATTGCGGGAAGCGGCTTCTGCTATTGATGGTGCAGTGGATGAAGCGAAAAAGGCCAATGTCGATGTGACAACGGATGTTGATACTGCGGTAAAGACAGATGTGGGAACGATCTCCCATGTTGAAGTGGATCTTACAGATACACTGAAAGCGGTCGGTGGTAATGTTCAGACGCTGGCTTCGTCAGTGAAGACCTTTGGGGATACCATGAAAGCTCTTTCCGGTCAGCTTTCCGGCGTCGATGCCAAACTTGACAGTATCCAGAACTCTTCCGATGTATTGAAAAAGGCAGATGCCCTTAAAACATTAAGCAGTCAGGTTGGTAAGCTGAATAAAGGCATGCAGGGACTGGATAAGGCGATTGGCAATATGGCAGGAGATGTTTCTAAACTCGACAGCTCCGTCAGCAGCCAGTTCCCGACAGCCATCGCCGGTATCAAAGCCTTAAACGATGGCTTCGCCCAGCTGAATGCAGCCAACGACGCACTGGTAGGCGGTGCAGTCAAACTGAAAGGCAGCAGCTCCACACTGGTATCCGGTGTAGAGACACTGCAGGGCGGTACAAAACAGCTGGCCAGTGGATTAAAGACTCTTGGTTCTCAGATGAGCTCCGGTTCAGCCAAACTTTCCGGCAACAGCGGAAAGCTCCGTGACGGTGCAGTTTCTCTGTGGGATGGTGCCAAAGAGCTGGCAGAAGGTATGGACAAGTTCGAGAAGGAAGGTACAAGCGAGCTGAAGAGTACCGTAGAGGATGATCTGATCGAGGTACTCGACAGAATCGATGCCCTGAAATCCGATGAATGCTCCTACACGACATTCAGTGGCAAGGACGCAGGTATGGATGGCAGCGTCAAATTCGTGATCGCTACAGATGCTGTCGAATAAAACCTGTGAAGGGTTCAGATGAGAAGCCACAAGGGGCATAGTATTCGCAGATTGCGATAAGCAAAATCATAAGATCAAAATTAGTCCACCGGATCAATTATTGATACGCATGGCAAACAAAAAAGGATGTTCGTTCTGCAGCTACAGCAGAATGAACACCCTTTTTGTATACTTACATTGTCACTTCAAAGGGACGTTTTCCGTCCTTTTCAAAATCCAGCAGTCCGCGGATCGAATTTTCCACCATATCAGAGACGGACTGTTCAGTATAGAAGGCCATATGTGGCGACAGGATAACATTCGGGAAGGTTTTTAAAATGGCACGGTCCCGGTTTTTCATGATCTCCTGTTCAAAATTCAGATAATACAGGCCGGATTCAGCCTCAAAGGTATCCAGAGCGGCAAATCCCACTTTTTGTGATTCCAGTCCATCGATCAGCGCCTGCGTATCGATCAGGGAACCACGGGCGGCATTGACAAGGATCACGCCGTCTTTCATTTTCGCCAAAGCTGCTGCGTCGATCATATGATGATTTTCCGGCAGGCCGGGCGCGTGCAGCGTCAGGATATCGGACTGCGCATACAGCGTATCCAGATCCACATACTCCACGATATCTTTCAGTGACTCCTTCGGGTAGGGATCATTAGCCAGAATACGGCAACCAAAGCCTTTCAGACGGCGGGCAACGGTTTCACCGATCTTCCCGGTACCGATGATGCCGACCGTAGACAGTGACAGCTCTTTTCCCATCTTCCCCTGCAGGGTGAAATTCTGGTTGTCCGCCTGTTTCATGATGAACGGCATATTGCGGGTTGCCATCAGGATCAGCATGATCGTATAGTTGGCCACACTGTTGGGGGAGTAGGTGACGTGGGCGATGCCCATGTTAAGCTCCCTGGCGTGGTTTAAGTCAATGTGATCATAGCCGATACTCCGGGTGGAGATATATTTGATCCCAAGCTCACTATAGCGGTCCAGCAGAGCAGGATACATCGGATTGGTGATGATGGAAAGCGCGTCGTATCCTCTGACAAGATCGGCATTTTCCATGGAAGGGTAGTCGGAAGTATAGTCGTAGGTGAAATCGTACTTCTGACTGAGTTCCTTTACAAAGCGCAGTTCATCGTATTCCCTGAGTGCAAAGAAGAAAATTTTCATGTGGTATTTACACCTCTTTTTCGTACGTATTTGTCTTAAAGTATACTCCGGTTTTGTAAAGAAAAAAAGAGTCAGAACGTGGCCTGGATGACGGCACAGAGATGAAATATCAGCATATTTTGGCAGACGGATACACAAAAGCAGGAAAATATTTCTTTGCAAATCTGCCTTTTTGTAGGATAATGCAGATATACGATGAAAAAATGAGGTAGGGGATGGCAAAAGAAAAAAAGAGATTTTCTCTGTGGGAAAAGCTGATCCTTCTGATCGCAGTGGCAGTGTTTCTGGTTTCAGCAGGACAGATCGCAAAATGGCTGTACACCGGTTATGAGAGCGCGCAGGTGACCGAAAATCTGGCAAAAGAGGCGGTGGTGGTACAAAAAACGGAGGATTCATCATCCGGACTGCAGCCGTCACAAAATGATGCGGCAGAGGGCACGGATACAGGACAAAAGAATGCACAGGAAATCCCTGTCACTGCAGACTTTGCGGCACTGCAAAAGAGCAATCCGGATATCGTCGCCTGGATCTACAGCCCGGGAACAAAGATCAATTACCCGGTCGTGCAGGGAACGGATAACGACTATTATCTGCACAGGCTTGTCAACGGACAGAAAAATGCAGGTGGAACGCTGTTTATGGACTGCAATAATGAAAAAACATTTACAGATGACAATACGATCATCTATGGCCATCACATGAAAAACGGTTCGATGTTTGCCGGTCTGGAAAAGTATAAAGAACAGTCGTATTATGACGCGCATCCGGTGCTGTATCTGCTGACACCGGAAAAGTCGTACCGGCTGGTGGTGTTTGCCGGATTTGTAACGGCGTCTGATTCTCCGGTATATACCCTGCAGTTTCCGGATGAGGACAGACAAAGCTGGATAGAGAAAGCCCTGAAGCAGTCCGACTTTCAGACCGATGTGCGGGTCGCTGCAGACGAGCCGGTCGTAACATTGTCTACCTGTGATTATACCTATGAGGATGCCAGATACGTGGTGCTGGGCATTTTGCGGTAAGGAAAAACAGCCCGCAGACAAAAAGGAGAGCGTATGAACAGAAAATATTCGTGGTGCAGCAGCGTCGGGCTGCTGTTATATATTTTGATATTATCCCATCTCTGGCGGATGTGCCGGTATGGAGGATTTAAGAGACATCTGGTGGTGATGATCGTGGCGGGGGTGCTGCTTGTGATCTGTATGGCCTGCTGGCTGGTCTGGTACCGGATGGACAGACAGTCTGTGAACAGGGTACGGCCGCCGAAAGGGGTATTTTTAAGTAAACTCGTCGTTTTTATTCTTGCTACAGCTATAACCGGCGCCGGTGTTTTCTATGCGGCCATTCCTTATAACGGGGCATTGTCGTGGAAGATCGATGATCTTTTCAATCAGAAAAAGGTACGGCTGGAGCATCATAATCTGTTCAGTGATGGGGGACAGGGATTTCTGACCGATCTTGATAAGGTACTGGGACTGCCGGATGTGCTGTATACATCCAATACGCTGACCATAGACTTCAATGGTGATGGAGAGATCACACAGATCTATGCTTTTCTGTACGGAAAGGATGAAAACGGTGAGACACGGACGTATCTGATCGATTATGCGTCAGACCAGGGAGATAAGATGACGGTGTATCTGGATGGCTACAGTGGTGCAACGTATGCTAAAGAACAGAGCCTTACCCCTTTACTGACCGCACTTTCCGGGATCGACTGGACGAAAGAAGCACTGGGGAAAAAGGAAAGCTACCGGATCTCCTATGGCGGGCGACAGAGCTTTACCTTTGTTGACAGGGCAAAGTTAAAGTATATTGCCGGGGATGTTGATGAAGATGGTACGGACAGCGGAAATGTCCAGTACAGTCTGCTGGACGGCGGCGGTGCGATAGAAGCCTACGGCGTGATCCTGCAGAAAAATGATGAAGAGCATACGGTGCTTGCGGATTATATCATGGAACCGGTCTATATTTCCGCGGCACAGCAGAGTGCCGAAGCAGAAGACTCTTTTATTGAAGAAGCACAGACAAAAAAAGACAGCTGGAGCGTGGATGCTTCCACAGGTACGATGTATGATTTTCTGGATGAACAGACGGGATGGCGGCTTGTTGTGGCTGATGCGACGGCAGGCAGCCGGTATTATGTGCTGGAACAGACAACGGATGGCGGAGCTACATGGGAACAGATAAATGATGATCCCTTTGGCGGAAATATTGGCGTGGCCGAAGGTCTGCTTTTCTTTGACACTGATTTTGGTATAGCCGGGCTTGGTGGTGCTTCTGCGGATAACTCCACCTTATATCTGACAAAAGATGGAGGAAAAACGTTTACAGCGCTTGGTATGCCAATGGATCAGGTGACAGAGCTGCCGGCTCTGGGACAGGAGCTTGGCTATTCCGTGGTCGATTATGATTATATGCAGATGCCCGAAGGCAGTAAGGATGCACTGACAGTCACCGTGACGTCGGCAGCAACAGAGACATCCGGGCTGGTTTTTACGTCCGCAGATCAGGGAGAAACGTGGCAGTTTGCCAAAGTAAAAGAAGAATAGAAAAAACAGGATGCGATCTGAAATATACAGCGCACAGCATACTGGGCATAATACAGTGCAGAAAGCATTCGTGTATACGATATCAGGAGGGAAAAAATGGCAGAGAAAATACAGTTTTGCCGTGGCGGTGGCTGTACCGCCAAGCTTGGCGCGGGGATTTTGTCCCGTGTACTGGAAAAACTTCCGAAGGGACCGATCGATGAAAACCTGCTGATCGGGTATGACAGTAAGGACGATGCGGCGGTCTACAGGGTCAGTGAGGATACGGCTATCGTGCAGACGCTGGATTTTTTTCCACCGATGGTGGACGATCCCTATACCTTTGGTAAGATCGCAGCGACAAATGCGTTAAGCGATATCTATGCGATGGGCGGAGAGGTAAAAACGGCGCTGAACATCGTATGCTTCCCGGAAAATGCCGATTTGAATATCCTCGGAGAGATCATGCGTGGCGGCTCGGAAAAGGTGATCGAAGCCGGAGGCACACTGGCCGGGGGCCATTCCATAGCAGATAAAGAGGTCAAATACGGATTGTCGGTGATGGGCTGTGTGCATCCGGACAGGATATATCCGAACGATCAGGGACAGCCGGGAGATATGCTGATTCTGACAAAGAAGCTTGGTGTCGGTATCATATGCACGGCAAACCGCGTGGGCGAAGCCTCCGAAGCGGCCATGCAGGAAGCCATCGATTCGATGACGACCCTGAATAAATATGCGGCAGAAATCTGCAGTGACTATGAGATACATGCCTGCACAGATGTTACCGGCTTTGGCTTCCTCGGCCATCTGCATGAAATGATGCATGGAAAGCTGTCCTGCCGGATATGGGCAGATCAGGTCCCCGTGATCGAAGAGGCCAGGCACCATGCGGATGAATTTCTTTTGACAGCGGCAGGACAGAGAAACAGGAATCATGTGGAAAAGTACGTGCAGTTTGCGGATATTCCTTTTTCTATGGAAGAAATCCTGTTTGACCCGCAGACCTCCGGCGGACTTTTGCTGGCAGTGCCAGAAGCAGTGGCAGGAGAGCTTTTGTGTGCACTGCAGAAGGTACAGCCACAGGCGGCCATCATCGGGGAGATATTGCCACAGCAGGCAAAGGAAATCTATGTCGTGTCAGAAAAAGACAAACAGGCAGGCAGCAGAATATAAAAGACACAAAAAACCTGTGTGTATATATACAAACAGCAGTTGCCAGGATGTTGCATAAGCGGGAAGAAAAGATACATTATGATAACAAAAAGTGAAAAATAGGGGTGTACAGAACCTGGTTGGCACGTTATAATAAGCAGGATTTATGGTAATACAATATATATTATCGTGAATTATAAATACTTATAAGAACGAAAGAGAAGGAGACAACACACATGAGTCAAATCGAAAACAAAGGTGCCGAGTACGATTTCTATGGCAAGATGCCTTTGAAAAAGGCGATTCCTTTAGGTATGCAGCATGTACTTGCCATGTTTGTCGGCAACCTTACCCCGGTCATTCTGATCACAGGAGCCTGCGGCCTGGGTGCAGGTACAGAATTTGCCGATCTGCAGGTGGCACTTTTACAGAACGCCATGCTGATCGCAGGTATCGTTACTCTGATCCAGTTATTTGCCATAGGTCCGGTAGGCGGTAAAGTACCGATCATCATGGGTACCAGCTCCGGATTTATCGGTGTCTGTAACAGTGTAGCCTCTGTTATGGGCGGTGGTGTGCTGGCCTACGGCGCGATCATGGGCGCATCCCTGATCGGCGGCCTGTTCGAAGGTGTACTTGGCCTGATGTTAAAGCCGCTGCGTAAATTTTTCCCGCCGGTGGTTACCGGTGCCGTTGTACTGTCCATCGGTCTGTCCCTGATCTCTGTCGGTGTCAATTCCTTTGGCGGCGGCAGCAGTGCTAAGGATTTTGGTTCTCTTGAAAATCTTCTGCTTGGTGCGATCGTACTGATCGTTATCATTGCGTTAAAACACGGTACCAAAGGCATGACCAGTGCATCCTCCATTCTGATCGGCATTATCGTCGGCTATATCGTAGCTGCGATCATGGCTGCTGTTTTACCTACCACAGGTATTGACGCAGAAGGTGTGGAATATACCAAGGCCTGGGTATTAAACTGGCAGAAGGTGGCAGACGCCAGCTGGTTTGCGATCCCGAAGATCCTGCCGGTCAAGCTTGTTTTTGACTTAAGAGCGATCCTGCCGATCCTGATCATGTTTATCGTTACTGCAGTAGAGACTGTCGGCGATATCTCCGGCGTTATGGTCGGTGGTATGGACAGAGAAGCTACAGATACAGAGCTTTCCGGCGGTGTCATCTGTGATGGTCTTGGATCTTCCCTGGCAGCCCTGTTTGGTGTCCTGCCGAACACATCCTTCAGCCAGAACGTAGGTCTGGTCACCATGACAAAGATCGTTAACCGTTTCGCCCTGACCACAGGTGCCATATTCCTTGTACTGTGCGGTCTGTTCCCGAAACTGGCAGCACTGATCTCCATCATGCCGCAGAGCGTCCTCGGTGGCGCAGCCGTTATGATGTTTTCCTCTATCGTAGTCAGCGGTATCCAGCTGATCACAAAAGAGAAGATGACCCCGAGAAGCATCACGATCGTATCCGTAGCCCTCGGCCTCGGTTACGGCCTCGGTGCCAACGGCGGCGTCCTTGCCGGACTTCCCCAGTACATCCAGCTGATCTTCGGCGGTTCCGGTATCGTACCTGCTGCGATCGTAGCTATCGTACTGAACATCATTCTTCCGAAAGAGAAGGAAGCCTAGCTATTTGTACAGAGGTACAGGTATAAGTTAAAACAGACTATATAGAAAACTGGTCTATCGGACAAAAGACCAGACAGAAAGCGGAACGTATATTTTGCATATATGTTCCGCTTCCCCATGTATACAGTTGAAAAATTCCCGGCGGACCCGACCTGTGTGCAGGAAGTCAAGCGACTTTAGCGAGTAAGAGTCCGAGACTACAGGCTCGGACCGACGGAGCCGGAGCGCAGACTCCTGCACACAGGTCGGGTCCGCCGGGAATTTCTCAACGTCCGTCTTTCAATCCGCCAAAAATCGCATCCCCAACCTTGCTATTTCTTCAAAATCACAGTATGATAATCATAGATACCCATGTTTAAGAAAAGAATAAAAACAAACGGAGGCCCCCACAAATGCTCAAAATCAAAGAATTTGTCAAAGCAGAAAGCCTTGAACAGGCCTGGGAACTGAACCAGAAACGAACCAGCCGCATCCTCGGCGGCATGCTCTGGATGCGTATGAGTGACGCCAGTATCCAGAAAGCCATCGACCTGTCCGGCCTTGGTCTGAATACCATAGAAGAAACCAAGGACTCCTTCGTGATCGGCTGCATGGTCACCCTAAGACAGCTGGAGGTGCATGAAAGCTTAAATGCCATGTGCGATGGACTGGTGAGAAAATGTACCGAAGATATTGTCGGCGTACAGTTCAGAAATATGGCAACGATCGGCGGCTCCCTCTTTGGCCGCTTCGGCTTCTCTGACGTACTGACCGGTTTTCTGGTACTGGATACTTATGTAGAGCTTTACAAAGGCGGTATCGTTCCGCTGGCCGAATTCGCAAAAATGAAACGTGACAATGACATTCTGGTCCATGTGATCGTAAAGAAACATACAGGACAGTACGCCTACCTGTCACACAGAAATACAAAGACAGACTTTCCGGTACTGGCTGTAGCTGCGTCAAAGATCGATGGCGAAGTAAAAGCGGCCATAGGTGCAAGACCGGAAAGAGCCCTTTTGTATACCGTAAAAGATGCAAGTGAAGCATCGGCCACTGGCCTCGCAGAAGAAATCCCGACCGGCAGCAATATGCGTGGCTCAGCCGAATACAGAAGCCATCTGGCAAAAGTCCTGTTAAAAAGAGCATTTGCTGAACTCAGAGCAAAGGAGGTCGATTGACAATGATCGTAAGTATCCTGTTAAATGGAAAAAAGATAGCTGCGGACATCAGTCCGGATATGACCCTGTATACCTTTGTCCGTGAACATGGCTGCTACAGCGTAAAATGTGGCTGCGAAACCACAAATTGCGGTCTCTGTACGGTATTTCTTGACGGAACACCGGTACTTTCCTGTGCCATACTGGCCGCAAGAGCCGACGGACATAAAGTAGAGACGCTGGAGGGTCTGCAGAAAGAAGCCGAAGAGTTTGGCCGCTTTATTGCCGATCAGGGTGCCGAGCAGTGTGGATTCTGCAATCCCGGCATGATCATGAATGCGATCGCCCTGTTCCGTGAAAATCCCGAACCGACAGACGAGGAGATCAAGCGCTATCTGGCCGGAAACCTGTGCCGCTGTTCCGGTTATGAGGGACAGCTTCGCGGTATCCATGATTTTATCGCGTATAAGAAAAAAGGAGGTGCAGCATGCGAGTAGTAGGACAGCCGATCCGTAAAAAGGATGCGATGCAGCTGGTAACCGGAAAACCGGTCTATATGGATGATCTGGCGCCGAAGGAATGTCTGATCGTCAAAGTGCTCAGAAGCCCGCATGCCAATGCACTGATCGAAGAGATCAATACAGCGATCGCCATGAAGGTACCGGGAATCGAAGCTGTATACACATGGAAAGATGTGCCAAAGAACCGATTTGCCCAGGCAGGGCAGACCTACCCGGAATGGAGTCCGTATGACCGTCTGATCCTGGATCAGCATGTACGCTTTGTCGGCGATGCCGTAGCGATCGTAGCCGGTGAAGATGAAGCCTGTGTGGATCGTGCGCTGAAAATGATCAAGGTAAAATATAAAGTTCTTCCGGCTGTTCTTGATTATCATATGGCGCTGGATAATGAGATACTGGTGCATCCGGAGGATAACTGGAAATCCCTGTATCCGGTCGGTGCGGACAATAAGAGAAACCTCTGTGCCCATATGGAGGATGCCGGTGGTGATCTGGAGAAGGCGTTTGCGGACTGCGATGTGGTACTGGAGCATACCTACCATGTACCGGCTGTCAATCAGGCGATGATGGAGACATTCCGTACGACCTGCTATATCGATACCTATGGTCGTCTGGTTGTTTTGAGCTCAACACAGATCGTGTATCACGTCCGCAGGATTCTGTCGAATGCCCTTGGCATACCGAAAAGCAAGATCCGTTCGATGAAGCCGCGTATCGGCGGTGGCTTTGGTGCGAAGCAGACCGTAGTGGCAGAGATCTATCCGGCTTTTGTCACCTGGATGACGAAAAAGCCGTCCAAACTGATCTACAGCCGTTATGAGAGCCAGATCGCGGGTTCTCCGCGTCATGAGATGGAAGTCCGGCTGAAACTTGGTGCCACAAAGGATGGCCGTCTGCTGGCTTTTGATATCTATAATCTGTCCAATACCGGTGCCTACGGCGATCATGGACCGACAACAGCAGGCCTGACGGGACATAAATCACTGCCGATGTATACCGCAAATATGCAGGCTTTCCGTCATGTGTTTGATGTGGTCTATACAAATACACTGGCAGCGGGAGCATACCGTGGCTATGGTGCCACGCAGGGTATTTTTGCCCTTGAGTCTCTGGTCAGTGAGATGGCAGATGTGCTGCATATGGATCCGGTGGAGCTTCGACTGAAAAATGTGGTCCGTGAGGGTATGTATATGCCGGCATACAGCAATGAGCTGGCGGCCAGCTGCCGTCTGGATGAATGTTTAAGCCGTGTGGCTGAGATGATCGGCTGGAAAGACAAATATCCCTGCAGGGATATGGGCAATGGCAAGGTGCGCTCTGTGGGTATCGCCATGGCCATGCAGGGGTCCTGTATCTCTTATGTTGATGTGGGTTCTGCAACGATCATGCTCAATGAGGATGGCAGCTACCGTCTGGCGATCGCTGCGGCGGATATGGGTACCGGCTGTGACACGATCCTGGCACAGATGGCAGCGGAATGTCTTGGTGTGACAGCGGATGAGATCTTTGTGTCGGGTGCGGATACGGATTCTTCGCCGTATGATTCCGGTTCCTATGCATCAAGTACGACGTATATTACGGGACAGGCTGTTGTGAAAGCGGCCACAGAGCTGGAAAAGCGCATCCGCACGCTGGCATGTCGTATGCTGGAATGTGAAGAGGAAGACCTGGAATTTGACGGTCATGTTGCAAAAAACATAAAAAATGGTCATACAGTTACCATTGAGGATATCGGATTTAAGGCACAGTGCTTTAATGATTTTTCGCTGCAGGTGACGGAGAGCCATACTTCACCGGTATCACCGCCGCCGTATATGGCCGGCGCTGTGGAGATTGAGCTGGATAAGGAAACAGGGCATGTGGAGATCCTGCATTATGCAGCTGTTGTAGACTGTGGTACGGTGGTGAATCCAAATCTGGCCAGAGTGCAGGTGGAAGGCGGTCTGGGCCAGGGTATCGGTATGACGCTGTTTGAGAATATCCAGTATTCGGATAAGGGGCAGCTTAGGAATAATTCGCTGATGCAGTACAAGATTCCGACGAGAATGGATTATGGAACGATCGATGTGGAGTTTCGGCCGAGTTTTGAGCCGACGGGGCCGTTTGGGGTCAAGTCGATCGGTGAGATTGTGATCAATACGCCGGCACCGGCTCTGGCGCATGCGATTCATAATGCTACGGGGGGTTATTTCAGGGAGTTGCCGGTGACGAGTGAGAAGATTGCGATGTATTGTGCGGAGGAGACGGAGTAAGCTGTTTTTTGACAGGGTTTAGGACGGACGGTTTCGCCAAGGCCCCGTGCTTTGCCATACAATGTACTCTTTTGCGCTCCGGCTCCGTCGGTCCGAGCCTGTAGTCTCGGACACTTACTCGCTAAAGTCGCTTGCTTTTCTTATATCCTTCAGCGGGGGACAACTGCCGGGTTTCGTTTCGTCCGTCCGTCTATCAAAATATCACAGCTTCCTGCGAATCGCTCTTTCCAGAGGCTTTTCCGGTTCCAGTCTGATCTCCAGAATATCCTCAATCCGGCATCCCAGCACCTGACACAGATCATCCAGCGTACGCACATTCACCGACTGATTCTTACGCAGTCTCTGAATCGTTGCTTTATAAAAACCAAATTTTTCAATCAGCATATAGCTGCTGACATTCTTTTCTTCCATCGTTTTCCAAAGAGGATCATAAGAAATCATAAAACCATACCTCCATTCTTATAGTATCTCTATTATGATAGGCTTTCGGAAATATGCATATGTACATTAAAATACCGCCCGACAGAAATAGACATATAAAAGAAAACAAAGAAAATACAGACAGATTTTAAGATATTAAGAAACTATTAACCAGTCTTTAAGAAATACATTAGAAATTGGACAAATGAAAGACACAAATCCCCTGTATAGTATAACCATCGAATGAAAAACAACTGCAGAACAAACGCAGTACTGAAAATGAAGCAAAAACGGCGGATGACGTTGTATCAATAGGCATCTGCCGGCTTCGCCTAACAATTATTACATTTACATAGAGTGGCTGCAGGCCACAAATTTTCTCTCTCTTTCCTTTCAAGTAATGCGACAAGGGCTTGTGTATAAATCACAGGCCCTTGTTGCATGTTAAAATAAAAAACAGGCTTGACGGATAAAATCCGTCGCGTCATACTGACAGAGAAAAATAAATAACAAAGGAGAAAACCTTTATGAAAATCGCAATTACCGTGATCTGCTGTCTGATTCCCTGCATCGGCATGGTACTTGGAATGCTGATGCTGTTCAAAGGCACAAAAAGAAAAACAGAAACAAAATCAGAAACAAAACCAGGCACCCTGCCGGGAAGCTTTCTCGTATCCTCCGGCCGCCTGATCCTTATTCTGGCACTTGCAGAACTTGTACTCACCCTGCTTGTGCTTTTCCTTGCCCCGGTAACAGGAACCAAGCCACGGCTGATGATGACGATCCTTCTGGTTACCCTGCAGTATATCTCGGCGATGATCCTGATCTTTGTGCTCAATGCCAGGATGCCGCACGATTCCGGGAAAAAACAGGATAAAAACGAAAAATAATCAAATTGTAGGGTGTGAAATATAAAATAACACAAATGTGCGATTAACACGTCGGATTCGTTGAAAAAGAGAACTCTTTTGTGCTATAGTACAAAGTATAGAAAACGGAGGTACTGTTATGAGATCAGATATTACAGACAGAATGAAAAAGAATGCAGAGATCGGGCGGATCGCCATGCTTTCCCTGCGCAGTGGTATGGATATATCCGACAAGACAGCCAGACTGGTGGCTATGACGGTGGAAAACCCGGATGTGGGACGAAATACGATCGAAAAGGATAACAGCCAGGAGGCTTTACAGGCGGTATGGATCCTGGATGATGCAGAAAATATGGCAGCAGGATTTTCCGATCTTGAAGGCCGTCTGGCAAAGCTTAAAGGTCTTTTACAGAAAGAAGGCTATAAAATTACCGGCACAGACAAAAAGGATACGCCCTTTGAGATCAGCCGGATAAGTGAAGAGGCAGGCGCATATGAGCTGTATGTACAGTTTGGCACCGGCCGTATCAAAGAGGCTTCTTTTGGCGTTCTGACCGGTGATACAAAAGGACATCGCTATACGATGCAGGAGCTTGAGGAAGAATACAAAAAGCTGACAGGTCTGATAAAAACAGTCAAAAAACTAAACAGTCTTGGCATCAGAGGCGAAGAAAAGATGATTCGTCTGGCTGTATTTGCCAGCGATGAAAGAGCCATGGTACGCAAAGCCAAAGCCAGAAGGCTGGCCCAGGAAAAACAGAGGGGAAGTATTTAAATGGCAGATGGTGAGGTCCGGGAAAAAGCCTACTGGCTGAAGATGCAGAGAAAGCGGCTGGGGCTTACCCAGAGAGAGCTGGCCGGTCTTTCCGGTATAAGCCTGCGCGCGATCCAGTCCTACGAACAGGGGACGAGAAGCCTTCACGGGGCATCGATCGGACAGATCCAGGCGCTGTGTGAGACACTTGGCTGCAGCGAGCAGGAGATATTATCCTATCCGGGGAGCAGACAGTCGGTGTTTGCCGGACATTCTGACGAAGCGCTGGTATCCATATATGAAGAGATCAACGGCGACAAGGAGAAAAAAGACCAGATGACAGAGGTGTATCAGGGAATGTCTGCGGCAGAGTGTGAGCGGCAGCTTTTGCAGGAAATGGCTCTTCGTTTCTATGAGGAGCATACCAGGAAACAATAAGGAGAGAATAACATGAATATGCTGGATATTATCGGTCCGGCCATGGTCGGTCCGTCAAGTTCCCATACAGCCGGTGCAGTACGTATCGGTCGTATAGCCAAAAAACTGATGGCAGAGCGTATCGTGCAGGCGGAGCTTCTGCTGCATGGCTCCTTTCTGGCGACAGGCAAGGGACATGGTACAGACCGTGCGCTGATCGCAGGACTTTTGGGGATGGATGTGGATGATGACAGGATACGTATCAGTTTCGATATTGCGAAAAAAGAAGGACTCGTCTTTACCTTT
>JAHZHB010000047.1 GCA_019420465.1 Lachnospiraceae bacterium
ACGCTCCCGTCCGTCCCTCATCACATTTATTTCGGTAACTTAAACGAACTCTTCAAAGAAACAACCCTGTTAAACACCGGCGCCCCTTCCTTAGAATCCTTACTGTCCACACAGAAATACCCGTTTCTCACAAACTGGAAGCTCTCCATCGCCTTTGCCTCTTTGAGAGCCGGCTCCAGATAAGCCTCACGAACCTCCAGAGAATTCGGATTGATATTCATCGAGCCATCCTCATTGTATACACCCTTCTCCTCATCGATCAGATTCTCATACAGACGAACCTCCGCCTTGACAGCTGTCGGTGCATATACCCAGTGGATCGTGCCCTTAACCTTACGGCCTGTAAAACCGGAACCGCATTTTGTTTCCGGATCATACGTACAGTGTACTGTCGTGATATTACCATTTTCATCCTTGTCAAAACCAACACATTTGACAAAATAAGCATTCATCAGACGCACTTCATTGTCCGGATACAGTCTCTTGTATTTCTTCGGCGGAATCTCCATGAAATCCTCACGCTCGATGTAAAGCTCACGGCCAAACGGCACCATTCTCTTGCCAAGAGATTCATTTTCCAGATTATTGTCAGCTTCGACATACTCAACCTGACCCTCCGGATAATTGTCAATAACGACCTTTAACGGATCCAGCACAGCCATCATACGCGGTCTCTTTAACTTCAGATCCTCACGGATACAGTATTCAAGCATCGCATAGTCTACAGAACTGTTAGCCTTGGACACACCACACAGATCCACAAACATCTTGATCGACTCCGGCGTAAAACCTCTCCGGCGAAGTGCAGCAATAGAAACCAGACGCGGATCATCCCAGCCGTCAACCACACCATCTTCTACCGATCTGCTTTGGCGGTCTCGGATACTCCAGTTCTGTAACTACCCACTCATATAACGGTCTGTGATCCTCAAACTCCAGTGTACAGATAGAATGGGTCACACCCTCGATCGCATCCTCGATCGGATGGGCAAAATCATACATCGGATAGATACACCAGGTATCTCCGGTGCGATGATGTGTCATATGGGCCACACGATAGATGACCGGGTCACGCATATTGATATTCGGAGAAGCCATATCGATCTTTGCACGCAGAACCTTTTCACCATCGGCATATTTGCCGGCTTTCATCTCCTCGAACAGCTGCAGGTTTTCTTCCACACTGCGGTCACGGTACGGACTGTTTTTACCCGGCTCTGTAAGCGTACCGCGGTACTCACGGATCTGCTCTGCAGTCAGATCACAGACAAAAGCCTTGCCCTTTTTGATCAGTTTGACTGCTGCCTCATACATCTGATCAAAATAATCTGATGCAAAGTATAATCTGTCCTCCCAGTCAGCGCCCAGCCACTGGATATCCTTTTTGATCGACTCAACAAACTCTACCTTTTCCTTTGTCGGATTGGTATCATCAAAACGCATATTAAAACGACCATGGTACTTCTGTGCCAGTCCGTAATTTAACAGAATGGACTTGGCATGTCCGATATGCAGATAGCCATTCGGCTCCGGCGGAAATCGTGTGCAGATGGTCTCGTATTTACCCTCTTCCAGATCTTTTTCGATGATCTGTTCAATAAAATTCTTGGATACGGTTTCGTTCTCCATAACATCCTCCTCTATTTGCTTCTGCTGCTTTCTGTAAAGACAAAAAGCGGCTCTTTTCTCTCTCCGATCAGTCTGTAAAAAACTGCTGCGCCTAGTATAGCATGTTTTCCATGGCATGGCAAACAAAAGAAACGCAAATCAAAATTGGTCCACTGGACCAGTTATTGATATGCATGGCAACAAAAAAACTCAACCAAAACGTACAAGTAAAAGCTGCCTAGCAGATTTGAACTGCCGACCTCCGCCTTACCAAGGCGACGCTCTACCAGCTGAGCCAAGGCAGCATATATACGTTTATGATTGAGTTTCATAGCATTACCTGCTACGTTTAGTTATTGTAGCAAAGAGCCTGTCCTTTGTCAATAAGTTTTTGAACTTTTTTTAACAGTTCCAACAACTCACAAAATTATCCTTTCTGTTCGCTTGCCAGAAGCTGCCGGACCTTGCCGCGGATCCGCTGCAGGGCATTGTCGATCGACTTTGGTGTCCGCTCCATCAGCTCTGCGATCTCCCGATAGTCCTTGCCCTCCAGGAAATAGTCCAGCACCTGATTTTCAAAGCGGCTCAGGCAACCGGAGATCCTTTTTCTCAGCACACCGGCACTTTCCTGTCCGATCATGATATCGGCCGGATCCAGATGGATATCCTTATGTGAAGCCTGATCCTCCATCTCACTCATGGACATCGCCTCATTCAGCGGACGGTTTTTAAAGCGCTGCGCCTTTTCTATCGCCTGATAGATATTGCGTTCCACACAAAGTCCCGCAAAAGTAGCAAAAGAAGCCGCTGCCTCCGGGCGGTAATCTCTTACCGCCTTAAACAGGCCCACCATACCTTCCTGGATCAGATCGTCATGCTCACCACCTGACAGAAACAGCATACGCGTTTTTGACAGCACCAGCGGCTTGTATTTCACCATCAGATATTCTATGATCCCGGAATCCTGATCTTCGTTCAGTCTGGCCAGTAATTCTTCATCTGTGTAATTCTCGTACTGCATATCTCACCATATTTTCCTACAGCATACTTTTGTTACTTCAGAAAGCAAACAGACAGCAGACGGTCCTGTCATCCACGCTGCCTTACCACTTCAAAAGCAAGCACACCGGCAGCTACAGATGCATTCAGCGAATCGATATCCCCTTTCATCGGAATAGAAACCGTAAAATCACAGGCTTCCCGGACCAGACGGCTGACACCGCTGCCCTCATTTCCGATCACGAGTCCCAGCGGACCTTTTAAATTCTGTCTGTACATCACTTCACCATCCATAGCTGCACAGGCAAACCACAGTCCCTGTTCCTTGAGTTTTTCGATCGTCTGTTTCATATTGGTCACCTTGGCAACCGGCGTATAGTTCAGCGCGCCGGCAGACGTTCTTGCAACAACTGCTGTAAGACCTGCCGCTCTGTTTTTGGGTATGATCACACCATGCGCACCGGCCAGATTGGCTGTACGGATGATCGCACCCAGATTATGCGGATCTTCGATCCCGTCCAGCAGCAGGATAAACGGATCTTCCCCTTTTTTGCGGGCATTTTCCAGAATGTCTTCCACCTCTGCATAGGCATAGGATGCTGCCACAGCGATCACGCCCTGATGGTGTCCTGTCTCTGACATCTGATCCAGTCGTTCCTTTTCCACCATTTTTACCATAGTATCTGTCTTATTTGCTGCGCGAAGTACAGACTGCACCGGACCATCCTTCAGTCCTTTCTGCACATACAGCTTGTCGATCGTCTTACCGGACCGGAAGGCTTCAAGGACTGCGTTTCTTCCTTCGATCTGGTTTTCTGTATTCTTATGTTCTTCCATCATAGACATTTCCATCAAACCGCCTTTATTTTTTCTGATACTCTTCCATTGCCGTGCCAAACAGCTCTGAGATCCGTGCCATATCACCCTTCAGATAGAGATAGCCGAACACTGCCTCAAAGCCCGTCGCTCTGCGATAGTCTCCTGTCGTGGCATTTTTCGCCTTAGTGTAGGAATGCGCATTACGCCCTCTTTTGTATACAGCCAGTTCCTCATCCGTAAAATACGCCTGCAGAATCTCCGCCATCGCAGACTGCGCACCCGCCTTGGCCAGCTGACTGGCTCTTTTATTGAGCTTGTTGACCGGCGCATTGCCGTGGGTCACCACTTTTGTCCGGATCAGAAGCTCATAGACAGCATCCCCCATATAGGCAAGGGTCAGTGGGGAATACTCCCGCACATCCCCTGCCTCTGGTGCAGATGCTGCTTTTAAAACAGTTAAATTTTCTTCCATTGTACGCCCTCGCGGGTATCCTTCAGCTGAATGCCCATAGCCAGCAGCTGATCACGGATCTCATCAGCCTTTGCAAAATCTCTGGCCTTTCTGGCAGCCTGACGCTGTTCGATCAGAGCTTCTACCTCTGCATCCAGATTATCTTCCTTTTTCTCGGTCTTGATGCCAAGAATACCACAAAGCTGTGCGATCTCCTGTTTCAGAGTCTCAGCAAAAGCTTTAGAGCTGTTCTCATCAGCCTTTGTATTGGCAAATTTGACCAGCTCGAACACTGCAGAAATGGCATCTGCCGTATTCAGGTCATCATCCATAGCCTCTTCAAACTTGGTTCTGAACTGCTTCATGTCTTTCAGAGCTGTCTTTTCTTCCTCTGTCAGCTCGCCGGAAGCGTTGGCAGCCAGACGGTCCAGTGTCTCTACCGCTGTCAGGATACGCTCCAGTGCATTTTT
>JAHZHB010000048.1 GCA_019420465.1 Lachnospiraceae bacterium
CGCTCGCTAAAGCGGGCTCGCGCGTAAGATTACGTAAGCCGTGGATCTCATCAAATCTAAAAGCGCACTTTGATCGTTTGAAGACAGATATACCACCCACACCCTTCCACAGTCGGCCATATCTGCCTGCGTTCTGTCATTTCCGTCCACTGTATTGGCAATCCAGACTTAAAAGACCATTTTCTTCAGCCAGAGACTGATATCTTTAACTACCTGGTCACGGCAGTAATCATTTAAGATCTCGTGGCGGTAGCCTACGTAGAGTTTACCGCGGACATAGTAGTAGCCGCGACCACGCAGGAAATGGACGGTGTGGCGGAAGCCTTTGACACCACCGATAACGGGGTCGTCGGAACCGGCGATCAGGAGGATGGGGAGTTCAGGATTGGTCACATCCCACCCTTTCTTAGTATAGACTTCTTTCAGAAGACCGGTAAGGCTGCGATAACCGTCTACGGTGAAGGGGATACCGCACAGGGTATCGGATTCGTAGAGATCACAGACTTTCTGGTCTACTGTGAGCCAGCCGTTGGTTTTTCTTTCTTTGTTAAAGGCTTTATCGTAGCTGCCAAGGACAGCTTTGTACAGGAGACCACTGCGGTGGCGGCCTGCCGGACCTTTATCGAGTAAGGTAGTCATCGCGTGAGCCATACCGGCGGCAGCGTTTTTGCAGGGTACACCACAGAGGATCACAGCAGCGAGGCCAAAGTCATGGGCCTTGATATAGTCACGTACAACGAGAGAACCCATGCTGTGTCCAAACAGGATCACCGGAAGTCCGGGGTATTGTGCTTTGGCATAATAAATGATCTGGTGCAGGTCAAGGATCACGCCATTGGTATCCGTGCCGTTAAAAAATCCTCTGTCCTTTTCATCCCGGACACTGGCACCGTGACCACGCATGTCAGCGATCACACAGGCAATACCACGCTGCGCCATCTGTTTCATAAACCAGACATAGCGTTCTTTATGCTCACACATACCGTGATGGATCACCAAAACGGCCTTTATCCCGGTCTCGGGTGCAATGGTCATGACTTCCAACGGCAGACCGTCATAATTTGCTTCCATCTGCTGTATCTCTTTTATCATTTCTTTTTCCTCGTAAGCTTAACGGTTCAGTTTCTTTCCGTATGCGCCAAACGCCAGCAGATCTGCCAGAATAAACAGGATGTAGATCATGGAGTAGGTTGGCCATACCGGCACGATCAGTGCTGCAGACACTTCGATCACAGCAAAGATCACACAGAAAATAATCAGGGACATTTTGTATTTTTTGCGTTTTTCACCTTTAAATACCTGTTTGTTATTAAAACTGTCCTTTGGCGTCAGGTAGTCCAGTATCGGTTCTCCTGCCGGAAGGAGCAAAAGTACAGCTACGATGGCCATAATGGCTGCCATCAGCCAGTCTAGATCGGAACTGAAAATAAAATCCATGTAAGTTCTCCTTTATATTTTATGCATTTTTTTCTTTCAGAAGATCTCTGATCTCTGCCAGAAGCTCTTCCTGTGTCGGACCCGCAGGTGCTTCTTCCTTTGGTTCCTCTTCTTTTTTGAATTTGGCTGTCAGGGTATTCATCACCTTGATCATGGCAAACATGGAGCCTGCGATGATCAGGAAATTAATGACATTCTGGATAAAGCTTCCATATTTTAAGAAGTTATCCGGTCCAAGCTTGATCGACAGCTTGCTGAAATCCGTACCGCCGGTCAATATACCAAACAGCGGCATCATGATATCTCCTACCAGTGAATTTACGATCGTACCAAACGCACCACCGATGATCACGCCGACTGCCATATCTACGACATTGCCTTTGAGAGCAAATTTTTTAAATTCCTGGATAAGTCCCATAGTTTCCTCCTCATGTATTGTGAATCTCTCACAGATTCTACTGTTCTACTATAGCAAATCCGGAGCAGTTTGTCCATAAATACCACAGGCATAAAAATAAGGAGCTTCCTTACGGAAACTCCTCTTTACTAGAGCGCGAGACGGGATTCGAACCCGCGACCCTCGCCTTGGCAAGGCGATACTCCACCACTGAGCCACTCGCGCTTATGTTGTTGGCTGTTCGCTTCGAACAAAACATATAATACAGGATGTCCGGCGATTTGTCAACAACTTTTTTTATTTTTTTAATTTTTTTGTTTTTCACAATAATTTGCACGATTTACGGTTTTAAAATCGCACTTAAAATATACTCTGTATTCGGAAAACTCTTCTGGCTGATATTGTCCAGACGGATCAGATCCACATCCAGCCAGATCTCCTCAGCCACGGTCATCATATTGGCAAACATGATACCGAAATTGACCTCTTCAAGGCGGTTAAACTTCTCACCGATCTTTTTAACGGAAAAGATATGGATCCGGTTATCATAGACCACAAACCGCCACGGCTGTGAATTCATACTGGACGGCGCCATCTGGGCTGCCTCGAGAAGCTGTTTCATCCACTGACGCGGGACTTCCTTGTAGACACACAGCTCGGAAAGCGGCAGTCGCTTTGCATCCACCGGCCGTCTGGTTACGGATTCTTTCGCTTCACCGAAAGCCAGGATCAGCATCAGCTCCTTGTCTTCGACCATCTGATACTTCTTTTTGAGGACTCTGCCACCGATAAAACAGCTGCCCAGTCCCAGCGTGACCATATACAGCGAGATCTGCTCCATGATATACCCGGCATTCATACCGGCTTTCTGCTGAGGTTTGATATATAAAGCCAGATAATAGGGCGCTTTTACAAGGAAAGGACTCATGTTCTTTAACACATGGTCGCTGTATTTGAAGATACGATACTCCACTTCCATATCACCAAACAGGGTCGATGTCGTATTTTCACAGCAGGCTTCGACCTTGGCGAGCATATCCGGAGCAAGCTCCTTCATCTGGTATTTTCTGACCGATTTACGTGCAAATATAGCTTCGTAACTGTTCATTCTATCACCTTCATTTTTTCGTAACAATATTGTAACACACGAAGGAACATTTTCAAGCCATAGTTTGTAGTTTTCTTACTTTTCCCCTTTAGAATAATTCTGCAAAATCTGCCAGATATTTGTCAAAAATCCCCAAAGCCTCTCTTACCGGTGTCGGCTCTGCCATATCCACACCACACAGTTTCAACAGGTCGATACAGTCCATAGAACAGCCTCCACCAAGGAATTTCCGGTAATTTTCCAGTATATTCTTCTCCCCGGCCAGTATCCTGTGACTGATGGAAAGCGCAGCCGCAAAACCGGTCGCATACTGGTACACATAAAACGGTGTGTAAAAATGCGGAATCCGTGCCCACTCCATCGCGATCTCAGGATCCACACAGGTATCCGGTCCGAAATATTTTGTATTAAGTTCGTAATAAATCTGTTTCAAATCCTCTGCCGCCAGCGTTTGGCCCTGCCCTTTTTTCTGATGGATGATGTTCTCAAATTCCGCAAACATCGTCTGTCTGTACAGCGTCGTTCTGAACTGTTCCAACAGGTAATTGATCAGATATTTCTTTTCTTCCCTATCCTCTGCCCTGCCGATCAGATACTGCACCAGAAGCATCTCATTGCAGATAGACGCCACTTCTGCCACAAAAATACGGTAGCCCGCATAGATATACGGCTGATCCTGATGGGAATAATAGCTGTGGATCGCATGTCCCATCTCATGTGCCAGCGTAAACACATCCGCCAGTGATCCCTGGAAATTTAACAGCACATACGGATGCTCATCGTAGCAGCCCCAGGAATATGCCCCGCTTCGCTTACCCTCATTTTCATAGATATCGATCCATCCCTCATCAAAGCCTTTCTGCAAAAGCCCGGTATATTCCGCACCCATCACCCCGAGTGCTTCCTTCACGATCGCCTTTGCCTCTGCAAACGTATATTTCTTCTCCGGTGCATTTGTCAGCGGTACATACAGATCATACATATGCAGCTCATCCACGCCAAGAATCTGTTTCCGAAGCTCCATATACCGGTACATCAAAGGAAATCCCTCATGAACGGCATCGATCAGCCCGTCATACACCGCCTCCGGAATATGCGCTCCCTCCATTGCCATCGCTCTCGCCGACGGATATTTCCGGATATCCGCAAAAAAACGCGCCTGCTCCGCATTCGCATCCATCGTCGCCGCCAGTGTATTCTGATATTTCTCATATGCCACATACATCGACGCAAAGGCCTGCTGTCTGACCATCCTGTCCTTACTCTTTAACAGCACACCATAGCTTCCATGCGTCACCTCCACCGGTTCACCATCCGCTCCCGTGATCTCACCAAACTTCAGATCCGCATTGTTAAAATTCATAAAAATCTGCTGCGGCGCATCCGCCATTCCCTGCGTCTTCGCCAGCACAGCCTCCATCCCAGCCGACAGTACATGCTCCCTCTGCCTGCGAATCTCCGAAAAATACCGCTCATACAGCTTCAGCTTTTCACACACCGCCAGATACCCCGAAAGCACATCCTCCGGCATCGCAAGAATCTCCGGCTCCAGAAACGCCTGCGCATCACTCACCTGGCTGAGCAGCCTGCCACTTTGCCCCGCCATCTTCTGATACTTCCCATTTCCCGTATCCTCATGCCAGCGCATATTCGCATACACATACACCCGCTCAACCCGTCTCTCCATCTCCTCCTGCGCCCGAAGCACCCGAAGAAGCGCATCCGCCCCGTCCGTCAGCGTCCCCGCAAACCCACGAAACTCCTCGATCTCCCGCTCAACCTTCCGGACATCCGCCTCCCAGCTCATATCCGTCTCATACAGATCCTCCAGCCTCCAGCAATCCTCCGGATTCACCTCACATCTCTTCTTCAGACCCATCTATCTCTACCTCCCGAAAGTATTCTTCTCTATGCTCAGTAGTATACCGCATCATCCCAAACTTATAAACAACTTTCCCGTCTTTGCAACCAAACAGAAAATCCGCCCCCAAAAAACCGGAGCGCCCCGGAAGGGGCCGCGACTGCAACATCTGTCTGCAAACGATCAAAGTGCGCCCTTAGCAAGAAATGAGATCCCATGCTTACGTAGACTTCGCGCGAGCCCGCTTTAGC
>JAHZHB010000049.1 GCA_019420465.1 Lachnospiraceae bacterium
CTCTGTGATCTTAGCATCACGCATCATACGCTCTACATCGTACTCTCTGATGTAACCATAACCACCGTGTAACTGAACAGCTTTTGTAGTAACTTCCATAGCTGCCTCAGCTGCGTACAGTTTAGCCTGTGCTGCTTCGAAACCATACTGTTTCTGTGTATCTTTTGCTTTTGCTGCTCTGTAAACGAGAAGCTGAGCTGCCTGCATCTTAGTAGCCATATCAGCAAGCTGGAACTGTGTATTCTGGAACTGTCCGATAGTTCTGCCGAACTGTTTTCTCTCTTTTACATATGCAACTGTTGCATCAAGAGCGCCCTCGCCAAGACCAAGTGCCTGAGCAGCGATACCGATACGTCCGCCATCCAGAGTATGCATAGCGATGTTGAATCCTTTACCTTTCTGTCCAAGAAGGTTCTCTTTCGGGATACGGCAATCCTGGAAGATAAGCTCATATGTAGCTGATCCACGAATACCCATTTTTTTCTCTTTTGTTCCGAATGTGAATCCTGGAGTTCCTTTTTCTACGATGAAAGCAGAGATTTCTTTCTGTTTTCTGCCACGTTTTTCAACGGTTCCGGTAACTGCGATAACGATATAAACGTCTGCATATTTACCGTTTGTGATGAAGCATTTAGATCCATTCAGAACCCACTCATCTCCATCTAATACTGCTTTTGTCTGCTGTCCCTGTGCATCTGTACCAGCACCCGGCTCAGTAAGACCGAAAGCACCGAGTTTTCTACCAGCTGCAAGGTCTGGAAGATATTTCTGTTTCTGCTCTTCTGTACCGAATGTAAGAATCGGATCACAGCAAAGAGAAGTATGTGCGGAAACGATAACGCCTGTTGTGCCGCAAACTTTTGATAACTCTTCTACACACATAGCGTATGTAAGGATATCGCAGCCCTGTCCGCCATACTGTTTCGGGATTGGAATACCAAGGAATCCGGCTTTTGCCATTTTCTCAACGGTTTCCATAGGAAATCTTTCTTCCTCATCAACCTCCTGTGCAAGAGGTTTCACTTCAGTTTCTGCGAACTCTTTGAAAAGAGTTCTAGCCATTTCATGTTTTTTGCTTAACGTGAAATCCATTATATCTTATCCTCCATTTTTCATATTAGCGCGGATACCGCATAAGGCATGTGTAGCGAAATGCACATGCCCCATTCAGCGTTATCCATCACTAATGAATTAACAAATATTATTTGCTGTAATCGTAGAATCCTTTGCCTGTCTTGCATCCGAGATGACCAGCACGAACCATTTTCTTAAGTAATGGTGCCGGACGATATTTCGGATCGCCAGTCTCAGAGTAGATAACATTCATGATAGCCAGACAAATATCCAGACCAATGTAATCTCCTAACTGAAGAGGTCCCATCGGATGGTTTGCTCCAAGTTTCATGGCTGTATCAATATCTTCTACGCTTGCAACGCCTGCTTCCAGTACACAGATACCTTCGTTGATCATTGGAACAAGGATTCTGTTTACTACGAAGCCAGCAGCCTCATTAACCTGAACCGGTGTTTTTCCGATCTCTTTGGAGATCTCAACGATTCTGTCTCTGAGTGAATCCGGAGTATTTGCTCCCTGGATTACCTCGATCAGTTTCATTACAGGTGCCGGGTTGAAGAAATGCATACCGATAACCGGTCTGTCAAGTCCTGCTCCAATCTCTGTAATTGAAAGAGAAGAAGTATTTGTAGCAAAGATACACTCTGCCGGAACGATGTCCTGAAGCTCTTTGAATGTCTGTTTTTTAACATCCATAACTTCCAGTGCTGCTTCTACTACCAGATCAGCATCTGTACAGATATCTTTGGTACCAGTTGTAATTTTAGCAAGGATAGCATCAGCTTTAGCCTGATCCATTTTACCTTTCGCGATACGTTTTTCAAAACCTTTCGCGATTTTATTTTTACCGTTTGCAGCGAACTCGTCGTTGATATCGCATAAGTAAACTTCATAACCTTCTGTCTGAGCGAATGCCTGCGCAATACCTGAGCCCATTGTACCGGCTCCAATAATACCTACCTTCATGATATTATCCTCCTTAAAATGAAATATGTATACTAAATATGAATTTACCTGACTGTTAGAAAACGATCAGTTTCAAAACATAGATTAGCCTTCCTCTATAAGCCTGTTCTATCCTGATGGATTCAACGAATCACTTTGCTATCGATGAATTAGTATTTCTCAACGATTGTAGCACAACCCATTCCGCCACCGATACACAGTGTAGCAAGACCGAGTTTAGCATCTTTGTTCTGCTGCAGGTCATGAAGCAGAGTAACAAGGATACGGCATCCTGATGCTCCAACCGGATGACCAAGAGCGATAGCGCCACCGTGTGGGTTGAGTACTTCATCTTTGAATCCAAGCTCTTTCTGAACAGCTACAGACTGAGCAGCGAAAGCTTCGTTTGCTTCGATTACGTCGAATGCGTTGATATCGTCGATACCAGCGATCTTCATAGCTTTTTTAGTAGCCGGTACAGGTCCGATACCCATGATCTTCGGATCGCATCCGCCAAGAGCGCCTGCTACGAATGTAGCCATCGGTTTAACACCAAGCTCTTTTGCTTTCTCTTCGCTCATTACAACGATTGCAGCAGCGCCATCATTGATACCAGATGCGTTACCAGCTGTAACCATTCCGCCCTCTTTACCAGAGCAGCATTTTAATTTTGCAAGAGTTTCCGGTGTAGTACCAGCACGAGGGCCCTCATCTTTTGTAATCATAACAACTTCTTTTTTCTGTTTTACAGGAACCGGAACGATCTCATCATCAAATAATCCAGCTTCCTGAGCTGCTACAGCTTTCTGCTGTGATTTAGCTGCGAACTCATCAAGTTCTTCACGGGTAAGTCCCCACTGATCACAGATGTTTTCTGCTGTGATCATCATATGGTAGTTATTGAATGCATCCCAAAGAGCATCATTTACCATTGTATCGATAATAGTAGAATTATTCATTCTGTAACCGAAACGAGCTTTTTTCAGTGCGTAAGGAGCCATGGACATGTTCTCCATACCACCAGCTACAACGATATCAGCCTGTCCAGCCATGATCATGTTAGCAGCTTCGTTTACGCATTTCAGACCAGAACCGCAAACAACGTTTAATGTGAATGCCGGAACTTCGTTCGGGATACCAGCTTTGATAGAAGCCTGACGTGCAACGTTCTGTCCCTGAGAAGCCTGAATTACACAACCCATCATTACTTCGTCAACCTGCTCCGGTTTAACGCCAGCTCTGTTCAGAGCCTCTTTGATAACGATAGATCCTAACTCAACAGCTGGTGTGTTACCAAACTGTCCGCCCATTTTGCCGATTGCTGTACGGCATGCACCTGCTAAAACTACTTTTTTTGCCATTTCATTTCTCTCCTTTTAATTATAAAATAATCCCTCTAGTATAGAAAAATAATTTATTACGCTAGATAAGATAATTTTAGCACTCGTCGTCTGAGAATGCAAGAATTCCAGAGGACTTACGTTTAAAAAAATAAGAATTTTTTTCGGCCGTTTGATATTTTTTTAACAAAGTTTTTAAAATAAAAAAGGGGTTACCTCTTGATTACCTCGCAGTGAATACTGTATCACAATCCCTTTAGTTTTGCAATACTAACCTTGTCGTAATTTACTATCTTTTTTGTTTCCGGCTTACTTTTATGTCATTCTTTTTTCATTATCTCTTCCGCTTTTTTGTTATTTTTTTGACAATTTGCACAAAATTTTTTTTCTTTTTTTATGAAAAGTTCAGCTTACGGAAATGTGCAAAATATATTTTTGGTACTTCTGTCAGAAAATAAAATTTCTGTAAATTTTTCTGTTTTTGCTTTTTTCTCATAATTTTCTTGCATTTCCGACACTTCTAATCCCATACATATGTTGTGTATATTTTCCACATTTCATTTCCACTTCACATTGTTGCAAATATCCCACATTTCGTTTCCACTTCACATTGTTGTATATATTGTCTTTCATTTCTTTCAGGCAAATTTCCAATAAAAAAGAAGCACCTTATGGAGAATCGGTTTCTGAACCATTTTTCCACAAGGTGCTTCTTCAGTTTACAAGCTGTTTTTCATCTTATTCGGACTTACAGCCATCCAAAAGTTTATCGTTAAACAAATCTTAGATATTTTTTACTGTCGCGATATCGATCATGGTCATGCTGTCGCTTGCGGTCTCAAGACTGAGTGCAAGTGCGTTTGCCGTATCCATGGATGTCAGGCAATGTACGCCTGTCTCGATGGCATTTCGACGGATCAGGAAACCGTCTCTTGTCTTGTCACGGCCCTGAGTCGGTGTATCGATGACAAGGTCGATCTTATGACCGAGGATCAGATCCATAACGTTTGGAGACTCCTGAGAAATCTTATTGATGCGAAGAGCATTTACGCCATGCTCCTGCAGATATTTTGCAGTGCTTCTGGTCGCATAGATCTTGTATCCCAGCGCTTCAAAACGTTTTGCAACGCCAACTGCTTCCGGTTTGTCCGCATCTTTTACAGTCATGATCATCTGTTTGTACTTCGGCAGTGAAATGCCTGCGCCAAGGAATGCTTTGTACAGAGCTTCGTTGAAGTTTTTAGCGATGCCAAGGCACTCGCCGGTAGATTTCATTTCCGGTCCAAGGCTGATCTCTGCTCCACGCAGTTTCTCGAAAGAGAATACCGGCATTTTGATAGCGATATAATCTGCTTCCGGAGCAAGTCCCGGCTCATAGCCCATGCCACGGATCGTTTCTCCGATGATCACACGGGTAGCCAGATCTACGATCGGGATGCCTGTTACTTTACTGATGTAAGGTACGGTTCTGGAAGAACGCGGGTTTACCTCGATAACGTATACTTCTTCGTTCATGGCGATGAACTGAATGTTGATCAGACCTACAACGTGCAGCGCTCTTGCCAGACGTTTTGTATATTCTACAATCGTTTCTTTTACATGGTCGCTGATGGTCGGTGCCGGATATACAGAAATACTGTCTCCGGAATGAACACCGGTACGCTCGATATGCTCCATGATACCTGGGATCAGGATATCTTCGCCGTCACATACCGCATCAACCTCGATCTCTTTACCCATGAGGTATTTATCGATAAGAATCGGATGATCCTGTGCGATCTGATTGATGGTGTCGATGAACTCTACGATCTCATCATCATTGAACGCAATGTGCATGCCCTGTCCGCCAAGTACGTAGGAAGGACGAACCAGTACCGGATAACCGATGCGATTTGCTGCTGCTTTTGCTTCCTGTGCAGTGTATACAGTATCGCCTGCAGCTCTCGGGATCTCTGTCTTCTCCAGGATCTCATCGAACAGCTCACGGTCTTCTGCCGCATCTACATCTTCTGCTTTTGTTCCAAGGATCGGAACGCCCATCTTCATCAGGCTTTCTGTCAGCTTGATGGCTGTCTGTCCGCCGAACTGTACAACTGCTCCATCCGGTTTCTCGATGTTTACAACGTTTTCCACATCTTCCGGTGTCAGCGGCTCAAAGTACAGCTTATCCGCAATATCGAAATCGGTAGATACTGTCTCCGGGTTGTTGTTGATGATAATGGTCTCATATCCCTGTTTTGCAAATGCCCAGGTACAATGTACGGAACAGAAGTCAAACTCGATACCCTGTCCGATACGAATCGGGCCGGAACCAAGTACGAGAACTTTTTTCTTCGAATTGGTCTCTTCTGCCTCATTCTCTCCATCAAAGCAGGAATAATAATATGGTGTGGTAGCGGCAAACTCTGCAGCACAGGTATCAACCATTTTAAATGCAGCGGTAATGCCGTTATCGTAACGCATCTGTTTGATCTCTTCCTCGGATTTTCCGGTCAGTCTTGCGATGACATTATCCGGGAATTCGATACGTTTTGCTTCTTTTAACAGGTCTACGGTCAGTGCTTCACTGCGCAGACGGCCTTCCATCTCTACAAGGATGGCAATCTTGTCGATGAACCAGATGTCAATCTTGGTCAGGTCATGGATCACATCGTAGGAAACGCCACGACGGCATGCCTCTGCGATAACCCAGATCCGGCGATCATCTACAACTTTTAATTTTTCTACTAACTCATCATAAGAGAGTGTCAGATATTCATCAGAAACAAGGCTGTCCACATGCTGCTCCAGGGAACGGATGGCTTTCATCAGTGCGCCCTCGAAGTTTGTACAGATACTCATAACCTCTCCGGTAGCTTTCATCTGTGTGGTCAGTGTACGTTTGGCACTGATAAATTTATCAAACGGCAGACGCGGGATCTTGACTACGCAGTAGTCAAGCATCGGCTCGAAGCTTGCATAGGTCTTGCCAGTGATGGCATTCGGGATCTCATCGAGCGTATAGCCCAGAGCGATCTTTGCTGCAACCTTGGCGATCGGATAACCTGTCGCCTTGGAAGCCAGTGCGGAAGAACGGCTGACACGGGGATTTACCTCGATAACGCAATATTCAAAGCTGTCCGGATTCAGAGCATACTGTACATTACAGCCACCGGTGATACCCAGCTCGCTGATGATGTTTAATGCGGAAGTACGCAGCATCTGGTACTCTTTATCGCCCAGCGTCTGGGACGGTGCTACTACGATACTGTCACCGGTGTGCACGCCGACCGGGTCGATATTTTCCATGTTACAAACGGTGATGCAGTTGCCTGCGCCGTCACGCATAACCTCGTACTCGATCTCTTTCCATCCGGCGATGCAGCGCTCCACCAATACCTGGCCTACACGGGAAAGACGCAGACCGTTCTGCAGGATCTCTTCCATCTCTACCGGATTGTCGGCGATACCGCCGCCGCTGCCGCCAAGGGTGTAGGCCGGACGTAAAACGACCGGATAACCGATCTTTTCAGCAAAAGCCAGACCGTCTTCCACGCTCTCAACAACCAGAGAAGCCGCTACCGGCTCACCGATCTTTTCCATCGTACTCTTGAATTCGAGACGGTCCTCTGCCTTTTTGATGGTCAGGGATGTCGTACCGATCAGGCGTACGTTATGCTCTTTTAAGAAACCGCGTTCTTCCAGCTCCATAGCCAGATTCAGACCGGCCTGACCGCCAAGTGTCGGCAGTACGCTGTCCGGTTTTTCTTTCATGATCAGCTGCTCTACGACCTCTACGGTCAGCGGCTCAATGTATACACGGTCAGCGATATCTTTATCGGTCATGATGGTGGCCGGGTTGGAGTTTAACAGAACAACCTCGATACCTTCTTCTTTCAGGGAACGGCAGGCCTGTGTACCGGCATAGTCAAACTCGGCAGCCTGACCGATGATGATCGGTCCGGAACCGATCACAAGTACTTTTTTGATTTCTGGATTCTTCGGCATTATTTCGTACCTCCCATCATCTGCAGGAAACGGTCAAACAGGTATCCTGAATCCTGCGGTCCCGGGCAGGCTTCCGGATGGAACTGAACCGTAAAAATATTTTTGTCAACGTAGGAAAGACCCTCATTGGTGCCGTCATTGACATTGACAAATGCCGGTACAGCGACCTTAGGATCGAGATGATCTGTATCAACCACATAGCCATGGTTCTGTGAAGAAATGTAAACACGACCGGTAGCAAGATCCTTGACCGGATGGTTACCGCCACGATGGCCGTATTTCATTTTGTGTGTATCTGCGCCTGTGGCAAGAGCCATCAGCTGATGTCCGAGACAGATAGCAAAGATCGGAACATTGGAATCGTAAAGTTTCTTAATTTCATCGATGATCGGTCCGCAGTCCTTCGGATCTCCCGGGCCGTTTGACAGCATGATGCCGTCCGGATTGGAAGCTAAAATCTCCTCTGCCTTTGTGTATGCCGGGTAGATCGTAACCTCACAGCCTCTCTTGTTAAGACTCTTTGCAATATTGTTCTTGGCACCGAAATCCATCAGCGCTACTTTATATCCATCGCCCTTTAATACGGACTTTTCTGTACAGGTGACTTTTTCGACAACATTACCTGTTCTGTAAGCATGCAGCTTCGGCATGATCTCATCCAGATTGTAATTCTCATTTGTCGTGATCATTCCATTCATTGTACCCTTTTCACGCAGGATCTTTGTCAGGGCACGTGTATCAATACCGGCAATACCCGGAATATCGTAGCGTTTCAGGAAATTCTGAATAGAATCCTCGCTGCGGAAATTGCTGGGCATACGGGAGAGTTCTCTGACGATATAGCCATCCGGCCACGGTCTTAAGGACTCCTGATCCTCATAGCAGATACCGTAGTTACCGATCAGCGGATATGTCATACATACCGCCTGACCCGCATAGGACGGATCGGTCAGTACTTCAAGGTAACCTGTCATGGACGTATTGAATACGATCTCGCTGATGATTTCTTTCCTTGAACCGATACTGGTTCCGGTAAAGACATGTCCATCTTCCAGAATAAGAAAAGCTTTCATTTGTTCACCGTTATCCTTTCATATAATAAGTAAAAGTTAAACTCCGGGACTCTTCACAAAGCCCTGAAAAGAGCCCCTTCCTGAATTTATCCCAAATCTTTCAAATTCTACCACACCATCTGTCATTTTTCAACAACATCCGGCGAAAAATACAATTCTGTACATTTTGATACAGATGCCTCTATTTTTCTGTGGCTGTGGCCGTGATCACCGTCTCGAACAGTACGCCGAAATCATCCGGACTGCTCTTGATCCTGCGCAGGCTCACATCGATCTGCGGCTCTGTCTTCATGCCCTGACGCATGGCCTTTTCCCTGGCGGCACGCTTTGCCACCTCACAGCCAAAATCTTCTGCTTCTTTACAGTCATCGAGCATATGCAGCTGTCCGTTTTCAAAGACGGAATACCCGTAACAGTAGCCGTCCTTGTATTCAGCTTTCACCCGGACGATGCTTCTGGAAATAATCCGGCTGGCTGCCGAACCAAGGGCATTGGCCACTCCGGCATGTTCGGGGATCACTGTGGTCGTACCGAGAAGCTCTCCGACCTTTGGTAAAAAGATATGGATCGGTGCACCGACACCGACTAACGGCACATGGATCCGGAAGCCAAGGTCAGCTTCCTGTGTGCGTTCTGCTTCTTTATGCTCCGATGCTTCTTTTGCCTGACGGTACAGAAGCTCTAAAAGTTCTTCCTGCGCTTCTGTGGCAAACAGTTTCTTCTGGTTGCCGTATTCCTGATGAAGCATGATGCGGACGATGTTTTTGTACATTTTCTTTACGACCAGCGCATATACGGCATCCGGAATATCCGCCATCTCCATGCGCAGATTGGCCTGCATGCACTCCATGGCAAGAAGTGCCGCTGTTTTATCGTACCGGTCAAAATCGCCTTTGATCACCATCATATCTGTCGGTGTGAGGCCACTCTTCATCAGCACGCCATCCTGTTCAAGACGCTCCAGACGCAGAAAATGCGGATCTTTGTCAAACAGATCGGCCAGCTCCATCGTGATCAGCGGACCGTTCTTTAAGGCTTCGCAGACGGCTTTTTCTTCTTTGGTATACCCGTTTTTATCGCTGATATCCTTCTGCAGGACATAAAACTCATGAATCCAGCAGGCATGGAAGCGCTTTTCATCAGCCAGAGCCTTCAACTTCGGAATTACGCTGTCGTACTGTGAGGCGAGCACAGAGATCGGGATGACACGGGTCGTGTCCAGAAACAGCTCATGATCCTTAAAACGCACGGCACTGTCACCGCCCAGACCGAACGTATCCACATACAGACCCTTGACCATCGTTTTCCACTGGCCGATATGGATGCCGGTATCCGCCATGACAGGCTCACCGTGGCGTACGATCGCGATATCTGTCGTCGTACCACCCATATCGATGATCATGGCATCCTCTTTTTCCGAGATCGTACTGCCGCCGACCACGCTGGCCGCCGGACCGCAGAGCAGCGTTTCTACGGGACATTCTCTCGCCATCTGCTCCGACATCAGACTGCCGTCACTGCGGACAATGGAGATCGGGATATCGAGACCTCTTGTCTTCATGACATGGCGCACCGCCTCCATAAATTCGGAGATCAGCGGGATCAGCCGGGCATTGAGCATCGTACCGGCACAGGATTTTAAGATATCCACCTCATCGGAAATATCGTAGGCGATCGTCACCGGAATCGTCAGCTCTTTCTCGAGAAGTTTTCTCGCGGTCAGTTCAAAACGACCGCCGTTGGCTCTGGGATGCTTCTGTACGATACCGACAGCATCACAGTCGGAGAAGTATTCCGGCAGGCGTCGTTTCAGATCCTCCCAGTCCGGATCGTACGGTTCCGAAAAGATCTTTTCCACCTTGGCATCGATGATAATAAACTGATCCATATCCTGAAAGCCATAGGATGCATAGATCTCCTTCAGATGTTCCATGATCGACGGATCAAAGCCGATCAGCAGAAGCTTTGCACGACACCCCTTGTTTTCCACCGCTGCATTCGTTGCCAGCGTAGTGGAAAGGGACAGGCTCTCTGCCTGTCTGACCAGATCCTGTGGCAGCGTATCGAGCGCATTGGCTATACCGATCTCCAGATTTTCTTTTGTTGTCAGAGCCTTTCCCGCTCCCAGGATCTTTTTTGTCTCCGTATCCATGATCACGGCGTCCGTACAGGTACCGCCGGTGTCAATTCCTATTCCCAACATGATGTCTTCCTCTTTTCTCCAGTATATGAAAACACTGTTTTTCTCACGTTCTTATGTGTATTATGATAGCAGATGCGACGGGCAAAATCCAGATAAATCCGGCTGTCTCTTCTGGTTTTATTTTGCTCATACGCTGCAGTCTGCGAGTTCCCTGTGAACTGTGTCTTTATTTTCTTATCCGTTCTGTGCTATACTTGGTTTTACTAATCTAACAGGAGACTGTGTATGAAAAAAAGAGATGTATTTCTGCTCATCCTGCTTCTTGCGGCCGGTGGGCTTTTATGGTTTTTTCTGCGACCGCAGACAACAGATAAAGAAAGTATCGTACGGATCACGGTAGATGGGACTGTGTACGGAGAATATCCGTTGGATAAAAATGCCGAAATTTCAATCGGGGATACAAATGTCTGTGTGATCGAGGACGGCTCTGTCTATATGAAAAGTGCCGACTGCCCGGATCAGATCTGCGTAAAAACAAAAGCGATCCGGACATCGGCCAGCTCTATCGTATGTCTGCCTAACAAGGTTGTCGTGGAGATCGTGGCACCGGATGGGGCAAAGGCATCGGAGGATGTGGATGTGGTGGTGCACTGAAAATACCTCGAGAATCACTGTTTTTCCATTCTTTCTACTGTCTCATATGTACTGTCCGAAGAAAAGCTGTCCTTTAGTCCTTCAGAGATCGTTATCGTCCCATCAGTTTCTATCAGAACCATATCAAATTCATCTGCATGTGCCTGCCAGTAGGCTACCGCGTTTTCTTTTCCCATGACAAACAAGGCTGTTGACAGTGCATCTGCCAGCGTACCGTCCGCACTGACGATCGTTACGCTCGCCAGACCGCTTTCTGCCGGATACCCGGTTGATGGATCCAGTATGTGATGGTAGCGTACACCATCCTGTTCAAAGTAACGCTCGTATGCACCGGATGTGATCGCAGCCTGATCTTTCAGTGTCAGGATGCCCGCATATGTCCCTTCATTATCGGAAAATGGATCTTCTACAGCCACCCGCCAGCCTGAGCCATCCGGCTTCGTACGGTAGACCTGTACATTGCCTCCCAGAGATACCAGTGCTGATGTCACATCGTACGAAGCAAAAAGCTCCATCAGTCGGGATGAAGTAAAGCCTTTGGCTATTGCTCCGAGATCAATCTGCGTATCTGCAGGCAGCGCGATCGTCTTTGTCTCGCTGTTGCACTGTATATCTTCAATCTCCATCGTCTGTAAAAGGGTATCAAGCTCCGCTTTATCCGGCACACGATACTCCCCGGTAGTAAATCCCCAGGCTTCCATCAGAGGATAGACCGTAATATTAAATGCGCCATCCGTACTCCTGTACAGTTCCAGACTTTTTCCCACAAGCGTAAAAGTTTCATCAGATACTACGGCCGTTTTTTCTGCATTCAGTCTGGCAATATCACTGTCTGCGTTTCCTACACTGAACAGCGCATCCAGACGATTGATCTCGTCCACAGCGGCAGACACGGCGGACTCTGCTTCTGCGCCATATGCAGTAACATTCATCACGGTATCCATGGCAAAGATATCACGTGATGCCTGCGGCAGCTGTTCCCCTGTATTATTTTCAGACAGTCTGCTGTTGTCCGTCTGCCCGTGTACAGCTGCACTGTTTTTTACCGAACATCCTGTACACAGACAAAGACATACGGTCAGACCGGCCAGCAGCCTGCGCACTGTTCTGCATGTATGTTTCTTTCTATTTATCATTCTCCGGATTCCCTTCATTTTTTATCTCACTATACGAATGTTGTCTCTCAAGTACAGGCATTTTGGGCAGCCGCTGTACCACTTCTTTCCCTATCAGCCCCACAACAAGCCCTGCCGCGATACCACTGATCCACAGTACCGGCAGATAGTAAAGGATACTCTTGGTTTCCAGAACCGCCATAGCTACCAGAATCTGCCCCACATTGTGCATCACACCTCCGGCGATGCTTACTGCCGTAATATGAAATTTTCCAAACCTTTTTAAAATGATCATAGTCAGTCCGCTTAAGACACCGCCAGCCAGACTGTACATCAGGGAAAACATGTTTCCAAACGTGCATCCCACAAGAATAATACGCAAAATATTCATCCAGATAGCATCCGCTTCACCAAGGCAGTACAAAGCCACTAAAACCACCAGATTGGTCAGTCCGAGTTTGATACCCGGTACGGCAAAAAAAGCCGGAATCTGAGACTCTATCCAGGACAGTATAAAGGCCGCTGCGATCATCAGCCCGCGAAGGGCAATCTTTTCTGTAGTTGTCTTTTTTTTGGCCATACGTACCCTCCTTTTTGCTCTAACAGCAGTATATAATGCAGTTTTCACTGTTGCAAGCACAACCCATGGATAAATCTGAAAATCAAAATTGGTTCACCGGATCAATCATTGATATACATGGCAACAAAAGACCGGAAACCGCACCTGTTCCCCTGCTTTTCAGAAGATCAGTCGCTGTTTCCGGTCTTATGTACTGTATGTAATTTTCTAAATTGCTGCCCATGAGGGTCCGAGTTCATCAAGCGTCACCTGCTCTTCCCGCATCAGACGCTCGATCGTCTTCCAGTAGTGTCCCATGATCTTTGCACAGATACGCTCCTGATCACCGTCTCTGCATGCAGCAAGGATCTCGCTGTGTGACTGATAAATCCTGTCCACATCGATCTGCTGCGGTGTGTAGAATGTCAGGATCTCCACACAGTCCACCTCGGCCCATGCCTTTTTCAGCAGTGGCAGGTCAAGCGCCTCCACAAGGGCAAGGTGAAAGCTGTGGTCGATCGACAGCAGGCGGTGGAAATACGCATTTTCCTTTTCCCGCATGTCGTCCAGAGCCTTTTGCATGCACTCCGTAACCTCTGCCGGGATCTGCCCGTGTAAGAGGCGTACCACCAGTGTCTCATAATTGGCCCGCATCATGTACAGCTCATACGTTTCTTTTACTGACAGGGTTCTTACAGAACAGCCGGCATTGCGTACATACACGACCAGTCCCTCACTTTCGAGCTGACGCAGTGCCTCACGGATCGGTCCCCGGCTTGTCTGAAATTCATCAGCCAGTTCCTGTTCCACGATGCGTTCGCCCGGTATGAGACGGTTTTCCATGATCTTTCCGCGTATGGCATCCGCCACGCTTTCTGCCAGTGTCTTGTATGTCAGTGCTGCCATCTGTCTCTCCTGTTGCTTTTTGTTTATTCACGCCTGCTCATCTGCGGCTTACCGTCCGGAAACCGCAGGCTCAGGTGCTTTTTGCTTTTGCATTGTACTACTGTAGCTCTTTAGTCGACTATATTATCCTGTGCTGTACGTTTTGTGTCAACTGATTTCATCATTTTTCAGAATTATCATGTACAACGGATTTTACACACAAAACTGTGCAATGATCCCCAGAAGGATCTCCACGACCTTATCCATGCCTTCCACTGTAATATGCTCATACACGCCGTGGAATGCATAACCGCCGGTACCCAGGTTCGGGCACGGAAGGCCTCTGAAGCTTAATCTGGCACCGTCTGTACCTCCGCGGATCGGCACGATCAGTGGTTTCACAGATGCTTTTTCACATGCCTTCACGGCATAGTCGATCAGCTGCATGCACGGCTCGATCTTCTGTTTCATATTGCTGTAGGAGTCTTTGATCGTAAGCTCGGCTGTGCCTGTCGGATACTGTGCATTGATCTCATCTGTCAGCTTCTGCAGTGTATTTTTCTGTTCTTCCAGTCCTTCATCGGTAAAATCACGAAGCAGATAGTGAAGCTCTGCTTCTTCGACACTGCCGCTCATCTGGTACAGATGATAAAATCCCTCATAGCCTTCTGTGCATTCCGGCCGTTTATCTTTTGGAAGCGCTGCGTGCAGATCCACAGCCAGCTGCATGGCATTGATCATGATGTTTTTTGCACTTCCGGTATGCACGTTTTTACCATGAAATTTCACTACGGCATTGGCCGCATTGAAGTTTTCATACTGGATCTCGCCTTCTTCGGAACCATCCACCGTATAGCCGTAAACAGCGCCCAGCTTACCAAGCTGCAGCTCTTCTGCGCCGGAACCGATCTCCTCATCCGGTGTAAAGGCCACACAGATCTTTCCGTGCGGAATATCGTCTGTGAGCAGTGTCTCGAGAACAGTCATGATCTCTGCGATACCGGCCTTATCATCTGCGCCAAGCAGTGTCGTACCGTCTGTTGTGATCAGTGTACGTCCCTTTAAGGAAGCCAAATGTGGAAAATCTTCCAGCGTCAGATATTTCCCACTGTGACCCAGCTCAATATTCTCACCATTATAGTCAGGGATCAGCTGTGGCTGTACGTTTTCACCGGAAGCATCCGGTGCGGTATCCATATGGGAAATAAAGGCGATGGCCGGTACATCCTCTTTGCCCTGTGTTGCCGGAAGGCTGCCGTACACGTAACCATGCTCATCCATCCAGGCATCTGTGATACCCAGTTTTTTCAGTTCTTCTACCAACTGCCTGGCCAGTACAAGCTCTCTGTCGGAAGACGGGATACACTCGGCATCCTCCACACTTGTTGTCCATACCTTTGCATAGTTTATCAGCCTTTCATATGCTTTCATGTCCTGTTTCTTCCTTTCTTCTGAAAAAATCCGGCCAGCCAGGGATGACACTCTGACTGTCCGGATCTTTTTTATCAGCACAGATCCTTTGTCTGAATCTTTGCTTTTATCTGCTCATCAACCCTTCTGTGTGTAACCGAAGAAGAAGAATCCAAGCGGTGTGTAGTACATGCCTTTGATATCGTCTTTCAGCATGAAGTACTGTGTATAGAAGTACAGCGGAGCGACCGCATAATCCTGTCCAATCAGCAGGTCTTCTGCCTGGTGCATCAGGGACATACGCTCAGCAACGTCTACAGTTGTGTTTGCCTTGTTGATCAGCTCATCGAACTCTTTGTTGCTGTACTTAGCATCGTTGTTTCCGCCGCCTGTCTTGAACATATCAAGGAATGTCATCGGATCATTGTAGTCGCCGATCCAGCCGTGACGTGCGATGGAGTAATCACCATCTTTACGTGTCTGAACGAATGCAGCCCACTCCTGGTTGTTCAGAGTTACAGTAACGCCCAGCTCTTCTTCCCACATGGATTTCAGAGCCTCAGCGATAGCTTTGTGGTTGTCATCTGTATTGTACAGATATTCAACTACCGGGAAGCCTTCACCGTTCTCATAACCAGCCTCTTTCAGAAGCTCTCTTGCCTTGTCACAATTTGCCTGGTAATCATCCTCGTTTACAGAGTAGTAGGAACCACCAACTGTACGGAAGTCATCACCTGTCGCACCTGCAGCATCGTTTACACCGCTCGGTACATAACCGTCAGCTTCGATCTGACCTGTCTGTGTAACTTTCTCTACCAGGTAAGTACGGTCGATAGCCAGTGTGAAGGCTTCACGTACTCTCGGGTCATCGAACGGAGCTTTTTCGTTCTGGAAGCATACAAAGTATGTACCCAGATAGTTAACGATATTCAGGTCGCCGGAAGCGATCATGCTGGTAACCTCAGCCTGCGGAACTCTCTCGATAAAGTCCAGCTCGCCGGAATTGTAACCGGACAGCATAGCGTTCTCATCATCCATCAGCTTGAAGGTGATGGTATCCGGTCCCAGCTTAGCTACATCATAGTAGTTTTCATTTTTCTCCATAACGATGGCGGAGTTGTGCTCCCAGCTTTTCAGCTTGTATGCACCGTTGGAGATGTAGGAAGCAACATCGAATGTCCACTGGTCACCCTTCTCTTCGATAATGTCCTGACGTACCGGGAACAGAGACGGGAATGCACACAGCTCTTCGAAGTATGCGCACTCATTTTTCAGAGTTACAGTAAATGTCTTGTCATCTGTAGCTTCAACGCCCAGTTCAGACGGATCTTTTTCACCGGCTGTGATCTCATCGGCATTAACGACCGGAGAAAGCATGTAGCTGTAGTCAGCTGCTGTTTTCGGGTCAGCCAGACGACGCCAGGAATATGCGAAATCTTCTGCTGTAACGTCTTTACCGTCAGACCATTTGATATCGTCGCGAAGGTGGAATACATATGTTACTGTACCGTCTTCGTTCTCTGTCTTGTCATAGCTCTCTGCCTGTCCGTAAGTGATCTCAGCTGCACTGGCTTTGCCGTTTGTACCGTCGATCTCTTTACCGGAGTTTGTCCATTTCATCAGACCCTCGAACAGATGATGAGCCATAACGCCACCGTCAACTGTCGTGTTCAGTGCCGGATCCATGGTCTGTGGCTCAGACGCAAAGTTTACGCTGAGATTAAAACCATCGCCGGAAACTGTGCTTTCTACTGCGGAACCTGCCTCAGAAGCGGCAGATGAAGTCGCCTCAGAAGCTGCGGAGTCTGTTGTGGAACCGGAAGTAGCTGCTGCAGATGAAGAACTGCTGCCACAACCGACCAGGGTAGAAAGACTCATGGCAGTTGCCAGGGCAAGTGTGAGAACTTTTTTCATTTTCATTTCTCTTCTCCTCCTGAAAATTTTTTATGATAATCAGCCCGTGGCTGTATTATCCCTTTCTTTGACTGTCTCCTCTACTGACAGTCTGGCCTGTTTTCTTTTCTTAAACAGTACCTGTTTTGCTGTATTTCACAAAAAAAGGCTGTGAACTTCAGCGTTTTCATCACTCATCGAGCAGATGACATGCTGCCCAGTGCTCCGGCTCATATTCCTTGAACTGCGGAACCACCTCGCGGCACTTGTCTGTCGCATACGGACAGCGCGTATGGAAACGGCAGCCCTTCGGCGGGTTCATCGGAGACGGGATATCGCCCTCCAGGACGATACGCTGTCTGGAACGGCTCAGCTGCGGATCCGGCACCGGCACTGCGGAAAGCAGCGTCTTTGTGTACGGATGGATCGGATGTCTGTTCAGCTCATAGCTTTCTGCCAGCTCTACCATCGTACCGAGGTACATAACACCGATACGGTTGGAGATATGACGTACAACAGACAGGTCATGCGCGATGAACAGATAGGTCAGTCCCAGCTCTTCCTGCATGTCCTCGAGCATATTGACAACCTGTGACTGGATCGATACGTCCAGAGCGGAGATCGGCTCGTCACAGACGATAAACTCCGGATTGACTGCCAGAGCTCTGGCAATACCGACACGCTGCTGCTGTCCGCCGGAAAACTCATGTGGATAACGGTTGGCATGCTCTGTATTTAAGCCTACCTGACCGAGAAGCTCCTTGATGCGGTCACTTCTGTCCTTTTTGTTCGGGAACAGCTTGTGGATATCCAGTGCCTCACCGATGATCTCACCAACCGTCATACGCGGGTCAAGGCTGGCTGACGGGTCCTGGAAAATGATCTGCATCTTTCTTCTGTACGGCAGCATATTTACTTTTTTCGGCTTCGGCACCCTGACAGCTTTGAGTGTACCGTCAGCCTGCAGCTCCCATGGATTTTCTCCCTCGAAGATCGGCTCACCGTCATAGATGATCTTACCGGAAGTCGGCTCGTGCAGCTGCAGGATCGTACGGCCAAGTGTGGTCTTACCACAGCCGGACTCACCGACAAGACCTAACGTCTCGCCGCGGCGGATAAACATCGAAATATCCTCAACCGCCTGCACGCCCGGTCCTTTTAAGCCTTTGACCGGGAAATATTTTTTCAGATGTTCAACGGAAACAAGGATATCGTCTTTTTTTGCATTACTCATTGTCCTGTCCCTCCGTTTCTTTTTGTTTCTTTAACTGCTCCTGCACTCTCAGCCAGCATGCGGCACGGTGGTCATCACCAAGCTCCACATACGGCGGCATCTTCTGCAGGCAGATCTTCATGGCATGCTCGCAGCGCGGTGCGAACGGGCAGCCCTCCGGCGGATTCAGCATATCGACCGGTGTACCCTCGATCGGGATCAGACGCTCATAGCTCTCGGCATCGACACGCGGCATAGAACGGAGAAGTCCCATCGTGTAGGGATGTCCAGGCTTATAGAAAATATCGTCTACCGGACCCTGCTCAACCATCTTGCCGGCGTACATAACGGAGACCTTATCACAGATCTCGGCAACGACACCCAGATTATGTGTAATGAAGATAATACCCATATGGTTCTTTTTCTGGATATTCTTCATAACTTCAAGGATCTGTGCCTGGATCGTAACGTCCAGGGCTGTGGTGGGCTCATCTGCGATCAGAAGCTGCGGATGACAGATCAGACCCATGGCAATCATAACACGCTGGCGCATACCACCGGACAGCTCATGCGGATACTGTTTCATACGCTTTTCC
>JAHZHB010000050.1:0-7411 GCA_019420465.1 Lachnospiraceae bacterium
TCTCTGTACAGGTCTCGGGCAAAGCTGTCGGTCATGCCGCTGATATAATCCGTCACGATATGCAGACGTAGATACAGCTTTTCGACTTCGCTCTTTCCTTCGGCACTGCTGTGGTATACCTGCTTGTAATTTTCTGAAACCAGCTGTGTGATCTTGTGTTCGATCATGCCCATCTTTTCCTCTGTATCATATACGATAAACGCAGGAACAAAACGCTCGAGAATATCATCCATCATCTTTCCGGCACCAAGCTCGATCCGCAGGATCGGCATAGACTCAAAAGCGTTTCGAAAAGCAATATTATGCAGCGCAGCATGGATCCCCTCCGCTCCTGTTCCTGCGAAAATATCCTCTCGCCACTTTCCTGCCATGATTTCCCGGTAATGTTCGATAAATCCCCGCGTTGCGCAGGACATCAGAAAGCTCTGCACCTTTACCAGCCAGTTCTGCACGGCATACAGCTTTGGCTCTTTTACCTCTCTTTGCAGCGCCTTTTCATACTGCTGATCGAGAAGTGCTGCAGCATCAAAACCTTCCGGTTGTACATATCCAGCCAGTTCCAGGGGCAGCTCCCGTTTCAGAATATCAAAGCTGATACAGCCCTTTTTATATGCATCCTCAATATCCGCTGTCAGATAGGCTATATCATCTGCCGCCTCGAGAATAAAGGACAGCGGATGTCTGCTATCACCCATACCGGTCTCCTGGGCAATATCCCGGTACAATGCCTCTTCACTGGCAAAGACACCCACCTTTTTTCTGGCGGTATTTTCGCTTTTGGCATCCGCATCCCGTGAGGTTGTCGGATATTTGAGAATCGTAGCCAGAAGCCCGTAAGTCAGATTCATGCCATGCTCTCCGGTCAGAAAATGCAGACGGCTTACTACGCGGAGCGCCTGTGCATTACCTTCGAACAGATAAAAATCCTTCAGCATCTGTTCATTCAGGATTTCTGTTACCGGCCTGCCCTTAAAAGAATACTCCCCCAGATGCAGCGAAAACCATTCCCGGATCGAATCCTCACCAAAGTGCCCAAACGGTGGATTCCCGATATCATGGATCAGACCGGCACACAGAAGAATATTACAGAGATCATCCTTCATAGGATATGTAAAATTCGGATCCATATCCTCCTGCAGGATATATTCTGCAATATTCTGTCCCAGCGACTTAGCCAGAGAAGACACCTCCAGCGAATGTGTCAGCCGTGTCCGGATAAAATCACTTTTGTCCAGTGGAAATACCTGCGTCTTGTCCTGCAAACGCCGAAACGATGCACTGCCGATGATCCGGTGATAATCCTTTTCAAACTCACTGCGCAGATCGATATTTCCCTTTAACCTGCAAAAGCTGCCCGGGGCAGCTTCGTTTTTGTCATACAAACCGGCAGCGGCTCTTTCACTTTTGGAACAGCCGCTGACAGCTATTGTATCACGCGCCGGATAAACACCGGCGCGTTTTGTCGATAATAATGTTTTCCAATTCATATTATATACCAGAAAGATATGTCCGCATATGTTTGCTTTTGACGCAAAGCAAATGCATCAGACCTGTAAAAACGCTTTAACAGCAGCTTCCATACCGTCTACCTCGCAGACTGTCTTATGAAGCACCGCAGCACTGCGGATATCTTCGATTGCCTGCGGAATCTTTGTCTTTGAAATAGCGGACAGCTCATCGATCAGTTCAAAATCTGTCATGCTGTCATATTTCTTATCGATGGCATCCATAACGCTTCTTGCAAACTTATACGGACTGGCTGTGGAAGCGATCAGCGTAGCCACACCATCCTTACGCTGTTCATTGTACGCTTTGCAGACTGTAGCTGCTACAGCCGTATGGGTATCGATCACATATCCTGTATCCTTGTACAGATCATGGATCGTCTCAGCCACCTCAGCCTCTGTGGCAAAGCCACCGACAAAATCAGCCAGCTTTTCTTTCATCTCAGGTGTGATCGTATAAGCCCCCTCTGTGGCCAGATCCTGCATCAGCTTACGGTTCAGGGCTTCGTCAGAACCGCCGATCAGATAGATCAGACGTTCCAGATTGCTGGAGATCAGAATATCCATAGACGGAGACGTTGTCAGGATAAAATCACGCTTTCTGTCGTATGTGCCTGTCTCAAAGAAATCGTAAAGCACTTTATTCTCATTGGAAGCACAGATCAGCTTTTCAATCGGTGTTCCCATCTTTTTCGCATAATAAGCAGCCAGAATATTACCAAAGTTACCTGTCGGAACGACAACACGCATCGGCTCACCGGCTTTGATCACACCCTTTTTAACCAACTGTGCGTACGCATATACATAGTAGGCAACCTGTGGGAACAGACGGCCGATATTGATCGAGTTTGCGGAAGAAAACTGGTAACCGGCCTCTGCAAGCTCCGCTGCCAGCGCTTTGTCATTAAACATCTTCTTTACGCCAGTCTGGGCATCATCAAAGTTTCCTTTGATCGCTACGACATGTGTATTGGCTCCTCGCTGCGTCACCATCTGGGCCTTCTGGACCGGACTGACACCGTCCTTCGGATAAAAAACGATGATCTTTGTTCCCGGAACATCGGCAAAACCTGCCAGAGCAGCCTTACCTGTATCACCTGAAGTCGCGGTCAGGATAACGATATCATTTTTAATGTGATTTTTTCTCGCAGAAGTAGTCATCAGATGTGGCAGAATGGAAAGTGCCATATCCTTAAAAGCGATCGTAGCTCCGTGGAACAGCTCCAGATAATATACACCATCAGCCTCACGGATCGGCGCGATCTCCTTTGTATCAAACTTGGAATCGTAGGCAGCTTCGATACAGTGCTTTAACTCTTCCTCGTTAAAGTCACTGAAGAAACGGCTCATAACCTCATAAGCCACCTCCTGATAGCTCATCTGGGCCAGCTTTTCCATTGGCACATCAAGCTGCGGCACCTGTGTCGGCACAAACAGACCACCATCGTCTGCCAGACCCTTTAAAATCGCCTGGGAAGCTGTCACCGTCTCGCCATTACCTCTCGTGCTCTTATACAAAATCTCCATAATAGTAAGTCTCCTCTTTTTTGCATTAGCGTAGTAAACTCGTATTTGCGTACTATTTTAAATGGTTTTTGGGTATATTGCAATGAATTTTTGTTTTCACTTTAGTTTATTTATTATTTTAACCTATTAGGAAAGACTGCCAATAAAACTCTTTTCTAATCAAAGCTGGTCCACTGGACAAATTATTGATGATATGCTTTACAATAAAAAAACTTCCTGCGTGGTCAGGAAGTTTTTTACTCATCCTACTATAATTACTTAACAGTTACTTTGACATACTTTGTAACTGTCTTGTAGTTTGTGGATTTAACCTTAACAGTAACTTTGTAGATACCGGCTTTTGTGCCCTTAGCTACTACGATCTTGCCTTTTTTGACTTTGATCTTGTTGCTGTTGGTTGTGTACTTAACTGTACCGGCTTTCTTTGTAACTTTCAGCTTCATAGACTGAGCTTTCTTCTTTACTTTGTTAGCCTTTACAGTGTAGCTGGATTTGGATACTTTTACAGTCTGAGCTTTCTTATTGATCTTGTAAGTCAGCTTTTCCTGGTATCCAGCGTATTTGCCTTTACCGGAAACGGTAACTGTGTAAGAACCTGCGTTCTTACATTTCTTTACAGACACTTTGTAATACTTTGCAGCGATCGTCTTGCCGTTTTCATCTGTTACGATGACCTTCGGCTGCTGCTTCTTACCATTGTATACAACGGATGTCTTCTTCAGATTGGCATTGAAAGAAGATTTCACCGGTGAGTCAGCTGCGAATACAGCTGTGCTCATCAGCATCATCATTGCAAGCATGATAAGCATGGCCTTCTTTAATGTTTTCATTGGACCTTACTCCTTCGTTTCAAAATGTTGCTTTATTTAATAAACGACTTACCCACGTTCACCCGCTTATTCAAAGATCAGTGGGGCTTTTCTTCTGCCCCGGTGGAAATTTACTTTTTATCTCCGTGCTGCTTTTTGCCGTCTTTTTCATAGCCATAGCCATAGCCGTAACCGTAGCTGTATTTGCCATAGTATTTGCCGTAGGCTCTGCTCTTGACTTCGGCACGGTTAAGGACGGTACCGAGCAGCTTGCAGCCGGCCTGCTCGATCTCGTGCAGAGACTGGCGGATCAGAGCCTTTGGTGTGGTACCGGCACGTACGATCAGTACAGCACCATCACACATCGAGGCTACGAGCGCACCATCGGATACGCTGCCAAGCGGCGGTGAATCGATGATGACGAAACGGTACTCTCCGGCCAGACGGTCGAGCATTTTGGAGAAACGCTGATCCTCCAAAAGGGCCGAAGGGCTTTCGAGCAGCTGTGTACAGGGTACGAGGTACCCATTCTCTATATTGGTCTGATAGACCACATCCTCATACTCTGCCATACCGGACAGGTAGTGGTTGAGTCCTTTGGTGTCTTCGTTTATTTCCATCTGAAAACGCTTTTTCATGACGGATTTTCTGAGATCCACGTCAACGAGTACGGTCGGAAAACCGGCCTCGGCCAGCATCTTCCACAGGTAGGCGGATACTGTGCTTTTGCCCTCGTTTGGCTGACAGCTGGTCAGAAGGATCTTTCTGGTGTCTTTTCCGCAGAATTTGATATTGATACGCAGACGGTTCATGGCTTCTTCTACGGCATATGGAAGCTCGGGAAGAGTGATCGTTAAGGCTTTCATTGCTTGCCACCTCTCTTTCTGCTGTATTCTTCATCGTCTTCATGGTCAATAACTTCATCGCTGTCCGGGATTGTGGTCAGCGGTACGATACCAAAATATTTTTCCATATCTTCAGCAGTATGTACGGTATCATCCAGAAGATAACCGGCAATAAATATTCCGGCGCACAAAAGCAATCCCAAAAGTGCCCCCATAAGCGTGTATTTTGAATAACTTGGATTAGCCTTATGTTCCGCTATTTTAGCATGCTGAGCAATATTAGGAGCCATAGTATTCATGGTTTCCGGCAAATAATCCACTGCCACTTCCGCCATGGTATCGGCAAGCTGAACAGCCAGCTGTGGATCAGTGGATGTTGCTTTAATCTCAAGGATACGTGTATCGCTTGGGTTAGACAAAGTATAGAGATTTGCCAGTTCATCAGATGTCGTATCAAGAGAAAGCTTGTCAATAACCTGATTTAAAACCGGATAACTGAGCATCAGCTGTTCATAGTCTTTCGTCAAAGATGTACCTAGATTCAAATCGCTCAAATTAACAACCGCATCATTGGATACAGAAGCCACATATAATTTTGACGTTGATTCATAGGTGGGTTCGATACCAAAAAAAGCCCACGCATTAAAAAGTACAGCTCCTGCCAACAGGCTAAGCAGAAGATAATACCATTTGTCAATCAACGAATACGCCATATCCAACAGATCAATAACATCTTCCTGATCTTCCTGAACATTTTGCATCATACTTGCTTTTTTTACATTTGTACTCATTTTATACCTCTTTATAAAACAGTTCTAAAATCACTTTTTCCAAGCTGTCCTGATCTGGTGTAAAAGTTTGCCAGCCATCCTCATCGAATCCTTCCTGGCCTTCAATTGTCAATTTTTCTTCTTTACTGTCATCTGAAAAAAGTAACGCCAACCGGGTAAATTTTTTTGCACTGATATTTGTGGTCATATAATCAGATATAGCTTCATAGACATCTAATGGAAAAGTCTGATCCTCACTGCATTTCGAACGGAACACTTTCATAAAAGCTTCTTCATAGACCTGTTGTCTGTGCATACGGTTATCATTCAGGCCATCTCCAACCGTCTTTCTGTCATGGACAAAGGTTTCGGCGTCAGCACCCATCAGTGTCACGGTCTCACCTTTTTTCAGCGTATCGCTGCCCAAAAACTCGTCCTCCACGGTCACGGTGACGCCGCCGACCATGTCGTTAACGGTCTGGATCGCGCCCATATTGACCATAGCGTAGCCGTCGATCCTGTGGCCGCCGAGAAGGTTCGATACAGCATCGACGGTATTGTCCGCGCGTTTCTGATGGTCGAGGCTCATCGCATGTGCGAGGGAGATCTGTACCCTGGAGGTATCGATGTAGGTGCCGTCGTTTTCAAGACTCTTTACGTCACACATGGTGTTTCGGTCGATGGTGAGCACCTTGCAGGTCTCTGTGCTGCGATCCCGGACGACGACCATCAGGGTGTCGCACTGGCCTGTGCCGTCGTAGCTTTCGATTGGCTCGACCTTGCCCGGGGAATCGATACCGGCCAGCAGATAAGTCTCGAGATTGCCCTTCGGGGCGTAGGTGACACCGTTATAGGTGATCGTATCTGTCGTGGTGGTCTCTATGGCAGTGACGGTCTTTTTACTGTCCGCGGCACGTAAGGCCGCTGTCATAGCGCCCATAGTGGCGACAAGGGCCACACAGCCGATCAGGCATCGCTTTAACAGTGTTTTTTTATCGTGATTATATCTTTTATTTTGCATGATATCCTTTCACCGGTCTGCCTTAATGGAACAGACTGCCTAAAAAAGCAGCGCCGCCTGTCGGGTGCAGTACTTCGAGGGCTAAAAGGCCAACGAGCACGACAAACAGGATACCGCTGATGATCAGAGCTGTTTTCTTTGTCATATGTATTCTCCCTTACTGTAAGATACCGGCCAGCAGGCGTTCACCGTCTGTATCGATCCGGTCAAGGATGTCACGTCCTGCCTTTTTTTCGATCAGCGCACGGCCGTCAGCCAGATTCGGGATCCGGTGATGGGCGCCGTGGCAGTCACTGCCAAGGACATGGGCTTTATGTTCTTTGAAAAGTTTGACCAGCGTGCGGGTATGCAAAAAGCCGTCAAAGGCCTCGGCATTGATCTGTACGATGACCGGCAGGGCAAGCAGTCTGTCGATCTGCTTTTTATTCCCCGGCATCCACAGGAATCGCTCGAGATGGGCGATCATGACCTGAAAGCCTCTCTCCCGCATCAGGGTATCGACTTCATCGACCTGTTTCGCAGTCCAGGGCACAAAGGGCATCTCCAGAAGGAGGATATTGGTCCCTGCGATGGTAAGCTTTCGGATATCGTCAGCCCGGCTGATGCCGTCGAAAAAAGCGACTTCGGCGCCGGTGTAGAGCTTCGGATATGCATCCGCTGTCTCCGTCTCAGCTACAGCGTTCTGTAGCTTTTGCCAAGCAACTTTTCTCTTTTCGAGGAAACGTTCGATTCGGTCGTGGGATGCGTAAAAATGAGGTGTGGCGATCATCACATCCACATGCTGTGCGGCGGCCATCGAAAGCATCGCAAGCGATGTCTCCGCGTTCTTCGCCCCGTCGTCTATGCCGGGGAGTATGTGGGAATGGAAGTCTATGATGTACATTTATATAGCCTCACGTTAGTCAAAGATTAGTAACAAAATTCACAGTTATAT
>JAHZHB010000050.1:7421-7813 GCA_019420465.1 Lachnospiraceae bacterium
TACTCCCAAAACCCCCCCCCATCAATAGTAACATGCGATACTTTCTTATTCATTTGGTATTTATTCAGGGACAAAAAAAAGAAAGGACAGAGACTTTTACATCTCTGCCCTCTCCCCGAAAAAAGGTTTTATGAAAAAATTCACGAAAAACCGGATTAGTTGTTGATCAGCTTGTCTTCACCGTTCCAGCTGTACAGCTTGCGGATCTCCTCGCCGACCTTCTCTGACGGATGCTCGGAAGCCAGCTTACGCATAGCTTTGAAGTGAACCTGAGCACCTGCATCGGACATATCCAGAAGGAAGTCTTTTGCGAAGGTACCATCCTGGATATCGGACAGGATCTTCTTCATGGCTTTCTTGGTGTCCTCTGTGATGATCTTCGGTCCTGTGAT
>JAHZHB010000005.1 GCA_019420465.1 Lachnospiraceae bacterium
TCACCAGATCATCCCTGATCGATCCACCCGGCTGCGCAATATACTTCACACCACTTCTGTGCGCTCTCTCCACATTATCATCAAACGGGAAGAACGCATCCGATCCGAGAGCGACCCCATCCATCTGGTTCAGCCATTCTCTCTTCTCCTCACGTGTCAGCGGCTCCGGCTTCTCAGAGAATACCTTCTCCCACTCACCGTCAGCCAGCACATCCATATAATCCTCACTCATATATACATCGATCGCATTGTCACGGTTCGGTCTTGCCACACCCTCTTTAAACGGCAGATTTAAGACCTTCGGGCACTGACGAAGCAGCCAGTTGTCCGCTTTCTGACCGGCCAGACGTGTACAGTGGATACGGGACTGCTGTCCGGCACCGATACCGATCGCCTGTCCGCCCTTGACATAGCATACGGAATTGGACTGTGTATATTTCAGTGTGATCATCGCGATGATCAGGTCACGTTTGGCATCCTCGGAGATCTCTGTCTTCTCTGTAACGATCTTTCCAAGGAACTTTTCGTCGATCGGCATCTCATTTCTGCCCTGCTCAAACGTAATACCAAACACCTGCTTGTGCTCGATCGGCTCCGGCTTGTAGGACGGATCGATCTGGATCACATTGTAATTACCTTTTTTCTTTGCCTTAAGGATCTCCAGAGCCTCCGGCTCATATCCCGGTGCGATCACACCATCGGAAACCTCTCTCTTGATCAGTCTGGCTGTATCCACATCGCAGACATCCGACAGTGAGATAAAATCTCCAAAAGAAGACATACGGTCCGCACCACGGGCTCTTGCATAGGCACTGGCCAGCGGGGACAGATCTCCCATATCGTCTACCCAGTAGATCTTTCTTTCCACTTCGTTCAGCTTCAGTCCCACAGCAGCACCTGCCGGAGATACATGTTTAAAAGATGTAGCTGCCGGAAGACCTGTCGCCTGTTTTAACTCACTGACAAGCTGCCAGCCGTTTAATGCATCCATAAAGTTGATATAGCCCGGCTTACCGTTTAATACTGTGATCGGAAGCTCTCCGTTTTCCACGAAAATACGGGACGGTTTCTGGTTCGGGTTGCAGCCATATTTTAATGCTAATTCTTTCATCTTCATTACCTCTTTTTATCTGATTTGAAAGTACTCCATACAGTGGACAATGCTTTTATATCCGGCACCGCCTTATGCCTGTATACTTATTTATTCTTGTTTACGATACGTGTCTCATATTTTCCTGTTGCAATGTCGATGAAACGTACAAACAGGGAAACTTTATTGTCCTCGTTTAAATTTGTCCATACCAGATCAGTAAACGCATCGATGTCACCCTTGATGTCTACCTTGGTCGGTTCTCCCTCAAAGCTCGGCAACGGATCGCCATCACTCATATAGGTATGGATGAAACGTCCCTCGCCTGCCGGGCAGTTCGGGTAGGCAAAGGTATTGCGGATACAGTAATCCGGATCGCCGTCCTCACTCTTTAAAATGGACATGGCAAAATCATACTGTCCGTTTTCCACATTCATAATACCGGAAATACGCGGCGTGTAGTTCGGCGCATCCGGCTCAAACTCTCTCGTACGAAGGGATTCTTCAAACGTCTTTCCCTCTTTCATCAGATCATAAACGGTATCTGTCTGGTCGCCGTTGGTTACGATCGTACTGTTGCCCAGTACGCGTACCGGCGCGTAAATGATCAGGCTCGGATCGCTGAGCTTTGACGGGTCATGTGCCTGTGTGCGCAGTCCCTCACCGTCCTCAACAAAGACACGGTTACGGCTGTTGACACTTCTGCCCATGATGAAATAAGCCGTCACAGCGTACTTGCCATCCTCCGAGCGGCCGATCACGATACCACGGCCCGGATAGCTGTTGGTGTTTAATTCTGTTGCCAAAGATACGTTCTGCATTGTCATTCCTCCTATACAATACACTGGTAACAAAAGAAACCTTGTAACTATTCCGTACAGGTCGAAGCATCTACTGCTGAGACCGTAAGAAAATGATTCAACAATGCAAAATCTCATCGGCGAAGCCGATCTGGAATAGATTTTGCATCGTAACTGTGAAGGTACTGAACAGTTACGAAACCTTTTATATACCGATATATAAAAAACCGCCTGGTCAGCCCCAGGGGCTGCCCAGGCGGTCGGCATATACTACATTGCTGTACTCCCCTGCAGTTTATCTCTGCTTCCGCCAGTCATACAGCTGTTATCTGTATACTACAACACTTTTTTTCGCTTTTCAACCAGTTTTTCATCAAGATTTTCCATTCGACCCCTTTTATCCATTGTGCATTTCGCAGATCTGTGTCCTTTTTCCTGTTTTCCCCACCTGTATACAGAATCTATTTCTGCTCTGCTTCCTGCTGTATCAGTTCTTCCTTCTTTGTCTCCACATCCTGCTGAAACTGCTTCCATTCATCCTCATGTGCCACATAATACCGCGGACAGTCCTTTCCCGTCACATCATAATGCCGGATCACATCCGTGCCATCCAGCGAAAAACGTTTGCAGAGCCACGCTGTCAGCTGCACCAGCGAATCATACGTAGCTTTCGTAAACGCTCCCGTGTCATCCTTATGACAGCATTCGATCGACAGGGTATCACTGTTTCTGTCGTTCGACGCATAGGCAATCTCCTTTGTCGGAATGCACTGGATGATCTCCCCGTCGAGCCCGATCACAAAATGGCTGCTCACCTTGCGGTCGCCACTGTCCTTTAAGCCTTCAAAATAATTCCGGTTGGCCTGTGCCGAGCTGCCCGGATTCGCCGTGTAATGCACCACGATGCCTTTGACCTCTTTCAGGGCGATCCCCGGACGCGAATTCGGATTCACCGTCAGAAGCTGCGCATCGATCTCGGGCGCGCCGTACCAGTCGATCCCGTCCTCTGTCGCGTTCTCAGTCACGCTCTCTGCCGGCAGTGCATGTTTCTTTGATTTCCATAACGAACCAAGCAGCACCAGCGCCAGCAAGATGATCACCACAGGAAGCACCCGAAGCAGTATTTTTTGTATCCTTTCCTGTCTCCTGCGGCGCCGCCTGCGTCGCGAATTTCTTCTTCTGGCTGTCAGCTGTCCCGTACCGCTTCTCTTTGTTCTTTTATCTCTGTTTTCTGTCATTTTCTCACATAAGTCTTTTCGTCTTTTAAAAAAGGACTGTCATACACTCCGTACAACAGTCCTTTCAAATCTACCTCATCTTACGGCTGCTCAACACTGTAGTTCGGCGCCTCTTTCGTAATATGGATATCATGCGGATGGGATTCCTTCAGAGAAGCTGCAGAAATCTTGACAAACTTACCTGTCTCCTTCAAAGTCTCGATATCCTTTGCACCACAGTAACCCATACCGGAACGAAGACCACCGATCAACTGGAATACCGTATCCTCCAGGTGTCCCTTGTAAGCCACACGGCCCTCAACACCCTCCGGAACCAGCTTCTTGGCACCCGTCTGGAAATAGCGGTCCTTGCTGCCGTTTTCCATAGCAGCGATGGAACCCATACCACGGTAAACCTTGTATTTACGTCCCTGGAACAGCTCGAAATCTCCCGGGCTCTCGTCACATCCGGCAAACATGCTGCCCATCATGCAGACACTGCCGCCTGCTGCGATGGCCTTTGTCATATCACCGGAATACTTGATACCACCATCAGCGATGATTGGCACACCATACTCTTTGGCTACAGCATAGCAGTCCATGATCGCTGTGACCTGCGGTACACCGATACCGGCTACCACACGTGTCGTACAGATAGATCCCGGTCCGATACCTACCTTGACAGCATCTGCACCGGCCTCGATCAGATCTCTCGTAGCAGCACCTGTAGCCACATTACCTGCGATAACCTGCAGATCCGGATAATGTTCTTTAATAAGACGCAGTGTCTTGAAAATATTGGCAGAATGACCATGCGCGGAATCGATAACGATCACATCCACATGAGCCTTGACCAGAGCTTCCACACGCTCCAGTACATTGGCCGTGATACCAACAGCCGCACCACACAGCAGACGGCCATGCTCGTCCTTGGCAGACAGCGGATATTTGATCTGCTTTTCGATATCCTTGATCGTGATCAGACCCTTCAGATTAAAGTCTTTGTCAACGATCGGAAGTTTCTCTTTTCTTGCTTTGGCAAGGATTGCCTTGGCTTCTTCGAGAGTGATACCTTCCTGAGCTGTGATCAGATTTTCACTGGTCATGCTCTCTTTGATCTTTTTGGTAAAATCGGATTCGAATTTCAGATCACGGTTGGTAATGATACCTACCAGCTTTTTGCCCTCTGTGATCGGTACGCCGGAAATACGGAACTTTGCCATCAGATTGTTGGCATCTTCCAGTGTATTTTCAGGAGACAGATAGAATGGATCTGTAATAACACCATTCTCTGAACGTTTAACCTTGTCCACCTCTTCTGCCTGTGCTTCGATGGACATATTTTTGTGGATGATACCGATACCGCCCTGTCTGGCCATCGCGATCGCCATGCGATGCTCTGTAACAGTGTCCATACCGGCACTCATCATCGGGATATTTAACTTGATCTTCTTTGTCAAATGTGTTGACATATCGACCATATTCGGTGTTACTTCAGAATACTGCGGTACTAAGAGCACATCATCAAAAGTAATACCTTCGCCAATAATCTGACCCATATTTGCCTCCTCCTCTTCTTTGTATTCAGTTGCCTGATTTGTTCCATAGTTTAACAAATCTATCCTGTACTGTCAATTGGCAAAACACACCCTTTTTCGTACTTTTTTCTGGTTTTTCTATTCATTTCCATAAAATATTCTGACACTCATCTGCACAGCTTATGATTCATTATATATGTAATTTATGACACACACTGGTAAAAATCAGGGTGCCCGAAACCGGACACCCTGAAAAATCTTATTTATGCAGTTATTACATCATGCCGCCCATACCCGGGTTAGCTGCCGGCATAGCCGGAGCCGGCTCTTTGATCGTAGAAACGACAGATTCTGTTGTCAGCAGAGTAGCTGCAACGCTGGTTGCATTCTGCAGAGCGCTTCTGGTAACCTTTGCCGGATCCAGGATACCCTCTTCAACCATGTTGACATACTCTTCTTTGTATGCATCAAATCCGACACCATCCTCGGATTCTCTTACCTTATTGATGATGACAGATCCTTCCAGACCTGCATTGTTGGCGATATGATACAGCGGAGCTTCCAGAGCTTTCAGGATGATACGTGCACCTGTCTTCTCATCACCTTCCAGACCGTTAACCAGCTCGGCAACCTTCTTGGAAGCACGGATGTATGCGGATCCACCACCCTGTACGATACCTTCTTCAACAGCTGCTCTTGTAGCATTCAGAGCATCTTCCATACGAAGCTTAGCCTCTTTCATCTCTGTCTCAGTAGCAGCACCAACACGGATCACAGCTACACCACCAGCCAGTTTAGCCAGTCTCTCCTGCAGTTTCTCGCGGTCAAATGTAGATGTTGTCTCTTCGATCTGGCTCTTCAGCTGTGCGATACGTGCACTGATAGCAGCCTTGTCACCCTCACCGTCAACAATGACTGTGTTCTCTTCCTGTACTTTGACAGATTTAGCACGACCAAGCTGAGCGATCGTTGTATCCTGCAGTTCCAGACCAAG
>JAHZHB010000051.1:0-6693 GCA_019420465.1 Lachnospiraceae bacterium
AGTAAAGCTGCAGTTTTTTCCTGTAGGTGGAGGACTGCACCAGGGTGGAGGTATCCAGGGTGACCAGCTGCTGCCCGAGGACAAAAAAGATCATTGTCAGGAAGAAACCGCACACCACGTTTCTGCCCCGGGTGGCAATTTCCAGACAGGTGCCAAAGGTGAACAGGCAGAGACCCAGTAACAGATTTGTTTTTACACCCGAGCTGAATCTTGACAAAGCAAACAGCGCAAAGAAACCATTGTTTTTCGTCTTATCCATTTTATTTCTCTCCTTTCCCGAAATATGCATCATACCGGCGGGACATATGCCAGCAGGATATGGCCGTTGCCAGAATTCCCAGAACCAGAAGTACGACACCTGTTCCGGCCATATATTCCAGATAAATATCCAGCCAGGCAAAGACAAGAGCCATCAAAAGTTCCCATATGGTACTGCAGAGAATCGCACCAATCCAGTATATGCCAAAGGTATGTATATAACGCAAAACATTTAAAAACAGGGTGTTTCCAAGGTACACAGCCAGTACAAGAATCACTGCGGTTTTGGCTGTAAAGGCAGTCTCCCCGCTGTACACAGCCGTGTATCTGTTCAGCCACAGTGCGATCACTGTCAGTACGACCAGCTGTAAAAAGCGCCGGAGTGCATCCGCCAGAATGCCTTTTAACAGCAGCTTTTTCCCGGAATATGAGGACTGTAAGAGTCCACAGACCGGCATAGCACCCTTTTTGCAGCGGTGGAACAGATCATTAAACACCATATAATCTCCCAGCAGGCCGAACAGACACCAGAGTTCCACCAGACTCAGCCTGCGGTCTCCTGCAATAAGAAGAGCAAACAGCATATCCACAAGATACAGAAATACCGGCACCAGAAGAAACAGGCAAAGGCTGTACAGCTCCGAATACAGGATGCCGTAAATATTGGTCTTTCTTTTCATCTGCTTTATGCCTCCTGTCTTAATTCGCTGTGCTGTTTCATCACAGCCACAACGATCTGGGACAGTGTCGGCGTCTGTAATGCAACATCCAGACCGGCCAGTTTTTCCGCATCATCGGCCAGGATGATCCCTTCAAAGCCCATACTGCTGCTTTCCATACTGTACATGACCGCTTCAGCAGCTGTTTTCGCAGAAAGCTCCCCGGTAACAGCTATGTATTTCTCTTTCAGATCTTCGACAAAGCCCTGCTCCACGATCTGTCCGTGTTCGACGATGATAACGTAGTCTGTCACATTTTCCATATCTGCGATATTGTGGGTGGAAAAGACAACAGATTTTTCTCCTTCATCCTCATTCAGGTAATCCCGGATCATCATGCAGAGCTTTTCACGCATCAGCGGATCGAGCGGAGATGCCGGTTCGTCCAGCAGCAGAAGATCCGTCTTTCTGGCAAACACACCGGCCAGCATCAGTTTCGTCCGGCTGCCGTCGGAAAGTGTACTCACTTTCTTGTTTCTCTCCAGGATACCTTTCGTATACAGCGCCATATCCCCGCAGAGTGTATCGTAACGGTCTGCATCAAATCCCGCAAACAGCGTGGACTGGATCTTTCTGATCTGTCCCAGCGTCCACTGTGGCAGGTAGTACCCTGTTGTGCCCGTGTAGCCGATCCGTTCCTTTACAGTCGGATCTTTTTCCCGGTCTCTGTCGCTGTAGCTGCCAAAGAACGTCAGCTCACCCTTATAATCCAGCCGGATACCTGCCAGTATCTCCAGAAGCGTTGTCTTTCCGGCACCGTTCTCACCGATCAGTGCTGTGGCAAAGCCTTTGGGAATCTGAAGCTCTGGAATATCCAGTCTGAACTTATCAAAAGTTTTCTCTATATTTCTGCCTGTGATCACATACCTATTTTCCATCATGCTCATCCTCCAGTCTGATCAGTGTACGAAGTGTATCTACAAGTTCCTCTTCATCCAGTCCTGCGATTCTTGCAGACTGGATAGCTTCCAGAAGTGCATTCTCCACTTTTCTCAGATGCTGTTCCTTCAGCATCTGGGTATCCTGTGCATTGACATAATAGCCTTTTCCCTGTACAGCCGTAACCAGCCCCTCTTCGGCCAGCTGTTCATAGGCCTTCATGGTTGTGATCACGCTGATCTTCAGCTCCTTTGCCAGCCCCCGGATCGATGGCAGATATTGTCCCTGTGCAAATTTTCCCTCCAGAATATCTGTACGAAAGCTGTCAGCGATTTGCTGATAGATTGGCACGCCTGTGTTCTGCAGTATTTTCATTCCTTTACCCTCACTTTAAAATCGCCTCAACTGTTTATATGTTATATATACGCCTATAACAGTCTATTGTCAACAGAAAATACAAAATATTCTAAAACAAAAACCTTACAGCTCTTTGCAAACCGGCGTAGTTTAAACCTCTGTTATCTTCTTTTTATCTTGATTTTTATCTTGACTTTTTCTGTATTTAGCGTATACTTCTTATTGTTCTATTTAGAACTTTTATATGACAGATCTCTGCCATATCCATTATCATCCTAAAGGAGTCTGATATTTTGAATACAACTGAACATCTGATGCAGTTCCGTCGGATCACCAAGCTGCATGAACACATTATCAAAAAAATATGTGAAACCTATCAACTGTCACTGTTGGAAGGCACCGTCTTATGCTTTCTTCATAATAATCCCGAAAAGGATACCGCCACAGACATTGTCGAGCTACGTATGCTTTCCAAAGGCAATGTCTCACAGGCGGTAGACAGTCTCTGCTCACGGCAGTTTTTACAGCGAACCCCCGATACAGCCAATCGCAGGAAAATCCATTTGTCGCTGCTTCCTGCAGCACAGCCAGTAACCGAAGAAATAGACCAGATGCTTCTTTCTTTCCGCGACAGGCTGTTTTTGGGATTTACAGAAGAAGAAATACAGGTCTATACATCCTTTTGCGAACGCATAGCAAAAAACACACAAAAAGCCATGGAAGAGGAGGATACGCTATAATGCAGACAGAAGATAAAGACTTTCTCGCAACTGAACCACTTGGAAAGCTGCTGTTTCGCCTGTCGCTGCCCACGGTCACTGCCCAGATCATCAATATGCTTTACAATATCGTAGACCGTATCTATATCGGTCACATTCCCGGAAGCGGTGCTATGGCGCTGACCGGTGTCGGTGTCTGTATGCCACTGATCATGATCATCTCGGCTTTTGCCGCTCTTGTCGGCAATGGAGGTGCGCCACGGGCTTCTATTTTTATGGGAAAAGGGGAGCATGACGCTGCGGAAAAGACGCTTGGCAACTGCTTTACGATGCAGATCATCGTCTCTGTCCTTCTGACCGTATGTCTGCTTCTGTTCAGCCGTACGCTGCTTCTGGCCTTTGGTGCCAGTGAAAATACGATTTCCTACAGCGTAGATTACATGAATATCTATGCGCTTGGTACGATCTTTGTGCAGATGACGCTGGGTATGAATGCTTTTATCTCGACACAGGGATTTGCAAAAGTCAGTATGCTGTCCGTGCTGATCGGTGCTGTTTCCAATATCATTCTTGACCCGATCTTTATCTTCGGCTTTGGACTGGGTGTAAAGGGTGCCGCACTGGCCACGATCATCTCACAGGCACTTTCCTGTATCTGGGTACTGCATTTTCTGACAGGAAACACAACGTTCTTAAAGATCCGCCGGTGCAATCTGAGACTTTCCGCACCTGTTATCCTGCCCTGTCTGGCACTTGGACTCTCCATGTTTATCATGCAGGCGAGCGAAAGCATCATCTCCGTCTGCTTTAACTCTTCGCTGTTAAAGTATGGCGGCGATATCGCCGTGGGTGCCATGACGATCCTGACCAGCGCCATGCAGTTTGCGATGCTGCCGCTGCAGGGTCTCGGACAGGGTGCACAGCCGATCTTAAGCTATAATTTCGGTGCAAAGCATGTGGATCGTGTGAAAGCTACATTTAAGCTTCTGTTGAAGGTAAGTCTGGGATATTCTACGGTGATGTGGGCACTGATCATGCTGTTTCCGGGGGCTTTCGCTTCGATCTTTACGAACGAAGCCGAGCTTCTGACCTTTACCGCACATGCGCTTCGGATCTATCTGGCCTGCATTCTTCTGTTCGGTATCCAAATTGCCTGCCAGATGACGTTTACCTCGATCGGATGTGCCAAAGCCTCGATCATCGTGGCTGTGATGCGTAAATTCGTACTGCTGCTGCCACTGATCTTTATTCTCCCGCATATCTTTACGGGCAATCCAACCAGTGCTGTCTATATGGCAGAGCCGGTAGCGGATTTCTTTGCCGTGACATTCACGACATTTCTGTTCAGAAGTGAATTTAAAAAAGCGCTGCAGACACTGCAGTAGGGCAGACGTTGTCTTGTTGCAGCAGAGCACTTTATCAAAAATTAAGGGAGTTCCCGCTATACCTCATGCGGAAACCCCCTTATTTTGTACATATATATGACAAGAGCCGATTTTCGAACTTTTTTCCTGCTGTAAAGATATGTCTGCGCTTATTTCACATCCTCCTTCCGGAAAGTGTTGCCGCATGCGGCAACAGCTACCCGAAGATCCTTCATATCCAGCGGTTTTGATATATGGGCATCCATGCTCGCCTGCCGGCTGCGCTCGATGTCCTCCTGAAAGGCATTGGCCGTCATAGCGATGATCGGAATAGTGGCTGCGCAGGGATGTGTGCTGCTTCTGATCTGTCTGGTTGCTTCATAGCCGTCCATAACCGGCATCTGTATATCCGTCAGAACAGCAGAATGCCTCCCACTCTCTGCGTTTCATGAATTTCCAGACGGATATGCCCCTCCTGCGGCGTATATTTGACCGCATTGGACAGAATATTCATCGGTGTACGGATATCATGGCTCATATTGGTCAGAAAGCAAGTATTCATCTACTGAGTGAACAGCAAGTAAAACTCTGTCATATATCTTACACAGTATCGTTTTCGTTTGTCAATATTATCAGGGAGCTATTCCTGTTTTTCATAGCAATTTACTTGGATTACACTTCCCTGTAGAAAACACCCGCTGAATCATGTTCTTATATATCCGTACAGCAAATGTTCAGGCAGGCCTCTGCTTTGCAAAGGCAGAACAAACTTCTGATTATATGTTTATATGCGTGCTGGCTACACAGATTTTTTTAGTACAGTTGCATATTTTCATTTATGCCTCTTAGCTGTATAGTAAATTGTGACAATACTATTAAATTTCTGGAGTATATATCTATGCATACACAGGCAACCCCTTCGCGTACACATATCCTGCGAAGTCTCTTCTTTTCCACACTGTATCTGAGCGCCTTTACCTTCGGAGGCGGCTATGTGATCGTAACCTTAATGAAGAAAAAATTTGTGGATAAATACCACTGGATCGATGAACCGGAAATGCTTGATCTGATCGCGATCGCGCAGTCTTCTCCGGGAGCGATCGCTGTCAACGGCGCGATTGTGATCGGCTATAAGCTGGCCGGTCTTTTGGGTGTACTGACGGCGGTGCTGGCTACCGTTATCCCGCCGTTTCTCATTCTGTCTGCGATTTCTGCCTGCTATACGGCATTTCGTTCACTTACTGTGATCAACTGGATGCTAAAAGGAATGCAGGCCGGTGTCGGTGCGGTGATCGTGGATGTGGTCTTTGAGATGGCCTCGGGCATTGTGAAGCAAAAACAGTTTGCTGCCGTCGTTCTGATGATTGTGGCCTTTATCGCCAACTACTGTTTTCAGGTCAGTGCGGTGGTGATCGTGCTGTGCTGTCTTATTCTCGGACTCCTTCTTACTCTGCTCAGAGAGAAAGGAGGCCATTAGATGATCTACCTGCAGTTATTTTTCAGCTTCCTACAGATCGGTGCATTCAGCTTTGGCGGCGGCTATGCGGCTATGCCGCTGATACAACAGCAGGTCGTTTCCCTGCATGGCTGGCTGACACCCGGAGAATTTACGGATCTTGTGACAATCTCCCAGATGACACCCGGGCCCATCGCCATCAATTCCGCCACCTTCGTCGGCATCCGCATCGCCGGACTTCCCGGTGCTTTTGCCGCTACCGCCGGATGTATTCTGCCTTCGTGCATTCTTGTCACCCTACTGGCCAGACTTTATCTGCGCTATCGCAGCATGAGCCTTCTGCAGGGCATCCTTGCCGTCCTGCGCCCGGCCGTAATCGCCATGATCGCCGCTGCCGGCGTGAGTATCCTCGTCACCGCCTTCTGGGCCGGAGAAATCCCTGTGGCTTCCCTGCAGACGTTTCTTCACAGCACAGACTGGCAGCTTGTGGGGATCTTTATCTTTTCCCTGATTCTGCTGCGAAAAGGTAAGCTGAATCCAATACTCGTCATGGTGATCTCCGGAGGGATTGAGGTGCTGTTGTCTTTGCTTGCCTAGACACGTTGGAAAGATTTTTGACATTATAACCTGCGCTTTCATACCTTTGACATCGGATTCGCTTGGTTTCGTAATTTCCGGTGTCTTTTTCTCTTCCCATCATGTAATTCGACACCGAATTCACTCTTTTTTCTGTTCTCCGGGGACTTTTTCTCTTTCCATCATGGAATTTGACACCGGATTCCATTGGTTTCGTGATTTCCGGTGTCTTTTACCCTTCCCATCATATGATTCGACACCGGATTTGCTCGCTTTTGCAATTTCTGGTGTCTTTTCATCTTCTCATCACGTAGTTCGACACCGGATTCCCTCGGTTTCGTGATTTCCGGTGTCTTTTCATCTTC
>JAHZHB010000051.1:6793-7430 GCA_019420465.1 Lachnospiraceae bacterium
TCATCACGTAATTCGACACCGGATTCCCTCGGTTTCGTGATTTCCGGTGTCTTTTCATCTTCTCATCACGTAATTCGACACCGGATTCCCTCGGTTTCGTGATTTCCGGTGTCTTTTTCTCTTCCCATTATGGAGTTTGACACCGGATTCCCTCGGTTTCGTGATTTCCGGTGTCTTTTTCTCTTCCCATCATGGAATTTGACACCGGATTCTCATGATTTTCCATTTTCCGATACCATTGACATCAGATGAAGAGATATCTTACTCCCTATACAGTAAACACATCATATTACTCTTTTCGAAACCGCCCAACAGAGGTTCAACCAGTCAATGAACACAGGATTTTTTCTTTTATCATCCCTTTGCCATGGCAATACACAGTAACAGACATGAACCTTCCATATTTTCCTTTTTTATAATGTGACCGCACCTGTATAAGAACACTTTCTATTTTCTTTCATATCGTTGCTATATTATCGTTCAGGCAATCCGGGGAAGCGGGAAAGTGCAGGGTATGGCCGTGATTCATATCCCGGACGTTCGGGCTGACTGGGTCTATGTGTCCGGCAGCAGGAAAAGCAGGGGCAACATCCGCTTACAGGGCGGATGTTGAGGCGACCTGAGCTGGATTTGCATC
>JAHZHB010000052.1:0-15650 GCA_019420465.1 Lachnospiraceae bacterium
TGGGGGCCTAATAAAATTTATTTAATTTTTTTCGCATTTACTCTTGACTTTTCCCAATGAGTTCACTTTCCTGTATTTTTCAGAATACATACCCCATCTCATGAATTTTCTGTATATCCTCTTCAACGGAAATTCCCTTTACCGTAAGCATATCCCCTGTAATCGCAGCGTTGGCGCCGGAAGAAAAGCAGGAAAATCCACTGTCAGAAAGATAGTCACGGCCCGCTGCCAGGCGGATATATTGCTTTGGCAACAGGAATCTGTAAATAGCTACGATCCGGCGCACCTCCTCCTTTGTCAGCACCGGATATTTTCCCGTCGGAGTTCCCGGAACCGGATCCAGCATATTGATGGGCACAGACTGTACATCCAGGTCTCTTAACGTCAGTGCCATATCAATACGGTCTTCCATCGTTTCCCCGACACCGAAAATACCACCGCTACAAACCTCAAGTCCCACCTTCCGTGCTGCACGGATCGTTGCAATCTTTTCATCGTAAGTATGACTGGTACACAATGTAGGAAAATATCTCCGGGATGTTTCCAGATTATTATGGATTCGCTTCACTCCCGCTTCTTTCAGTCTGCGAAGCTGATGTTCCTGCAACAGTCCAAACGAGGTACAGACGATCAGCTGCTGCTCATCGCTGACAGCTTTGATACCATCATATATTTTTTCAATATCTCTGTCACTGACACGTTTTCCATTGGAGACCAGGCAATAGTGACGGATGCCCTTTTTACTGCTCTGTCTGGCATGTTCGATCAAAGCCTCCGGTTCCATCATCGCATGATGTTCCACCGGAACTTTTGCACAGGTCGACTGTGCACAGAACCGGCAGTTTTCCGAACACTGCCCGCCCTTCACGCTGACTACGGCGCACAGATCAAAATCATCCCCGCCAAAGGCTTTCCGGATCTCATCCGCCGCCGTGCACAGTTCCTCTAATGGCTGCTCTGCAAGCATCAGGGCCTTTTCCTTCGTGATTTTGTATCCCTGTACTACTTTTTTCTGTAATTCTTCTGCTATACTCATGCTGTCACCCGTATGTCTTTCGTATATTTTCCGTAACTGTGAAGGTATTGCACAGTTTGTTTTCTTTTGCATCGTAGCAGATATCCTTTGTATTTGCAACTACTCATTCTCAAGCAAAAACAGGATTTGAAAACGTATCTTCAAATCCTGTCTCTATTATACTATCTAACTACTACTTGAACTTTAACTTTTTTGCTTCCGGACTTAACGCTTATTGTTGTCTTTCCTTTTTTCTTTGCTTGAACCCATCCATTTTTATTAACCGTTGCAATTTTCTTTTTAGCAGAACTATATGTGATTTTCTGTGATGATGTTAATGGATATCTTTCAGCAAGCAATTGATATTTTTGCCCGACATTTAATGTAAGTTTACGCGTATTAACCTTCACCTTAGATGTTTTAACCGCACCATTCTGTACCTTAACTTTTGCTATGAGCCATTCACCACTTTCCAGGACAGCTGCAATCCTAGCTGTTCCTTTCTTCTTAGCCCTTACTTTTCCGCTCTGGTTCACCGTCACAACTTTAGAATTGCTGGAAATCCAGAATGCAACCGAATCTCCCGCTGCCAAATCACTTACCCTGACATTCCATGATTTTCCTTTTTTCAATACAATGTCTGTAATAGAGAGTTTTCCGGTTGCCGGAAGTGCATCTGTATATTCACCATAGCTTACATATGATTCACAATCCGTACAATATACATCTCCAGTATATCCACCTTCAACAGCTGTTGCTTCTTTTTTATTTAATACCTGCGTATGACGATGTCCTGTTGCAGGAATGACAACCGATGCCTTAAGTACTGTACCACAGTCATCACAAACAACTTTTTCAGTGTAACCATCGTATTCACAAGATGCAGGTTCACCTTCAATTGTATATGGTCTGTGATCAAGTTTCTTTAAGATTTCATTTCTTTCTAATGCACAAACTGCACATTTGTAAACTTGAGTTCCTTGTTCAGTACATGTACTTTCTTTAACTACATCTCCAGCCTTCCATGTATGTCCTTTTTTCAAGCATGTATCACTATATCTGAAGTAATGTGTCTTGCCATCTTTATTATTTGCATAAATAAATGTATTATCTAATTCAACACCTATATCATTATCCAATTCATAATAGCCTTCATACATTTCTGCTGCATTAATTTTCAGATATCCTACATATTTTTTTAAGTTACTATCGTAATTCAGATCAACTCTTTCGGATTTTATGTAGTGCTCTCCAGAATGTACCCCAAAATATGCCGATACATAATCAATGGGATAATTGGCATATATCTCACAACTTACTGTAATCATTGTTCCGTTAGAAACAATTTCCTTTTCATGGGATATCTGTATATTCTGGACGGTAGCAGTTTGTGCATCTTTTGCCAGAACAGCAGATGCATCGCACATGCAAAATGCAAAAATCAAGCAAAAAAACAACAGTATTTTTTTCGTCTTCTTCATCTCCAACTTTCTCCTTCGTGATCTTTTTTATAACAAGTAGTACACCATTTCATACATTATACAACATGAACATAACTATTTCCATGTATATTCCATATTTTTATCAATGTTCAAATCTTTTTCTTCTGCCATTAGTACTTTATATTTCCTTATATGTTGATATAATAAAAAAAGCTTTCCACATATGTTTAAGAATGAATTTGAAAGAGAATACCATGACCCCAGAAATCGCCTACCGCATCCTCGGTCTGCCTGTCACAGCCGACCGGTCACAGATCAAGAAAATTTATCACCAGCTCCTGCATCGGATCCATCCGGATACAGATGCCTTCGAAACAGCTGCGTATCCATACACGATTCAGGAACTGAACGAAGCTTATGCGCTCTTATATAAAAATACAAAAAACAGTGCTGACAGACAATCTGCCGCCCGCACGAGCGGACAGGCTAGTACCGGATCCGCAAGAACTAAAAAGCGTCATGCCTGCGGAAATTCATCCCGAACCGTCTGGTCGGCCCCGGAAAATCCGACAGCCTACACAGACCGTGACATCTATCATTATGCGGAAGATAGCGACGGCACAAAGCTCGGTACATTTGTCATTGCTTCGGGTAAGTATCTCTGGACACCGGAAGAAGATTTTCCGCTGTTTTTAAAAAGTATGTTTGGCTGCAGTGACCGGATTCTTTCACAGCTGGATCAACAGATGCAGCGAGATTTTACCCCACAGAAGCGGCTAGCAATACAGGCAGAATTAAGTTATCTTCTGGCCCAGCAGTTTATCGATCTTTCTGGCACGCTGGCCAGGCTTTTATCCTCCTCATCTTCTGAAACAGACACCGGTACTGTATATACCGTTCCTGCCATGCTGGAAACCACCGGCTCCACAGCAGCGTTGCGATCCGGCATGCTTTTATACCCTTCCGGCATAAAAAAGCACCGCCTGTTTCTGCAGACAGGCAGACAACAAGCGGCCGGTTATGTCTCTTTTACAGATGACAGGCTGTATTATGTTTTGATTCCTCTGCTGGAGCAAAAGCGGGCGCAGGTAAAAATCTCCATTGCACCGCTGACCCGAAGCTGCACACGGCATAACCATGCCCATAAAGGAACCTACCGGGATCTTGATTTTCAGATTCGGATTTCAGGAAATATCGCGGTCACATTTCCGGAAAGTATACAGTTACAGATTGAAGCACTTTTGCAGCAATACAGAAATAACCCATAAAACGCTTTGCGAATTTTCCATAGTTTTTGCGAACAGTCGCCAAGCTTCCGTACAGGCACGGACTTTGGCGACTGCTCGCATAAATAACAGAAACAGATTTTATCCTATCACCCAGTGATACTTCCCATTTCCAATCTTAACCATAGTTTCTCCAACTTTCACAACACCAGTGACATTTGGCGGAAGCTCAACGTCCAGATGTATGCCGTCTGCCTCTTTCTTCCAGAAAACCGCAATTTTTCCATGGATCGACTCATATTCCGTCTTCGCCCATTCCAGACCACAGGCGTACTCCGGATTGATGCGTACTTTCCGGTAGCCCGCTTCTTCCGGCCAGAGACCACCGATTCTCCGATACATAAAATCTCCGACACAGCCAAACGCAAAATGGTTATAGGACGAATTGGTTCTGGTTCCGTCCGGCAGTGTGGCGGCCCAGTTTTCCCATATGGTGGTGGCATCAAATTTCAGGGCGTAGAGCCAGCCTGGTCTGTCCTGCTGGTACAGGATCCGGAATGCCGTTTCTGCTTCACCATTCTCACATAAAACATCCAAAAGGAACGGTACGGAAAGAAATCCTGTATCCAGACTGTCCCCGTTTTCATGAATCAGTCGCACCAGCTGCCGGATAGCTCCCTGCTGCTGCTTTTCTGTCAGTATATGCTGGGAAAGTGCCATGACATAAAGTCCCTGCAGCTGCTGCCGCATCTGGCCATCCTCTGTCACATAGGTTTCCCGGAACACTTTTTTCCCATGCTGGCAAAGTGTATCATACATAGCGGCATCTTCCGCTTTTCCAAGAAGCTCTGCGATTTTGTGCATACGGTCGGCTACATATACCAGATATCCCAGTGCGATCTCTTCTTTCGTTTTTAAAGCTGTCTGCATGGGATCATGTGTCTGTGCCACGATGCTTGGAATCAGCCAGTCACCAAAATGAAACAGCTTTCCCCAGCCCAGAAGGTCATCTCCCGCCTGTGCTGTCATATAATCCATCCAGGCTTTCATCATCGGATAATTTTCCTTCAGAACCGCTGTATTTCCATATGCCTGATACAGGGCGTACGGAACCAGTACGCAGGCATCTCCCCAGCCCGCAGAACTGATGTGGGGATCCCCGTTGTTCCCATTGACATATTTATTGCTGTCAATATCCGGCACAACATGGGGAATCTGGCCATCTGTATACTGCTCTGCCCGCATATCCCGGAGCCATCGGCCAAGAAAGCTCTGCATGTCCATATTGAAAACAGCTGTGGGTGCATACACTTCCATGTCGCCTGTCCATCCGGCACGCTCCCTCTGCGGACAATCCGTCGGAACACACAGCATATTGCCCTGCTGGGAACGGTAAATATTGTCCTGCAGCCGGTTCAGACGTTCATCTGAGCAGCTGAAAAGACCGGTTTTATCCTGTCGGCTTGTCAGCACGCAGATCGTAAAATCTTTCGGATCTACGTCAGAAAGTCCCGTTACTTTCACATAGCGGAAGCCATGGAATGTAAACTGCGGTTCATATGCTGTTCTGTTTCCCACAGGAACGATGCGGTCTTTCTGGTTTTTGTTCTGTCCCATGATATTCTGCATGAAGTTACCATCTGCGTCCAGCACTTCACTGTGTTCAAGGCCGATCTCGACACCGGGTTCTGTTGCCGTGGCAAATTTCGTATAGCCGCAGATATTTTCTCCGGCATCCAGAACGACTTCTCCTTTGGGTGTGTGCAAAAGCTTCGGCTGGATCTCTTTTACACACCAGACAGGATCAATACTCTGCGCACAGAGGACCTCCGTACTCTGCTCTTTTATCTGTACAGACTTCCATGTACTGTCATCAAACCCTGACTGTGAAAAACTCTCCGGTATCCTGTTTTCGTCCAGATATTCTCCCACAAACAGATCCGCATAGATATAGCCGCCGGTCTGCCATTTCATCGTTTCATCAGAGCATACGGTCTGCACGGAACCATCTGTGTATCGGATCTCCATCTGGAAGAAAAGAGCATTTTCCTCTCCATACTGCTGCCCGATGCCCATCAGACCGATTTTTCCGGTGTACCAGCCGTCTGCCAGAATCACGCCTATCGCATGCTTTCCTTTTTCCTTCAAAAGCTCTGTCACATCGTATGTCTGATATTCCACATAGGTTTTATACGCTGTATACTCCGGTGCCAGCAAATGACTGATTTTTCTGCCATCGATTTCACAGGTATACATACCGAGTGCCGTCATATAGATAACCGCCTGCTGTACATTACGATCTGTTGTAAATTCCCTGCGCATATATACCGGCGCATCCAGAATTTCTTCCGGGTGTTCGCTGGAATGCACCATGCCGGAAAAGATTGCGCCGCTGTCTGTCACATCGTTCAGCGGTTTTCTTGCCCGTACCGCCTGTACCCAGTATGCCTTCCACGACGTTTTATCCAGATTCCCTGTTGTAAATCCTGCCTTTTCGCTGACCGCACTACATCCACTGGTATCCCTGCTGGTCACCTGCCACGTATATGCAGTTTTACTTTGTAGCTCCGGTCCCTGATAGATCACATGATCCGTAGCTTCTGCTGTCACGGTGTCGGTATCCCAGATCAGTTCCTGTCCGCTCCACACCTGGATTCTGTACGTTTTCTGAAAAGTATTCTGCTTTGTGCTTTTCAGTTTCCACGAAAAGCAGGGAATCTGATCGATGCCTTCCGGATTTTTTCTGTCCAGACACCGCAGATCATATATGCTGTATTCCTGCATGATAGTAACTCCTTTTTCTTTTATCCACTTCATACTTAACGGCACATTCGGACATCTACCGTCCGGATGTGCCGTTATATTGCTTTGGTGCCATCATCTGCAACACCTTATCACGTATTATTTTTCATCTACATTCCAGCAAAGCACACAAATCAGTCCCAGTACAGCAATCACTGCCGGTACAAGGGAACGTGCTGCCAGAATTCCCATCAAAGCCTCCTGTGTCTGCGGCTGATTGGCTACATAACCGGTAGCTGCCAGCAGAAAGCTTACTGCCGCACTGGCAATAGCCTGTCCTACTTTAATAGCGAAGGAATTCATGGAAAAGCATGCTCCATCCGCTCTATATCCCTGTTTTACAGCCACATAGCCTGCAGTCTGTGCCAGCATCGCTGTGATTGTTACCATCAGCATACCTGTAGACAGCCCAACAGCTGCAAAACAGATAAACAGTACCGGTAGCGAACCATTTCCCTCAACAAAGATTACCACACCTGCAATAATATCAACGATAAAAGCAGTTGCTGCAAGGATTCTTGCCGTAAATTTTTTCATCAGCAACGGAGCCGCTACGGAGGTGATGATACCAGTTCCCATGCATATACCCATATACGCACCAATCATATCCGGACAGTTCAGGTAATAGATCATATAATATGTACCGGCCACGCTTGGAAGGATCATCGTAAATGCAGTAAATACCATAGCCAGAAGTACCAGTACCAGTGGTTTACACATAATTTTCACAAAGCCCTTGAAAATATTGGCTTCCTGCGGCGGTGTATCCGGCACATTCACCTCTTTCGTGCTGAAATACGTAATCAATGCAAAAATGACGGAAATCACACCGATGATCACCATAAAAATCGGATAGCCTTTTTTCAGATTGTCAACGCTTTCTCCACCACCCAGCTTAATGATCACATTATACGCTGCTGCAGAAGCAATGAACATGCCAATTGTTGTGAATGTTCTTGCCGCACTGATCAGTTTATTCTTTGTATTTTCATTTGTAGACAACGATGGCACCATGGACCATAACGGTACATCATATGCCGTAAAAATCATACCTGTAATGGTATAGGTAATGGCTGCGTAGACAATTTTTCCGCCTGTGCTCAAATCCGGTGTCAGAAAGCACAGCACGCAGAAAACGGCCAGCGGTATACAGGTAAATAGAATATACGGTCTGTATTTTCCCCGTTTTGTGACCGGACTACGGTCGGCAATCGCACCCATCATCGGGTCATTGATCGCATCCCATATCTTTGTAAACAGAAAGATCATACCTGCAGCCATCGCCGGAATCCCAAATACATCCGTATAAAACAGCAAAAGATAAGATCCCATCACGCCGAGCGCCAGGTCTTTTCCCAGACTGCCAAGACCGTAGCCCAGAATCTGCGCCCCATTCATATCCTTTTTTTCGTTCATCTCTACCTTCCTCCTTTTTGTAGTATCCTGAGTATAACAGGCCTCAGAGGATTTGAAATTGGACTGAGGTAATCCATTCTGATGTATTATTGTAAGATTTCAGCTTTGTGTTGGCAGATATTACAAAATTTACTATAATAAAACAAAACATCGATGCAGATACGATAGCAGATCTCCCATACCATCGCAGAAAGGACAAAATGCTATGTCAACCCGTGCTTTTAATCATTATGTGGAAATGTACTACAGTGAACACTCTGATCTTCCGGAAAATATCAGTGCGCTAATAGATAAAAGCTATGCAGCTACAGACACGACCCCCAGGCTACATATCAACAGTATGAGCAAATCACCGTATAACATCGATCTGATCCGTCATCCCATGGCGGCAAATGCCCGCTCCAAGCAGCATTCCCACGATTATTTTGAGCTGATATATGTATCCAAAGGCAGCTGCACCCAGAAAATTGGGGATTTGTCCGCCAATCTGCATGCCGGGGATTTCTGTCTGCTCAATCCCTACGTTACGCATGAAATAGATATCGATACACCGGATACATTTCTGTTTAATATCATTATCAAACAGAATCTGTTCCGGGAATCTTTTCTCTGTATGCTCACAGGGAATGATCTGATCAGTAATTTCTTTGTTTCGTCCCTCTTTACAGAATCGCAACAGAAATCCTTCCTTTTGTTCTGTTCTGCCGAAAATGCCACGGCTGTGAATCTGATTGAAACACTGATCATTGAATTGCTGGAAAAAAAGATGGGCTATCAGAAGGCTGCTGAAAACTATCTGGCACTCTTTTTTCTTGAGCTGGCCCGCTCCCGGCAGAACCGTCTCGATCAGGAAAATTTTGGTCTGATGGGCAATAACCAACTTTCGGAAATTCTGGCTTATATCAACCAACATAAACAGGATGTGACTTTAAGCTCCGTGGCCAAACATTTTCATTACCATCCCAAATATCTATCTGCCCTGATCAAAAAACATACCAACAAAAGTTTTTCCGATATTCTGCAGGAAGCACGCCTGCAGGAGACCTGCAATTATCTGAAAAACACCACATATTCCATCGATGAGATTACCCATCTCACCGGTTATTACGATCGAAGCTATTTTAACCGTATGTTCAAGAAAAATTTTGGAATGACGCCCGGAGAATACCGGAAACAGATGGAATCAGATAAAAACAGAGAATAGTTTCTTATTTCTCAAACGTCTGCGCTACAGACTTCCAGTTCTTTTTCAAAATACGGGGGATTTCTTCTTCTGTCTTAAAGAAATCAGAAGACAACCTGACCCCTACACAAAGTCTAACTTATATAGGAATCGCAATCTGTACAGTATACATCCCCTGTATATCCTTCATCAACAGCTGTTGCTTCTTTTCGGTTTAAAATTTGTGTATGCTGATGTCCTGCTGCAGGGATTCTTACAGATTCCTTCAGTACCTGATTACACTCATCACAAATAATTTTTTCTGAATATCCATCATCTTCACAAGATGCTGCTCTACCTTCAATTATATATGGTTTATGCCCCAACATATTTTCTGCTAGTTGGATCATAGGATAAATCAATATAAGATGATGACAGATAGTTTCTACTCGAATATACATCAAAACATACTTTTGCACGATCAATAGGATAATTAGCTGATATATCACAGCTTACATAAACCATGGTTCCACTGTGAATAATCTCGCCCTGATGTGTTATATTAATATTTTTCTTCCTTTCAAATCTTTCGCAATCATGTTGACATACAAAGCAATCATATTCACTCCATTGCAACCTATATTCCGTTTTTCACTTATCGCATTAATATATACAATATTATTGTTTTGCTTCAAACACCTCGGCAACCTGCACTAACAGATCTCGTATCTTTAAATGCTGCGGACAGGATTTCTCACATTTGCCGCATTTGATACAGTCGGATGCCTTGCCATTTTTCTTTGTCAGAACGGCATTATAGTAGAAATATGAGTTAAAATCTCCGAACTTTTTCTTTGCATTCATGCAGGCAAACAGATCCGGGATCAGGATATGCTGCGGACATCCGTCAGTACAGTAACGGCAGGCCGTACACGGGATCAGCTCCTGCTTTTTGAAGATTTCACACACCTTCTGTACAGCTTCTCTTTCCTTATCAGACAGCGGAGTAAAATTCCTCATAAAGCTGATATTGTCCTGCATCATCTCCATGCTTCCCATACCGGAAAGTACCATCATGATACCTTCAAATCCGGCTGCATAACGGATCGCATAGCTGGCATTACTGCCGCCTTTCAGATCATCAAAAACCTGCTGCGCTTCTTTTGGCAGATTGTTGACCAGACTGCCTCCCTTGACCGGTTCCATGACAATGACCGGCTTGTTGAACTTCCGACAGACTTCATAGCATTTTCTGCTCTCGATCGCCGGATCTTCATAATCTGCATAGTTGAACTGGATCTGCACAACCTCGATCTGCGGATATTCCGTCAGAATCCGTTCCAGTACAGTTGCCTTGTCATGGAAGGAAATGCCGAAATGATGAATCTTTCCTTCTTTCTTCAATTCCAGTGCTGTCTCATATGCACGACACTTTTTGTATTTCTCATAGTTGTCCGCATTCTGTGCATGCATCAGGAAAAAGTCAAAATAGTCTACACCACAGGCTTTCAGTTCTTCCTCAAAATACGGTCGGATATCTTCTTCACTGTGGAAAAAATCACCGGAAAGCTTGTCCGTCAGTACATAAGATTCCCGCGGATAGCGGCTGGTCAGACATTCTTTCACAGCCAGTTCACTCCTGCCTTCCAGATAACCATGAGCGGTATCGAAATAGTTGAAACCGTTTTCCAGAAAATAATCTACCATTTTCTTTGTTTCTTCCACATCCACTGCACCGTCTTTCATCGGAAGACGCATACAGCCAAAGCCAAAATTTTTCTTTATCTCTTCAAAATACATGTTCTGCTCCTTTCCTCCTGTACCATGCGAACTTCAATCCGCTATTTTACATTCTGACATCGCATATTGTAGCTTCTTATTTACAATAATTGTACTACATAAAGAAAGTGTTTGTATATCTTTTTATACTTCTTTCTGCAACGCCAGACTTTTCTTCCACATATCTTTCGTCATATACATAAAATGCTCCGTCCGCTTTTCATGAAGTGCCGGACAATCCACATTGTATTCCGTATGATGATAGACAAATCCACATTTTTCCTGTACACGGCGGGATTTTATATTTCCATCATAATGTGCACTCCACAAGACATCACATACACCGTCAGCAAAAGCAATTTCCTGGATGCGCCGCACGGCCTCCGGGATCAGTCCCTGTCCCCAGTAGGGTACACCGATCCAGTAGCCAATCTCCAGTTCCATTGATCCTTCTGCTAATGGCTTGCATCTGGACGGGGTGATGCCGATACATCCCACAGGCTCGCCGGTTTCTTTTAGTGTTACTGCAAATATTTCATTCCCGTTAAACACCGTCTGGATGATCGTACGGCTTTCCGCCACACTCTCATGCGGTTTCCATCCTGCCGCAGGTCCGACCAGCGGATCCTTTGCATATCTGTACAGACTTTTGGCATCATCCTCCTGCCAGTGACGTAAGATCAGACGTTCTGTTTCTAATTTCATAGCAGCCCTTTCTTTTTTTATATTCTGTCTTTATTTTGTTCTGCTGACTTTCTGAGCCGCAGTATTTATTCGTGATTTTTTCTCGTTTTTATTGTCACCCTGTTTCTTTCAGATTCCCCAGTATTTTCAAAAGCAGTCGGATCACCGCATCCGGCAGCTGACGGATCTCGCGGATCCGGACATAGGAGCTTCCATATATTGTCTGCAGATCTTTCAGCGCATAGCTTCCGCCCTTAAATATGGCGGCCACATGAATCCCCTGCTTTTTCAGCTGCTGCAGGGTATCTCTGGTATCCTCTACAGCCAGTTTGTCGCCATATTCCTGACCTTTTGAAAACATGCCCGGCATATAGGCCTTTTGCAGATCCAGTACCACTGCATCCGTCAGCACGAGGATTATTCTCGTCTTTTGTTTTTCCTCTTTTTCTGTCATAAGCGGCTGCAGCGCACGCAGGGCCAGGCCGTCTCTGTTATTCCCAGCTGTAAAAAACTGAAAGATTCCATCCGCATGATCCGTACTTTCATAGCTTTTCAGTCTCTGCAGGATCGTATAGCTTCGCTGGCTGCGAAAACTTATGACCTGCACCGGTATCTGCAGATTCATCAGGCTTCTGGTGATCACATATGCCTGTGCGGCCAGACTTTCCTGCTCCTGCGTACGGGAGCTTGACGCATCCAGTACCAGATCCACACTGACTTCCGGCGCAATCTCTGTGACTTCTCTGCGAAACACTGACAGATCATGCATGGCACGTATCCGGTACACAGCACCTGCATCCAGATGTCCCTGCAGACTGTGTACGATATCCGGTTCCTGCTGCGTCTCCAGCGCAGATTTCAGCTGATCGGTGATTGTAAGGATGCAACGTTCAAAATACCGGCGGTTCTCACGGTAATAGGCCAGATTTCTTTCCAGCTGTTCCCGGATATCCGATGCTTCTTTTCCGTCACCGTTTTTTTCGGGAAGTGACTGCGTATCGGCATACCACAGATGACAGTGTGTATGATAGCCTGTACAGTATGCACTCTCCAGCTTTTCCATCATACGCTCATCAAACAGGCATTCGCCAAAGATCTGCCGGACAAACTGCTGATCCTCCTCTGCCGTTGTCCGGTTTAACAGACGCCGCCACACTACCTTCAGATGGCCTTTTCCTGCACCTGTCTGTGCCCTGTTTTCATCCTGCTTCTGTTTCAGACGAAACTCTGTATGAAACAGTCGTCCCAGAAGAACCATCAGAAGTCCGGCACCGACGAAGGCTGTCTGTTCCGACTCCCTGGCTTTTCTGAAATGATAATAAAACTCCCTCCACAAAAGCTCTTTTATCCCGGCAACCAGCGCTTCATCATCCTTTGTTCTGGCATTCTCCACAGCCAGCGCATCCATCTCATCCGCGATCTGCACTTCTTTCTTTGTGAATGTTCTGAGATTTTTTCCCGTGATTCTGTAGCAATGCAGCAATACCTGCCTGTGCTCACTCATTTCCTGATAGCGTTCCGGCGGGCGAAGCTCGCCGATATGTCGCAGGGCATACTCTCTTCGCAGTTCGTCAATCGAGGGACGTTTTTCCCGGACACGCAGAAAAATAACCCGCTCCAGGATGAGCTGCACATAGCAGCGGAAAGTGTCCGGCTCTCTGCCGATCTCAATACCCTTTAAAAGCGAAAGAACCTCAGCCTCCTTAAAACAGCTGTAGCCAAGTCCCTCCAGCGTATTCAGATACAGCGATGGTTCATCATCTTCCTGCAAAAAAAGATACTGCGGTTCAAAATCATACCTGCCGGCAGCTGTCCAGACCATATTGCAGGCCCTTTTCTGCTGTGTATTTCTTATTTCCATGACTTTGGTATCCTCGCTGCGATCACATCATGGACGATGCTTCGCTCCACCGGATCAAAAACCTTGTTGGTCATACCCATGTCCATGGCATCCAGAGGTGTCATACCCAGGCGCATCAGCGCTACGGCATCCAGAAGTCCTCTCAGATCCACACCGTGCGGACTGATCTCGGCACTGACAGCTTTTTCATCCAGTTCATAAAAGATAGCTTCCAGCTGTCTGGCCATACTGTGGCTGATTTCCGGGTATTCTCTTTTTAACAGCTTATCCAGCTGTTTTTCCTGGATCACAGGCATCTGCAGCACGACAAACCGTGACCCCAGCGCCTCATTCAGCTCCCTTGTCCCGGCATAACCGTAATTCATCGTACCGATAAATCTCGTGGCAGGATGCAGCTCAATCCTTTCATAACCGGAAACTTCCACCACGCGACGATAATCCAGTGTGGCATGCAGCACCGCCATAGCCTCATTTTTTGCCATATTGATCTCATCGAGAATACCGAAACCACCATACTTCGCACACTGGCAGATCGGACCCGGCCGAAACACAACCTTATCCCCGTCAAACGTATCTGTACCGATCAGATACGCCGCATCAACATTGACATGAAACGAAATATTCCAGAACGGCCGTCCGAATATATACGCCAGATTTTCCGCCAGCACATTCTTTCCTGTAGCCTTCGGTCCTGCCAGCAGGAGATTTTTTCCCGCAAGGATCGCACAGACGGCCTTTTCCATGACTTCGGTTCCATAGTAATGAAATCTCGGTGTCTCCACCTTTGCCCTGTCTGCTGGCAGCTGCTCCTGTGCATACTGCGCTCTGAATACTTCTATTTTTTTCTGTAAAGGGGCCGATATCCCTTCTTCCTTCAGCCTCTCCATAACAGAGTGCCTCCTTTATTCTTCCCTCACTCTAACAGCTGTAATTTCTCTGCCAGTATACCACATCTTCCGTATCATGGTGATGCAAATATGTTTTCCGTTTGTTTTAATTGTCAACCTGTTATTTTTATAGGTTGACAATTAGCCTGGCAGACGCTATACTAAGCACGTTCAGATTTATTGCTTGCAAAGGAGAAAACTAATGAGTACAAACACAGCTACAAACTCCCGTTTTACAACAAAACGCCTGGTAACGATGGCGCTTTTTGCCGCGATCATCTGTATCGCAGCCTACATCAGCATCCCGCTGCCGCTGCCGGGAGCCCCCCATATTACCCTGCAGAACTTCGTGATCATCCTGATTGCCCTGCTGTTTCCGTCCCTGGACGCTTTTCTGATCGTCCTTGTCTGGATGCTGCTGGGCATCATCGGTCTGCCGGTTTTCATCGGCGGTGGTTCCGGTATCGCTTATCTTCTGATGCCGTACGGCGGATACACCGTAGTCTTCCCGTTCGTAGCTCTGCTGCTTCCGGCACTCTGCGGTAAACAGTATAATCGTCTGCGCTACACGTTGGTAGCTATCCTCGGCGCAGTACTGATCGACGCCATCGGTATGTTCCGTCTGATGGGGGTCAACGGTCTGACACTGACCCAGGGTATTGCCACCGGTTTTGTACCGTTCATCCCGCTGGATCTGGTCAAATGCATCGTTGCAGCCCAGATCATCCCGCAGTTCCGCAAAATCATCCAGTAACCCGGTCACTTAACGGATTTCTGGTGCCTGACAGTCAAGAAGCGGTTCATCTGTCCAAAAAAACAAGCTGGAGACACCTGTCTCCAGCTTGTTTTTGGACAGATGAACCGTCCGTATATACATTTATTTTAAGAAACCATTGATAATCTGCTCTTCGGCCTCTGCCTCTGTCAGTCCTAATGTCATCAGCTTAATAATCTGCTCACCCGCAATCTTGCCGATCGCCGCCTCATGGATCAGTGCCGCATCCAGATCATTGGCCTCCAGCTGCGGAACAGCCAGAATCTTTGCCTTATCCATGATGATCGCATCACACTCCGTATGACCACTACACGGTGCATTACCGATGATACGGGAATCAAACTTCTGCCACGACTGGTCTCTGGCCACAGAACGGGATACCACATCAGCACTCGCTCCTTCACCGTTTAATTCGACCTTGTACATACTCTCTGCCTTCTGGCTGCCATGTGTCATCAGACGTTCCCGGACTACAAGCTTTGCACCCTTAGCCAGCTCTGCTTTCGTATCACGCACCGTAGAATCCACACCGCGGATCTGGACCATCTCCATCTCCATCGTGGAATCTTCCTGCATATACACCTCGGTTCCCGGATTCAGG
>JAHZHB010000052.1:15660-42753 GCA_019420465.1 Lachnospiraceae bacterium
GTCCCCCTCGCCGTAATGCTTTTCGACATATTTAACCTTTGCACCCTTACCCACATAGAAACGATGCACACCGTCATGCTGGGAATCCTGATTGCCACAGTTGTGAATACCACATCCGGCTACGATCACAACATCCGCACCTTCACCGATATAGAAATCGTTATACACAACCTCTTTTAAACCACTCTGGCTTAACACAACCGGAATATGCACACTTTCATTCTTGGTTCCCGGTTTGATCTTAATATCAATACCGCTGCCGTCCTCTTTGGAAATGATATCAATATTAGCTGTTGTATTTCTCGCTGCCATCTTACTGTTGGCACGGATATTATAAGCGCCCTCCGGCACACTGTGGAGGTCAGCTACCTCTTCCAGTATTCTCTTCTGAATCTCGTCGATCATGCCTTTTTCTCCTCCTTATCCAGCTTATCACAGTTATTGACAGCCGATGCTGTTCCCAGAAGCTCAGGCAAAATCTCTGCTTTCGGCCCCTGTTTTGATATCGTTCCTCCGGCGATCACTACGATCTCATCCGCAATATCCAGAATACGTTCCTGATGGGAAATGATCATAATAGAGCCATTGGTTGTCTCACGCATACGTTCAAATACCTTGATCAGATTCTGGAAGCTCCACAGATCGATACCGGCCTCCGGCTCATCAAATACAGACAGCTGTGTGGATCTTGCCAGCACCGTTGCGATCTCGATTCGCTTTAATTCCCCGCCGGAGAGGCTGGCATTGACTTCACGGTGCACATAATCCCTTGCGCAAAGTCCTACCTCCGACAGGAACTGACAGGCATCAGCCACCGAAAGCTCTTTGCCTGCGGCAATACGTAACAGATCCAGCACACGGATACCCTTAAAGCGTACCGGCTGCTGGAACGCAAAACTGATACCAAGCTTTGCACGCTCTGTAATGGATTTTCCTGTGATATCCTCTCCGTTCAGCAGAATCTGACCGGATGTCGGTACCTCGATACCGGCGATCAGCTTGGCCAGTGTGGATTTGCCACCGCCGTTTGGTCCGGTGATCACAACAAATTTGTGGTCATCGATGGTCAGGCTCAGATCTTTGATGATTTCTTTCTGTCCCTTGTCATCAGCGACATCAAAAGAAATATGCTTCAGTTCTAACATATATATACTCCTTTTCTCCTACAGAAAGCCCTATTTTTCTTCCTGCTGTGGTGTATTTTTTTTATCGCATGCAGCACAGGAGGCACTGGTATGCTTATGTGTACACGATGGCAGATTTCCTTCGCACACCTCATAGTTTCCACCTTCGATCCACAGCTCCTTGCCATTGACCAGGCTGTCCGCGATCTTCTGACGTGCCCTTGCATAGATGGCCGTCACACTTGTACGCACCAGATTCATCTGCCGGGCACATGCTTCCTGTGTAAGCCCTTCATAGTCGATCAGACGGATACATTCGTACTCGTCCACCTCCAGAACGCTGACATCCTTTGGTGTCTTATTCGTGACCGGAGTAAAACAGTTGAATTTCGGTGGTTTACATATACGCCTCTTCTTTGCAGGTCTTGCCATGGAAACTTCCTCCTTTTATATGCTGCTTATACAGCGTATACTCTGCATTATACACGGTATTATTGACATATGTCAATAAACCATACACATTATTTATGACATATGTCAATAAAACATATACGCTCACTGCCTGTCTGACCGGCAACCGATCGACATTGTCAGCAGAAGCTTTTTCCGATCTAAACCAAAAAGAAGTGGCACTTCACAGTATTCCCATGAAATGCCACTCTGGCTGCTTTGATCGTATACACGACATACGTAGAAAATCAGTGCACTGCATCCAGTACCATACGGGCCGAACCAAAGATACCGGCATCATTGCCAAGCTCAGCCAGAACGATCTGTGCCTCTTTGCAGGCCGGGAAGCAATACGAATCGTAGGAAGTACGGATCGCATCGATCAGCGGCTGACCGGCTTTTGAAACACCGCCACCGATGACAAATTTCTCCGGATCGATCGTGGCAGCGATAGCTGCCATAGCTCTGCCCAGATAATCAGCCATCTTTTTCACTACATTCTCTGCCACCGGATCGTTTTTGGCATACGCATCAAATACATCCTTTGCTGTGACTGTCTCTGCACAGAGAACAGTTTCCTTCTTCGCATGTGCCAGCTCTTCTCTGGCCAGACGAACAATACCTGTAGCCGATGCTTTCTGCTCCAGACAGCCATGATTGCCACAGTTGCAGGCTTCAGGATCCACAGGATCGATACACATATGACCGATCTCACCGCCGGCGCCATGGACACCGGACACCATCCTGCCATTGATAATGACACCGCCGCCGACACCGGTTCCCAGCGTGATCATGACCATATCCTCTGTACCGCGGCCACCGCCGCACCACAGCTCACCCAGTGCTGCCACATTGGCGTCATTTCCCGTCACGGTCGGTATCCCGGTATATTCTTCCATGATCTGACCGACTTTTGTGTAGCCCCAGTGCAGGTTGACAGCAAAAGGTACATCACCGTTTTTCAGGACAGGTCCGGGAACAGCAATACCGATACCGGAAACCATGCTCTTGTCTATGGATTTTTCTGCACATCTGGCAAGGATCGTATCCGCGATATCTTTCAGGATGCGACAGCCATTGTCCGCCGTATCTGTGGGGATCTCCCATTTGTCCAGTGCCTCTCCATTTTCAGTAAAAAGACCACATTTTACGGTGGTACCACCTACATCTATTCCAAATACATACTTACTCATACTTTTTAATCTCTCTTTTTTGATAAATTTGCCTGCACACGCTTGTACAGCTCCTTGGCTGCATTGTATCCCATCTTTTTCTGACGGTGGTTGACTGCAGCGGATTCTACGATCACGGCCAGGTTACGACCCGGACGGATCGGCAGGGAATGACATACGACCTTATTTCCCAGAATTTCTGTGTATTCCTCTTCGATACCGAGACGGTCGTATTCTTTGTCTCGATCCCACTCTTCGAGCTTGATGACCAGATCGATCGACTGGGTATCCTTAACACACTCTACACCGAACAACGTCTTGACATCGATGATACCGATACCACGCAGCTCGATAAAATGTCTTGTGATATCCGGTGCAGAACCGATCAGCTCATTGTCACTGATACGGCTGATCTCCACCACATCATCACTGACGAGACGGTGTCCTCTTTTGATCAGCTCCAGCGCGGCCTCGCTCTTACCGATACCACTCTCACCCATGATCAGCACGCCCTCGCCGTAAACATCGACCAGAACGCCGTGAATAGAGATGAACGGTGCCAGCTGGATACCAAGCCAGCGGATGATCGCCGACATACAGTGGGATGTCGTACGGTCTGTCGTGAATGTCGGTACGTGGTACTTTTTGGCCAGCGCCAGCATGTCCTCGTCCGGCACAACCTGTGTGGTAAAGATCACACAGGGAATCTTTTTGGAAACAAACTCTTCATAGGCTTTGACTTTTTCCTCACGTGTCAGATGATTGACCAGATAGGAATACTCAACATAACCGATGATCTGTACACGTTCTGCCTCAAAATGCTCATAATAGCCTGTCAGCTGCAGCGCCGGACGGTTGATCTCTGTCAGAGTGATCTTTACATCGTCTGTATTGATCTCCGGTGTTACGTTTGTCAGCTGCACCGCTTCTGCAAGCTTGCTTAATGTTACACTCTTCATGGACGTATCTCCTCTTTTTTCTTTCTTTCACAAGTGTATCATACCCAAACTTTCCATGCAATAACGCACTTTACCTGTCTTTGTGGAAAAATGCATAAACCGCATGGGCGCTGGCCGCATTCATACTTTCTACCTGCGCGAGTTCTTCTTCTGTAGCCTCCCGGATATTTTCGGCGGCACCGTACTTTCTCATCAGTGCCTTTCTTCTGGCCGGTCCTATGCCCGGAATATCATCCAGCACGGAACGCACCTGCCCTTTGCTTCGCAGAAGGCGATGATATTCGATGGCGAAGCGGTGTGCCTCATCCTGTATACGGGTCACCAGTTTAAATCCCTCGCCGTGCCGATCGATCGGAATCTCGGTATCATGATAATACAGGCCTCTGGTCCTGTGGTGGTCATCTTTGACCATACCGCATACCGGAATATCCAGAGACAGACTTTCGAGGACCTCTTCTGCGATATGCACCTGTCCTTTACCGCCATCCATCAGCAGAAGATCCGGAAAAGCGGAAAAGCCCTGCAGCGTTTCATTGTCCTGCTGCTCAGCTATGCCCCTCTCGAACCGCCGCGTCAGGACCTCCTGCATACTGGCGTAATCGTTTGGGCCATCCACGGATTTGATCTTGAATTTGCGGTAATCGCTTTTCTTTGGTTTGCCACGCTCGTATACAACCATGGAACCGACAGACTCATAACCGCTGATATTGGAAATATCAAAGGCCTCCATACGTACGATACCGGACAGGCCAAGCAGTCTTTCAATTTCTCTCACAGCGCCTACGGTGCGGCCCTCTTCCCTCTTGATACGCTCTCTGTCGCGGTCAAGTACCATGCGGGCATTTTCAGCGGCGAGTTCGACGAGTTTTTCTTTCTGGCCTTTCTGCGGTACATACAGCTGTACTTTCTGGCCACGTCTGGCACTCAGCCAGCTGGCTACGACGTCATGGTCTTCGATCTCATACTGCAGATAGACCTCCCGCGGGATAAAGGGCGTTCCGGCATAAAACTGTTTGATAAAGCTCTGCAGGATCTCCGGCTCCGTATCCTCATAGGATACATTCAGATAGAAATGCTCTCTGCCGATCATCTTGCCGTCCCGGACAAAGAATACCTGGGCTACGGCATCGAGTCCGTCGTGAGACAGGGCGATGATATCTTTATCCACACCGCCGCTTCCGGTGATCTTCTGGCGTTCTCCGATCCGCTCAATATCGCGGATCGTATCGCGCAGGGAAGCAGCTTCTTCGAAACGCCATTCTTCGGAGGCTTTCTGCATCTGTTCTTTGAGCTCGCGCACCATTTTCTGGTAATCGCCGTTCAGGAAATCAAGTACGCCGTGTACCTGTTTGCGGTAGTCTTCTTCGGAAATATACCCCTGACATGGTGCAGGGCACTGTTTCATATGATAATAGAGACAGGGACGCTCTTTGCCCTGGTCTCTTGGCAGAACTTTGTTGCAGGGACGAATATGGTAAAGCTTGCGCAGAAGTTCAATGCTTTCTTTGACGGCTCCGGCGCTGGTGTAAGGGCCGTAGTATCTGGCCTTGTCTTTTTTCATCTCTCTGGAAAAGAGGATGCGTGGGTAGGGCTCCTGTACGGTGACTTTGATGAACGGATAGGTTTTGTCATCTTTGAGCATGGTATTGTATTTTGGGCGATGCTCTTTGATGAGGTTACACTCTAAGACGAGGGCTTCGAGTTCGGAGTCTGTGACGATGTATTCGAAGCGGGCGATATGGGTCACCATTTTTTCGATTTTTGGGCCTTTGTTGCGGCTGCTCTGGAAGTACTGGCGGACGCGGTTTTTGAGGCTGATGGCTTTGCCGACGTAGATGATTTCGTCGTCGGCGTTATGCATGATGTAGACGCCGGGTTTTCCGGGGAGTTTTTTCAGTTCTTCGGGGATGTTGAATTCCTGTGACATGTGAGGGACGCTCCTGGTTCTGGGAAAAATATTATAGTTTGTGAAGGATGCCGCTGCACTGCGTGGTGTGCCCCTGTCCTATATGTTCTCTGCGCTCCGCCTGCGTCGGTCCGAGCCTGTAGTCTCGGACTCTTACTCGGCAAAGTCGCTTAGATAACATATAGGACAGGGGCACACCACGCAGTACAGCGGCATCCGTTTACGTTACTGTTTTTATTATTTTTCTGCAGAAATACTCCCTTTGGGGAGGTTTCTGCTTTTTACTGTATATCGTTTGTGCTGCTGTGTATGGATGAGTCCATTGTGTGCAGCTTGATTCACTGCATGAGTTTTATTATGCTGTTGTAGAATCATCTTTCCCGGTATTCTCTGATGTTTCAGATGAATTTGCAACTTCTACGGTCTTCTCTTCGACGGGTGTCATAAGGTCGGGTTCTTTTTCCAGCTGTTTTTTGACGCCGGGATCGGGGAGACCTTTGACTTCGCGGAAGATCTGCATGAATTCTTTGCCGGTGATGGTCTCGCGTTTGATCAGGTAGTCGGCGATCTGGTCGAGGACGTCGCGGTTTTCACGGAGCATGGTTTTGGCTTTTTCGTAGGATTCTTTGAGCAGTTTCATGACTTCGTGATCGATCTCGGTGGCTGTTTTGTCACCGCAGTTTAAGACGGTGCGACCATCGAGGTACTGATTTTCGGCGGAGGCCAGACCCATGAGACCGAATTTTTCGCTCATACCGTACTGGGTGATCATGGCGCGGGCCAGTTTAGTGGCTTTTTCGATATCGTTGGCGGCACCTGTGGTGACGTTGCCAAAGACGATCTCTTCTGCAGCACGACCGCCGAGCAGACCAACGAGCATGGCCTCGAGTTCATTTTTGGTATTTAAGTATTTTTCTTCTTCGGGAACCTGCATAACGTAGCCGAGGGCACCCATGGTACGGGGTACGATGGTGATCTTCTGTACAGGCTCGGCGTCTTTCTGCAGGGCGCTGACAAGGGCGTGTCCGACTTCGTGGTAGGATACGATCCGGCGCTCTTCCTGACTTAAGATGCGGTCTTTCTTTTCTTTACCGACCAGTACGACTTCAACGGCTTCGAAGAGATCTTTCTGGCTGACGGCTTTGCGGCCGTTTTTGACGGCGAGGATAGCCGCTTCGTTGATCATATTGGCCAGATCGGAACCTACGGCACCACTGGTGGCCAGTGCGATGGCCTCAAGGTCTACCGTCTCGTCAAGCATAACGTTTTTGGCATGGACTTTGAGGATATTGACACGTCCTTTTAAGTCCGGACGGTCTACGATGACACGACGATCAAAACGTCCCGGACGAAGCAGAGCCGGATCAAGGACTTCCGGTCGGTTGGTGGCTGCGAGGATCAGAAGACCTTTGGAGGTATCAAAACCGTCCATCTCGGCAAGCAGCTGGTTTAAGGTCTGCTCACGCTCATCGTTGCCACCGCCGTAACGGCTGTCACGGCTCTTACCGATCGCATCGATCTCATCGATAAAGATGATACACGGGGCATTTTTCTTGGCTTCTTCAAACAGCTGACGGACACGGGATGCGCCGACGCCGACAAACATCTCCACAAAATCGGAACCTGACAGGGAGAAAAACGGTACATGGGCTTCACCGGCTACAGCCTTGGCAAGAAGGGTCTTACCGGTTCCCGGAGGGCCTACAAGCAGGGCACCTTTGGGAAGCTTGGCACCGATCGAGGTATATTTGGCCGGGTTATGCAGAAAATCCACAACCTCCTGCAGGGATTCCTTGGCTTCATCCTGTCCGGCTACATCGGAGAAAAGGACACCTGTCTCTTTCTGTACATAGGCTTTGGCATTGCTCTTTCCGATATTTCCCATCATACCGCCGCCTTTGCCCATGCGGCTCATGATCAGATTCATACCTACGATCAGAAGCACAAACGGGATCAGGAAGGATAAGATCGACGATACGATCATACCTGTGGAATCCGGTTCGATCTCCTTAAACTCGATATTATCGATCTTTGACAGACGTTCGACAAGCGCTGTGCTCGTCTCCATCAGGGTCGCCGTGTAGGTGATCGTGATGTTTTTATATTTCTGTTCACGGGGTGTGATCGTCAGGGTAGTTGACTGCAGCTGTACGGCTTTGACTTCGTCTTTGTCAAGCATCTGTAAGAACTCGGAATATGTGATCTCCTCGTCTTTCTGTGCACTGCTGCTTAAATTTGACATAAAACTCCATATTAAAAGTGCGCCCAGGATACCCAGCATGATGATCAGGAGAGACTGCCTGTTCTTTTTGCCGCCGGGGCCACCATTGTTTGGATTGTTCTGGTTGTTCTGCTGGTTCATGATGTCCTCCTTATTTCCTGTTTATTATACGAATATCTGTCCCATAAATCAACAAACATATTGTGAAATTCAAGTGATATTTCTAAAAAAAGTTTAAATATTGCTAGGCATTACACGACTCGGTGTAGTATACTGGGAATGATTTTTTATAACCTTTTGTAACTGAAGTTTATACTGAATAGAGGAGAATTATTATGGCAGTAAAGTACGTATTTGTTACCGGCGGTGTCGTATCCGGTCTTGGCAAGGGTATCACAGCCGCATCCCTTGGACGACTGTTGAAAGCGCGTGGCTACAAGGTCACCATGCAGAAGTTTGACCCCTACATCAATATCGACCCCGGCACGATGAACCCGATCCAGCACGGCGAGGTCTTTGTCACCGACGACGGCTGCGAAACCGACCTTGATCTTGGTCACTACGAGCGTTTCATCGATGAAAGTCTGGATAAAAATTCCAACGTCACATCCGGTAAGGTTTACTGGTCTGTACTGCAAAAGGAGCGCCGCGGCGACTTTGGCGGAGGTACAGTACAGGTCATCCCGCACATCACAAACGAAATCAAAAACCGTTTTTACCGTAATTTCACAGACCCGGATACCCGTATCGCCATCATCGAAGTCGGCGGTACTGTCGGTGATATCGAGAGCCAGCCGTTTCTGGAGGCGATCCGCCAGTTCCAGCATGACGTCGGACATGAAAATGCGATCCTTGTCCATGTTACGCTACTGCCGTATCTGCATGCTTCAGGCGAATTAAAGACAAAGCCTACACAGGCCAGTGTCAAAGAGCTGCAGGGTATCGGTATCCAGCCGGATATCATCGTCTGCCGTTCCGAACATCCGGTAGATCAGGGTATCCGCGACAAAATCGCACTGTTCTGTAATGTACCGAGCACACATGTACTGCAGAATCTGGATGTTGAATATCTGTACGAAGCACCGCTTGCCATGGAGAACGAGCATCTGGCAGAGATTGCCTGCGAATGTCTGCATCTGCCCTGCCCTGAGCCGGACCTGACCGAATGGGAAAATATGATCAACGATCTGAGAAATCCGACAAAAGAGGTCACTGTTGCCCTCGTCGGTAAATACATTGCCCTGCACGATGCCTATATCAGTGTCGTAGAGGCTTTAAAGCATGGTGGTATCCCGAATCATGTCACGGTTCATATTAAATGGGTAGATTCTGAAACTGTCACACCGGAAAATGCTGATGAGATTCTCGGTGATGTGGACGGTATCCTCGTACCGGGTGGCTTCGGCAACCGTGGTATCGAAGGAAAGATCGAAGCGATCCGCTATGCCCGTGAGCATAAAGTACCGTTCCTTGGCCTGTGCCTTGGTATGCAGCTTAGCATCGTTGAATTTGCCCGTCATGTCATCGGCTACACAGATGCCAACAGTGCTGAGATCAATCCGCAGACTACCCATCCGGTCATCGACCTGATGCCGGACCAGAACGATGTCACAGATCTCGGCGGTACGCTGCGTCTTGGTTCCTATCCGTGTATTCTGGACAAGACAAGCAGATCGTATACGCTGTATGGTGCAGAAGAGATCCATGAACGTCACAGACATCGTTATGAAGTCAACAATGATTACCGTACTGTTCTTACAGAAAACGGTATGTCTCTCGCCGGTATTTCCCCGGACGGCCGTATCGTAGAGATGGTCGAGATCAAGGATCATCCGTTCTTTATCGGTACGCAGGCTCATCCGGAGCTGAAATCCAGACCGAACAGACCGCATCCGCTGTTCAAGGGCTTTGTGGAAGCTTCTGTACAGCATATGGAAGAGCGCTAAAGTTCCCGATTTACAGGCAGGGACCGGGGGATGTTCTCCACCCTGCAAAATCCCTAAAGCGAGGACATGCTGGTTCTTAGTGCGCCAGAGATCAAAAAGCAGGGGCATCAGCCGTCACACCCGGCGGCTGATGAGTGGGTCTTGAGCAGGGTTTTCATCAGAAAACACTGCGAATACCCACGGTCCCCTGTTTTTTGATCTCTGGCACACTTAGAACCCGCGTCCAAGCGTCGGGATTTTGCAGGGTGGAGAACATCCCCCGGCCCCTGCCTGTAAATCTCACAGTTGTATATTATTTAGCGGTTGCATAGCCGTCCGGATTCATGGACTGCCACTTCCAGCTGTCTGCACACATTTCCTCGATATCTCTCTTTGCTGTCCAGCCAAGTTCTTTTGCCGCTTTGGACGGGTCAGAATAGCAGGCCGGAACATCACCGGCACGGCGCGGACAGAATTTGAACGGAATCTCCTTACCGCAGGCTTTCTCATACCCATGCAGTACATCCAGTACACTGTAGCCTCTTCCTGTACCCAGGTTGTAGATCAGTACACCCTTAGCCGTCTCCAGTTTTTTGATCGCACATACATGTCCCACAGCCAGATCCACAACATGGATATAGTCACGGACACAGGTACCGTCCGGTGTCGGATAATCGTTACCGAATACACCCAGGCATTCTCTCTTGCCGATCGCTACCTGTGCAATATACGGCACCAGATTGTTCGGGATACCCTTCGGATCTTCACCGATCAGTCCACTCTCATGGGCACCGATCGGATTAAAGTAACGAAGCAGGATCACATTCCACTCCGGATCACCTGTATGCAGATCTGTCAGGATCTGCTCGAGCATACCCTTGGTCTGTCCATACGGATTGGTGATCTGTCCTTTCGGGCACTCTTCTGTGATCGGTACAAAAGCCGGGTCGCCGTAAACGGTTGCAGAGGAGGAGAACACGATATTCTTGCAGCCATGTTTTCTCATCACATCTGTCAGGATCAGTGTACCGGTAATATTATTGTAGTAGTACTCCCACGGCTTCTCCACAGACTCACCTACAGCCTTCAGGCCGGCAAAATGGATCACCGCATCGATCTTATGCTCGGTAAAGATCTTTTCACAGATCTCACGGTCCAGCATATCACCTTCATAGAAAGTCAGTGTCTTTCCTGTGATCTTTTCCACACGGTTTAATGCTTCTTTGCTGGAATTATACAGGTTGTCAAGAACAACTACCTCATATCCTGCATTTAACAGTTCTACACATGTATGGCTGCCGATATAGCCGGCACCGCCAGTTACCAGAATCTTCATAATAAAATCCTCCTTATTTTTCCGGTCATTACCGGGTAAATACCATATCCTTTGTGATTTCAGACAGACGGTGTGCACCGCACATAGCCATCGTATCTGCCAGTTCGCCGCCGATCTTTTCAGTATATGCAGCTACACCCTCTGCAGCTCCGCCATACACTGCTGTCACATACGGACGGGCGATCACCACACCATCAGCCCCCAGTGCCAGCGCTTTAAACACATCGACACCGGAACGGATACCGCCATCCACCAGGATCTTCATCTTTCCGCCGACAGCCAGAGCGATGTCTTCCAGCACCTCTGCTGTAGCCGGGGTCTGGTCCAGCACACGGCCGCCATGGTTGGATACGATAATACCGGATGCTCCGGCCTCCATAGCCTTTACGGCGCCTTTTACTGTCATGATACCTTTGACGATAAACGGCACACCTGCATAGTCGATGATCTCATGCAGCTCATCTACTGTCTTTGAACCAGCCGGAGGCTCCATATTTTTAAGGAACGGAAGTCCTGCAGCATCAATATCCATAGCGATAACCTTTGCGCCTGCGGCTTTTACCAGATCCATTTTCTCTTTGATCAGCGGAAGACTCCACGGCTTGATCGTCGGGATTCCCTTACCGCCTGCTTTGCCGATGGCACGGGCTGCTGCCTTTACCACTTCGGCATTTAATCCGTCACCGGTAAAAGCGGCAATACCTGCATCGGCACAGGCCTGCACAAGGATCTCATTGTATTCGAGATCGTCGTATTTGTCTCCGTAATGCATCTTCATGGCGCCTACCGGACCGGCAAAAACCGGATATCTGTAGGTCTCCCCAAACAGTTCAAAAGATGTATCGATCGGACGGTTTTCACAGATCGTATCCATCTGGACACGGATTTCCTGCCATTTCTGGTAGTTGCGGATCGCGGTATCTCCCACGCCTTTGGCTCCCGGTCCCGGCACTGTATTTTTACAGGCTCTGCCATCACAGACCGGACAGACCTTACACGATCCCATATTTCCCTTTGCCTTATCAAGAATCTCCTGATATGTCATATGTATCGTTCTCCTTTGTTGCTACTTTCCTGTTGTTTTCCAGTATAGCACAATTGTCCTGCGGAAACTATACCGGGATTGCGCAGAAAATGCACTATATTGCGTTCATGATGCTTTTTTCTCTGGTTTCATTGCAGTTTTTTTATAAATATGGTATCGTAGCCATGAGCATTATTCCGGTTTTATGGAAAATGCATCGTAGTTTTCAGATCTGTATTTTTATCATGAGACGACCGTACCCGGCGTCTACGTGTATCGCTGTACCGTACAGGCACAGTCTGATCTTTTTTCTTTTCGATGTTTTCCCGGATAATGCCAGATCCCCATATTCCAAGATGTCTGAAAAACAGGGGACGCACTGCGCCGTTTTATCAGACGAGAAGGAGAACTGTTATGCATACAGCAAACAAAAAATCTGACACACGTTATATGGTAGAGCTTGCCATGATGATCGCCATCATTCTTCTGATGTCCTTCACACCGCTGGGCTACATCCGCACACCCGGACTTTCTGTCACTCTGCTGACGATCCCGGTAGCTGTCGGTGCCATCATCCTCGGCCCCAAAGGCGGTGCTGTCTGCGGTCTGGCTTTTGGTGCTACCAGCTTTTACATGGCTTTAAACGGCAGCTCTGCTTTTGCCGCCATGCTGTTATCCATCAATCCGGTCGGTACCTTTATCACCTGTGTAGTCGCCCGTGTACTCGAGGGTTGGCTTACCGGACTGATCTTCGCCGCATTATATAAGAGTCCTTCTGTGAAAAAGGTCTCCTATTATATTGCATCTTTGGCATGCCCGTTATTAAACACCTTGTTTTTTATGGGATTTTTGTGTATCTTTTTTTATAACACCGAATATATTCAGGGAATCGCTTCCGGCCTCGGCGTAGGTAATCCGATCCTCTTTGTTGCTGCTTTTGTCGGCATTCAGGGACTGATCGAAGCCGGTATCTGCTTTGTGATCGGCAGTATCGTTTCCCGCGCACTGTTCAGCGCCCTCAAGCGTTCCTGATCCATGAGATAAAGGAGGAATCGTATGTCTTTTACCCGAGAGATATCTATCAAAGAGCTGAAAAACCTAAGTATTGGCCATGCTGCCGATGAGAAAGCCAAAACAGGCGTTACTGTGCTGTATTTTCCGCATGGTGCACGCGTAGGCTGCGATATCAGTGGCGGTGGTCCTGCCTCCCGCGAAACACCGCTCACATCTCCGGTAACTGCGGACAATCCCGTCAATGCGATCGTTCTTTCCGGAGGTTCTGCCTACGGACTGGCCGCCGCAGACGGTGTTATGCGCTGTCTGGAAGCACAGGGTATCGGCTATCCTACGGGAAATGCACTGGTTCCTCTGGTATGTCAGTCCTGCATCTATGATCTGGGCTATGGCAGTGCCAATGTCCGTCCGGATGCCCAGCTGGGCGAAAAGGCGTGCCGTCAGGCTCTGGCCTGCACAGACAGCCGCACCGGTAATATCGGCGCTGGTATCGGTGCCACTGTCGGCAAGCTCTACGGCATGAAACAGGCTACAAAAGCAGGACTTGGCATCGCTGCTGTCTCCCTTGGCCCGCTGCAGATGGCCGCTGTCGTTGTTGTCAACGCCTTTGGCGATATCTTTAACCCGAAAAACGGCCGCAAGATCGCCGGTCTTAAGACGCTGGACCGCACCGGATATCTGGATACGGCAGAAGAGATGTATCGTTTCATGAAGCCCCATGACCAGTTTACCGGCAATACCACGATCGGAGTCGTCATCACCAATGCTGCTTTTTCCAAGGCAGAAATGAACAAGATCGCATCCATGACACGCTGTGCCTATGCCAGATGCATCCATCCTGTAGCCACGATGGCAGATGGTGATTCGATCTACGCTGCCAGTACCGGACAGGTCTTTGCCGATATCAACGTGGCCGGAACGCTGGCCGCTGAGGTGATGGCGCAGGCGATTCAGAATGCGATCCAGACTTCTAAGATTCCTGACAAGGAGTTTCTGGAAAACTGTCTGTGATTCTTACAGATATAACAGACTTATAAACACTGTAAAAACTGTTTCATACAGACAAAAAACCGGGAACATTCCCGGTTTTTTGCTTATCCCGCTGTCTGCGGCTTATTTCCATTCTGCTTTTAACGGCATATAGCCGGCTTTTTCGATCAGGGCTTTCAGGGTCTGTTCATCCTGTTTCTGTTTCATATGAACCGTTACCTGCTTTTTTTCCAGATTTACCTCACCCCACATGCCGTCCTGTGCATTGAATGCATTTTCCACACGGGTCTGGCATTTGGCACATGTCATGCCCTCTACGCCGATCACTGCGGTATAGGGATAATGGCTGATATTTTTATCATTGGCTTTGACCTTTTTGACGCTGTCACCTCCACCACCACAGCAGCCTTCGGTGAGTTTTTTTCTGTAGCTGATCACTCCATAGATACAGATAATGACCAGTATGGCTACTACGATCACTGTACTCATAAGTTGTACCTCTTTTCTTTTAGTCTTATCTAACACTTCTTTTAGCACACTCTGTCTGTTCTGTCAATACTCCCCCTGTGCGTTTTTGATAAGACAGGAAAAAGGGCAAAAAAATAAGCCCGATCGATTCTTTTTTCTCTCGACCGGGCTTTTAATGAATTTCCTGTAATTTCATTGTCTACACCTTCGCTTTCATGGACTTTAGGTTTGTTACCTTATGTTTTTGTTGGACCGTACCTCCTGTCTGGTTGATTTTGCGCTGTCCCTATGGACCTCTGCCTTTCATAACGATCATCCTCTCTCAGTTTTTATAGTGACAATCTATATAAACTCTCAGGAGATAATTATTTAAGTGGTAGATGATTAAGCCATTGGACTGTACCTCGTTTCTAAGAATCGAATCCTGCTAACTTTCTTTTGTCTTTGTCTGGAATAAACTTCCTTTGTTTTTGTTAGGTTTCTTTTCTTTTGTTGTCATTATATTATCATGGTTCTTTGTATGTGTCAATCTATTTTTTATTTGTTTTTAAATATTCAGAATATTTTTTCATATATAAACAATTATCTATTTTTGCATTGTTTGTTATACGGGTTTTAACGGACGCCGAAAACAGCTCCCCGTGCCCTGGGGTGTCCAGCGGTCTGTCCCTGCAAACAAGTGCAACGCTGCATCGAGCTAGTCTCTAACTCCGACTACTGCTCTCAGGAATGCCTTCGAGCAGAAGTCTGCGTAAGCGCCGGATCTCGCTGCAGCTAAAAGCGCACTTTGAATCGTTTGCAGGGACAGACCGCTGGACACCCCAGGGCACGGGGAGCAGTTTTCGGCTGTCTTTTCTGATATTGATATCTGCTATTAATACTGAATAGAGATTATATTTACGGTTAAGATTTATGCGTGCAGGAATGTCTGCAATGCGGACATTTCTGCAGTGGCATCTTTGATGCCTTCTTCGTAGACCTGTTGAAGTTTGTCCGGGTCGGTCTCGATACGTTTGATGGTGATCGGGACAGAGGGACGGATGACGAAGATCTCGCTTTTTTCTTCGCGGCGTTTCAGGAGACGGACGCTGCGGTTGTAGACTTCGTGTCTCTTCTTTAGCTGATCGGCAAATTCCGGATATTTGTGGTAGGCGGTATCGATCAGGAAGGGTGACATAGGCTTTTTGCGGTAGTCTAGGTCGCGTGTGAGGATTACGACCAGTCTGTCATAGCCCATCTGTTCGAAGACTGCAAAGGGAATGCTGTCGGCTACTCCGCCGTCGAGATATTTCTTTCCGTCGATTTCTACGGGATGGGAGACAAAGGGCATGGAGCCGGATGCACGCAGGATATCCATTTCTTCATAGACATCTGTGATCCGTCTGTACTCAGCCTCACCGGTCACCATATTGGTGATGACAGCATAAAAGGGGGTTTTTTCAGCATTTTTCTTATATGTTTCATTGTCAAACACATCATATAACTTTGGTACGCGGTCGTAGGCATACCGTGTGCTGACGATATTACCCTCTTTTAGCAGAGGCTTTAGTCCCATATATTCCTTATCACCATTATATTTCTTATTGTAACGGATCACACGTCCACGCTGTTTTGACAGATAATTCACGCCAAACAGAGCACCGGCGCTGACACCGATGATACCGTCAAAGGGGATGTCATGATCCAGCATCACATCCAGTACACCGGCGGTATACATACCGCGCATGGCTCCGCCTTCCAATACAAGTCCTGTTTTCATAAGCTCTCCTCTAATTTCTCAATTGCAAGTGTGAAAAAAGTTTCACCGCTTCCGGCAATATCTCATCCTTGAACGAAAAATCGTCAGTATGCAACCGCTGTCATAATGCCATACGATTCATTTTCTGTTCTGTCCTGCCGCTGTATACACTTTTTAGCAGGTGGCGCCGCCGGTCACGTGAAGCTTTGCATCCAGTATCTCCTGCTTTCTTGAAAGCAGATCATCCGACAGCAGCTGCGCCTGCACATTGTCAAAGCCAAGGCGCTCGATCGTCTGGCAGAAACGCTCACCTGTCTTTCCCTGCTCTCTGAACAGCAGGATCGCCTTTTCGATCACATCCAGTGCCTCCTCCTTAGATGTGAATACTCTGTCAAGCGCACGTCCCATAGACACCTGCTTGCCCCAGCGACCACCGATATAGATCTTAAAGCCATAGGTACCGTCCGTAATGCTGTCAAATACACAGTTACCCACACAGCGTCCGCAGTGGATACACACATTCTCATCAATCTGCATTTTGCCATCCACCACACGGGCAGCTCCCACCGGACAGACCTTTTCAATCGCACACTTCTTGCAGCCCATACACTCTTCCGCATGATATGCAGGAATCCGCTGACCGATGATACCGATATCATTCAGATTCGGTTTCACACAATTGTTCGGACATCCACCCACCGCAATCTTAAACTTATGCGGCAGCTTCACCTGACGATAGCCCTTATAAAAACGCTTATGAATCTCCTCCGACAGCGCATAAGAATCCAGAAGGCCATACTGGCATGTCGTACCCTTGCAGGAAACCACCGGTCGCACCAGCGAGCCTGTACCACCTGTTTCCAGCCCCTCCTTTGCAATAAACGCCTGGAACTCTTCAATTTTCTCATACGGAATTCCCTGTACCTCAATTGTCTGTCGTGTCGTAAACAGCACTGTCCCGTTACCAAACTTTTCTGCCGCATCCGCCACACACCGCTGCTGTGCTGCCGTGATCTTACCATTCACCGTGATCACACGCGCCGAAAACAGATCCGTCCCCGTATTATTCAGAAATCCCATACCCTTTACACGCTTCACATCCGCCGCACTCACTGTCGCTGCTGCCATACCTTACCTTCTCCCTTCATCTTCCGTTTTTTACTATAAATTATATACTGATTCATATTCTTAATGTATCTGAACAGCAAATATTCAGATACTGAATAAACAATAACAATTATAGCACTTTCCCTCCACATTTTCGCGGAATATTGTGAATTTTTATACAAACAGGGATCAGTGAATGTTTCAGTCAGAGCATCTGCGTCCCGTGACATATATATACACACCTAAGCGACTTTCCCGAGCAAGAGTCCGAGACTACAGGCTCGGACCGGCGCAGGCGGAGCGCAGGGGTGCATATATATGTCACGGGACGCAGATGCTCTGGCTGAAACATTCACTGATCCCGTCCGTCATCAAAATTTCATATTATTCTACTGTAACACTCTTTGCCAGATTCCTCGGCTTATCCACATCCAGCCCCTTGGCCACACTCACATAGTATCCCATCAGCTGCAGCGGAATCACCGCCAGAGACGTGGCAAAATGCTCATCCGTCTTCGGAATATACACCGTAAACTCCGCCGTATCCTCGATCTCATAATGTCCATACGTCGTAAGTCCCATCAGATAAGCCCCACGGCTCTTGCATTCCACCATATTGCTGACTGTCTTCTCATACAGCGCACTCTGCGTCAGTACCCCGATCACCAGCGTACCATCCTCGATCAGACTGATCGTACCATGCTTTAACTCACCTGCCGCATATGCCTCACTGTGGATATAGGAAATCTCCTTCATCTTCAGGCTGCCCTCCAGGCTGATCGCATAATCAATACCACGACCGATAAAGAAAATATCCTTCGCATTGATCTGCTTGGCCGCAAACCACTGGATCCGCTCCTTATCCTCCAGAATCTTCGAGATCTTCTCCGGCAGTGTCTCCAGCTCGTCAAGAAGCTCTGTATAGTAGCCATCCTCTATCGTACCGCGAATCTTTGCAAACTGGATTGCCAGACAGTACGCTGCGATCAGCTGTGTACTGTAGGCCTTTGTCGTAGCCACCGCGATTTCCGGTCCGGCCAGTGTGTAGAATACATTGTCCGCCTCACGCGCGATAGAACTGCCCACAACATTCACAATACCAAGTGTCCTGATTCCGTGTTCCTTTGCCAGACGGAGAGCCGCCAGACTGTCTGCCGTCTCACCGGACTGGCTAATGATAACGACCAGTCCCTTTTTATCCAGCAGCGGATTGCGGTAGCGGAACTCACTTGCCAGCTCCACACGAACCGGAATCTTTGCCAGATCCTCGATCACATACTGCGCTGCCATACCTACATGGTACGCAGAACCACAGGCCACGATATAAATCTGGGAGATTTCTCTGATCTCGTCATCGGAAAGTCCCACCTCAGACAGATCCAGTACGTCGCCCTTTTTGACAGCATGCAGCGTATCCGCTACTGCCTTTGGCTGCTCATGGATTTCTTTCATCATAAAATGCTCATAGCCGGCCTTTTCTGCCGCCTCAGCATCCCATTTGATCTCTACACATTCCTTTTCGATCTCATCCCCGTCCAGATTGTAAAAAGTGATCTCACCTTTTCTCATACGGGCCATTTCCATATTTCCAATATAATATACATTTCTGGTATATTTAAGGATCGCCGGTACATCAGAAGCCAGATACGTCTCACCGTCTGCCACACCAAGGATCATCGGACTGTCCTTTCTGGCCGCATAGATTTCTTCCGGATACTCTTTGAACATCAGTGCCAGCGCATAGGAGCCACGGATACGCACCAGTGCATGGTTGATCGCATCTACCGGCGTATGCTCATATTTCTTATAATAATAATCCACCAGCTTGACAGCAACTTCTGTATCTGTGGAAGAATAAAAACTGTAGCCTTTGCGGATCAGTTTATCCTTAAGTTCCTGATAATTCTCAATAATACCATTGTGCACACCGATCACATTGCCATCGTCGGACATATGCGGATGCGCATTTATCTCTGACGGCTCTCCATGGGTGGCCCAACGTGTATGTCCGATACCACATGTACCAAGCAGCGCTTCGCCGTTATTTGTCTTTTCTTTGAGGGCTACGAGACGGCCCTTGGCTTTGACCGTCTTTGTGGCATTTTCGCCATCACGTACAGCCAGACCCGCTGAATCATATCCTCTGTATTCCAGTTTTGACAGTCCGTCCAGAAGGATCGGTGCCGCCTGGTGATTACCTGTAAATCCTACGATTCCACACATATTTAATCTCCTTTATACTAATCGTTGGCCTTTTCACTTCTATATAATAAGGAAAATGCTTTTTCTTTTTGTCTCTACCATTATAATCCGTACTATAATACCACATTCCATCCATATCTGTCATCCTTTTTGTATACCGGACATTTTCCTCTTTGCCGCACAAATTTTCCATGGGTATTCTGCACATTTTTTATGCACACCATACATAGTATGCTGTGCAGCTTTACCATAAAATGAAACCATAAGGTTAGAAAAGAGAAAGGAGGGATTCCAAAATGATGACACTTCGAGAAAACGCCATGGCAATTTACAATCGTGAGCAGCCCGATTTTTACGGAGATCTGATGGAAGCTATAGAGCTCGTTCCCGATCCGGTCCTGATGTCCGGTTTTGGTCCGCAGGATGGAAAGCCCTACAAGGATCCATGGGGTGTTACCTGGATGTTCAAAGCCGGTGCTCCCGGTCCTCATCCGCACATCACCGAAGAAAACAAAGTAATCACTGACATCGAAAAATGGGAGGAACAGCTGACAATTCCGGGATTTGACGGTCTCGACTTTGGACCTGCCATCGAAGTAGCCAATGCCACTGACCGAAAGGAGAAATTCGTCGGTTTTATGTTTGGCGGAGGACTTTTTGAACGGACACATTTTCTGATGGGTATGGAAGATGCACTGGTCAATTATCTGGAATATCCGGAGGAAATGGCCGGACTGCTTAGAAAGATCGCAGATTACAAGATCGCCTACATCCGCCTGATGGCCGAAAAGGTACACCCGGACATCATCTTTTACCACGATGACTGGGGTTCCAAACAGAATGTATTTCTTCCACCTGCTGTATGGCGTGAGCTGATCAAGCCACTGCAGAAAGAGATTGCTGATACGATCCACGAATGTGGCATGATCTACATGCACCATGCCGACTGTATCTGCCAGCCGATCGTCAAAGATATGGTAGAGATCGGTGTGGATATCTGGCAGGGCGTCATTGCCCAGAACGATATCGTCAAGATTCAGGAGATCACCGAGGGTAAACTCGCCATGGTTGGCGGTATCGATGGTCCGGCGATCGATATCGACGGTATCTCTGAAGCAGCGATCCGTAAAGAGGTGCGACGGGCGATCGATACCTACTGTCCGGGCGGACGATTTTATCCCGGCATTCCCAACGGCATATGCTTCAGGGAATGGAACAACAGCATTTTTATGGATGAGCTTCACACATATGGCCGGCAGTTTGCTCTTGAACACCCGGTCGGCAAATAACTTACAAAATATCAAGAAAACACAGACATCTCGTCTGTAAAGGGGGTTTTTATCATGTCAGATAATACAAAAAAAGTCTCCGGTATCGGTACTTTCGCGATACTGAGTCTGTACCTTGTTTCTATGGGATTTACCGTAGTTACACCGGCAATGGCCACACTGGCCCAGCATTTTGAGGGCAAGGATATTTCCTGGTTCTCCACTCTGCCGACACTGTTCATCGTTATCGGTACTTTTATTGCCGGACAGCTGATGGGCAAAAAGCTCAGCTGCCGTTCGATGGCGATCATCGGATCTTTGATCTCTCTGGTCTTTGGATGTGCACCGGCTCTGTTTGACAACTACATGGGAACCATGATCTGCCGTGCAGCTTTTGGTTTTGGTATGGGCTTTATGTCCCCTCTGGGAAATGCACTGATCGTTGGTAACTTTGAAGGCCAGAAACAGGCTTCCTTACTTGGCTACGGAACGCTTTGCATGAACGGCGGCGGTATCGTCCTGCAGATGCTCGGCGGTATGCTGGCTGCCAAAAACTGGCAGCTGACTTTCTGGGGTCATCTGTTTATGGCACTGGCACTGGTTATGGCGCTTTTCCTTCCGGAGCTTCCAAAGGCAGCGGAAACTGCACAGAACGCACCGAAAGAAAAAATGGGCGGCGCGGTATGGCTGATTTCCATTATGCTTCTTATCTATAATGTTTTAAGCTTCCCGGTAATGATGAATCTGTCCGTGCTGTTTGTACAGCGTGGCGCCGGTGATGCGACGGTAGCTGCTACTACCCTTTCACTTTATACAGTATTCGGATGTATCGCAGGTTTCCTGTTTGGGCAGCTTTTCAAGATCATGAAAAAGTATATCATCGCTGTAGGCTTTGTTCTCTGTGGTACAGGTGCCCTGCTTGTATACCTTGGCAGCACATCCGTGATCATGACGATCGGTGTGGTTATGCTTGGTTTTGGTTTCTCCATGATCCTTCCGGCCTGCATGGCATGGGCAGGTATGGCTACTCCGCCGAGTACGATCGCAGCTGCTTCTGCTACGATCCTGGCACTGATGAACCTTGGCGGATTCTTATCTTCTTTCTGGCTGAAATTTATGGCCGCAGTAGCACACGATGCAATCGTTATGCCGATTCTCGTTGAATCTATCGTATTTTACATCTTTGCCGTACTGTTCTTTATCCGCAGTCCGTTCAAAGAGAAATAATGTATACATATGAAATTTGAACTCTTTATCCCCCGGGAGTTGCCAGACAGCAGCTGCCGGGGATATCAAAAGCAATAAATGACACAACTTATATAAACAACAGGAGGTATTTACTATGTTAACAGCAAAAGAAAATATGATTCAGGTTATCGAAGGTGGCAAGCCGGATCGTTTTGTCAATCAGTATGAGGCAGTTTCTCTGCTCTTCCATCCGTTCTTATTCAAATCTCCGATGGTTCCGAAGGGAACGAGTGTTAAAGATGCCATCCCGAATGCCTGGGGTATCTACAATGCGTTTCCGTCCAATACACCGGGTGCATTCCCTGTACAGGATCAGGAGCATCTGCTGGTAAAGGATATCGAGCACTGGCAGGATTATGTTAAGGTTCCGTCTCTGGACTTTACTGACGAAGAATGGGCTATGGCAAAGAATATGTACGATGCTGTAGATGGTGACAAGACGCTCAGAGCTATCTTTGTTGCACCTGGTCTGTTTGAGCAGTGCCATCATATGTGTACGATCGAGGAAGTTCTGATGGCTATGTATGAGTGTCCGGATGAGCTGCATGCGATGATCGATATGCTGGTTGATTTTGAGCTGAAGATGGCTGAGGGTATCTGTGAGCATCTGCATCCGGAGGCTATTTTCCATCATGATGACTGGGGCAGCCAGAAGAGTACGTTTATGAGTCCGGAGATGTTTGAGGAGTTCTTTGTTGAGCCGTACAAGAAGATCTACAGTTACTATCATGAGCATGGTGTTAAATATGTCTTCCATCATTCTGACAGCTATGCTGCTACTCTGGTTCCGGCTATGATCGAGATGGGTATTGATGTATGGCAGGGCTGCTTCTCTACGAATGATCTGCCGAAGCTGATCGAGAAGTATGGTGACAAGATTACGTTCATGGGTGGTATTGAGAACTGTCTGGTCGACTATGAGGGCTGGACAGAGGAGAACTGCCGCAAGGTGATCAGAGAGACGATCGATGCCTGCACTGCTCCGTGTGGTAACAAGTATTTTATTCCGTGTATCGCTCAGGGTGGTCCGGGTTCTGTTTTCCCGGGTGTTTACCAGAGTATGTGGGATGAGATTGATAAGTATAATATTGAAAAGTTCGGCTGCACACAGGAAGAGCTGGATGAGGCGAGACTGCCGATCAATATTATGTTCTAAACAGATTTGTTTTATTTTCGACGTGAATTCTTCTCTTTATGGAGGCGGGGACGATGGTTCCTGCCTCTTTTTTATACATGATTGACGGATGTGGATTGACTCCGTGGAGGGCCGGGACACTGGTGGGGGATAAAAAAGCGGACGTTCGGGCAGTTGTTCTAAGGCTATACGTGAGGCGAAAGCAGGGGATCGGGAGCATTCAACGGGTTTTCTGATGAAAACCCGTTTCAGGCACCCTCAGCTTCCACATGGACTGTGGAAGCTGCCCCTGGTTTCGTCTCGCGTATAGCCTAAGAACAACCAGGCCCTCTCTTTACGCTTTTTTATCCCCCACCCCTCCCGTCCTCTCCCCCTGCTTTCCCCAAAGACGGCTTTCTTTTTGTCCACCACCAGAAACCGGGAGCGTATAAATAGTTCACGCGGAGATCGCTCAAAAACGCCTTGCGATCTCCGCGTGAACTATTTATACACTCCCGGTTTCGTCCGTCCCCCCAAAAAGAAAACGTCTTTCCTACACAATTGATCCTCTCGGACAAGCTTCTTTACATTCGCCACATCCCGTACACAGGCTGTAATCGATCTGCGGCACATTGTTTTCCACTTTCATGGCACCGTGCTGGCAGGTCTTTTCACATTTCTTACAGCCGATACAGCCGACATCACACTGTACCATAACGGCTTTACCGCGCTCTGTGCAGCTGCAGGCTACGTGAGCGGCGGCATCGTATGGTACGAGGGAGATCAGGTGCTGCGGGCAGGCTGCTACGCACTTGCTGCAGGCTTTGCACTGTTCTTTATCAACAACAGCTACACCGTTGACGATATGAATGGCATCGAATGGACAGGCTTTGGTGCAGTTTCCGAAGCCGAGGCAGCCGTTGCTGCAGACTTTGGAGCCGCCGTTTGGCACGTAGGCCATCATAGCACAGTCTTCGATACCGGTGTAGGTATACTGTACTTTGGACTTTTCACAGTCACCTGCGCAGTGTACGAAGGCTACCTGTCTGACGGTTTCTTTGACTTCTTCACCCATGATAGCGGCGATTTTGGCTGCTACAGGCGGGCCGCCAACGGGACATCCGTTTGCGGGGGCTTCGCCCTTGGCTATGGCTGCTGCCATACCGTCACAGCCGGGATAACCGCATCCGCCGCAGTTGTTTCCGGGAAGTTCTTCGCGGATCGCAGCTTCGCGGGGATCTGTCTCTACATGGAATGCTTTACCGGCCAGACCTAAGAGGATGCCGATTACGATACCTGTACCGCCGACCATAACGGCGGCCAGAAGAATTGCTGTACTCATCTCTCATTCACCTCCTAGATAATGCCGGAAAATCCGAAAAAGGCTATGGACATCAGTCCGGCTGTCAACAGTACCATCGGCATACCCTGGAAGGATTCCGGGATATCGTTATATTCCATTTTTTCACGCAGTCCGGCCATGATGATGATGGAGATCGTGAAACCTACGGCTGTGGCGATACCGGAAATGGTACTTGCCAGAATACCGTAATCGTTCTGTACGTTTGTCAGGGCAACACCCAGTACAGCACAGTTGGTTGTGATCAACGGCAGGTATACACCAAGGCTCTGATACAGGGCCGGGATCGTTTTTTTCAGAAACATTTCTACCAGCTGTACCAAAGCGGCGATCACGAGGATAAAGACGATGGTCTGCAGGTACGTGATGTTTACCGGTACCAAAATGAACCGGTAGATGATGCTCGTCACGAAGGACGAGATTGCGATAACGAAGATAACAGCGCCGCCCATACCGGCTGCTGTATCAATCTTTTTGGAAACGCCGAGGAACGGACACAGACCCATAAACTGGCTCAACACAACGTTGTTGACAAAGGCTGCGCCGATGGCGATCATCAGCAGTTCTCTCATGCTTCTTTCTCCTCCTTCCCTGCAAGTGCTGCGCGGCCGCTGCACATATGGTTACTGCAGTTCATACAGCTTGTCTTTGAACATGCTGTGGTGCCGTCAGCATTTTTTCTGGCGCTGCCGATCTTGAACTTATTCTGGAATGCGATCAGGAAAGCCAGTACGAAGAAGGCTCCCGGTGCCAGGATAAAGATAGTGATCGGTGTGTATACGGATGGCATGATCTTAACTCCAAAGATCGTACCTGCGCCAAGGATCTCGCGGACGATACTGATACATGTCAGACCTACGGTAAAGCCGAGACCCATACCGATACCGTCGAAGATGGAGGCGATCACGCCGTTTTTGGAAGCGTAGGCTTCTGCACGGCCAAGAATGATACAGTTTACAACGATCAGCGGGATATAGATACCCAGCGCCGAATACAGAGACGGAATGAAGCCCTGCAGTAAGAACTGTACGATGGTTACAAAGGACGCTACGATGACGATATAGGCCGGCATACGTACGCTGTCCGGAATCACTTTTCTTAACAGCGAGATCATAAAGTTAGACATAGTCAGGATGACCATTGTGGTCAGACCCATACCAAGACCATTGACTGCTGCTGTTGTTACGGCCAGTGTCGGGCACATACCGAGCAGCATGACAAAGGTCGGATTTTCTTTGATGATACCGTTATACAAACGTTCTATTGGTGTATTGGCTTTCATTTACTTTGCACCTCCCAGAGAACTGAATGCTGCCAGTCCGGCATTTACACCGTTTACCATAGCGGTGGATGTGATCGTTGCGCCGCTTAAAGCATCGATCTCGCTGTCCGCTGTGGAGCCAGTCTTGGTCAGTGTGAACTGTTCTACATTTTTGTCTTTAAACTGATTTCTGAAGGCATCTGTCTTGGCATTCATACCCAGTCCGGCTGTCTCGCTGATGGACAGAATAGAAATACCGTTGAGCGTACCGTCTGTACGGATACCCATCATAAAACTGATATCACCGCCGTAGCCTTCCGGATCTGTGATCGACAGTACATAGCCTAAGGTTTCACCCGAAGCATCCTTTGCTGTCAGAATCTCGTTAAGCGTCTGTACAGCATATCCGGCATCCTGCATGGCTTTCTGTGCAGCCTCAAGATCTGCCTCATCGGCCTCAAAGGATGCGGCATCGGCAAATACTTCCTGACAGGAAGCGTCTTTTGTCAGCTGTTCCTGACGGGCGATCGGCTCTTTTGTGATATAGTACACAGCCCCCAGTAAAATGCCGGCGATCAGTGTGATCATCAACAGGGAAAATGCATCTTTCATTATTTTTTTCATCACGCACGTCCTCCTCTTCCAAAGGCTTTGCGGATGGTTACCCGCTCGATCAGCGGCACCAGAAGGTTCGAGAAGATGATCGCATAGGATACACCCTCTGCACTGGCACCAAACAGTCGGAAAATACCGGTCAGAATACCGAGGATAATACCATAATATACACGGCCCATCGGTGTGATCGGGGATGTCACATAATCTGTAGCCATAAACCATGCACCGAGCATCAGACCACCGGCACACAGCTCACTGGCCAGATAGTAAAGGTCAAAGCCATGACCGCCAAACAGCAGTACAAAAATACTGAATGTACCGATATAGCATACCGGGATCTTCCAGTCTATGATCTTCATCACGCACAGGAAAATACCGCCGATCAGAAGCAGCAGTGCGGATGTCTCACCGATCGTACCCTTGATATTACCAAGGAAAGCACTCATCAGGTCGATAGATTCACCGGATTTTAATACAGCAAGCGGTGTGGCACCGGAGACAGCATCCACAGTCTTTACGAAAGCCCCGCCCGGTACAGTAAAGTCACACATTTTTCCGGCAAAGGAGATCAGCAGAAAACATCTCGCACCC
>JAHZHB010000052.1:42763-53998 GCA_019420465.1 Lachnospiraceae bacterium
TAAAGTTCTTTCCGATACCGCCAAACAGCATTTTTACGATAATGATGGCAAATGCGGAACCGAGAACCGGCAGCCACCACGGTACGCTTGCCGGCAGGTTCATGCCAAGCAGAAGTCCCGTTACGATCGCACTGCAGTCCTGGATCGAGGACGGTTTATGTAACAGTTTATCCATCAGTGCCTCAAAACAGACACTGGAAATGATCGACAGGGCCAGCACCAGAAGTGCTCTCGGGCCAAAAACGACCACGCCGCAGACAGCGGACGGGATCAGTGCTGCGATCACCATTTTCATCAGAAAGCTGGTATCCTGCTTTGCACGGATATGCGGGGAAGCAGATACATTGAGTAAAGTCTTTTCTTCTGTCATTTTATTTGCCTCCTTTCGCATTCTGTCTTCTGCGCTCGGCAAGAACTGTCTGGCGCATGGACTTGATGGACTGGGCCAGCATGCGTCTGGATGGACAGACGTAGCTGCAGCTGCCGCATTCGATACATTCCATGCCGTACCATTTTTCAAAGCTCTTCATATCATGATGTAACGCAAACTGAGACAGTCTGGCCGGGATCAGCTTCTCCGGACAGGCACTGACGCAGCGTCCGCAGTTGACACAGGGCATCTGAACCAGATGGCTGACTTGATCTTTTTTCATACAGAGTACGCAGTTGGATGTCTTTGTTGTCGGGATATCCGTCTGGTACAGGGAAAATCCCATCATCGGACCACCGGAAATGATCTTTTCCGGAGCTTCTGTAAAGCCACCGGCAGCCTGGATCAGTTCCTCCATCATCGTACCACAGCGGATCTCAAAATTGCACGGATGTGCGATCGCATCACCGGTCACCGTAACGACACGGCGCATCAGCGGTTTCTGTAAGACAACAGCCTTGTAGATGGCCGTCATGGTCTCTACATTATTCACGATACAGCCGGCATCTGCCGGAAGCTGTGTGGAGTTGATCTCGCGGCCTGTAGCAGCCTTGATCAGGAAACGTTCACCACCCTGCGGGTATTTGGCGATCAGGCATTTTACCTCGATACGCGGCTCGTCTTTGACCATCTGCTCGATCTTCTCCACGCAGTCCATCTTGTTATCTTCGATGCAGATATAACCTTTTGCCTGCGGAAACAGCTGAAGCACGATCTTTAATCCGGCGATCAGCTCTTCCGGGCGTTCCAGAAGAAGTCGGTAATCACTGGTCAGATACGGCTCACACTCTGCACCGTTGACGAGAATATATTCGATCTTGTCCGGTTCCTTCGGAGACAGTTTTACCCTTGTTGGGAAACCGGCACCGCCCATACCGATAACACCGGCTGTGGCGATCCGCTCGAGGATCTCCTCTTTGCTTAAGGTTGTCGGATCTGTCGGCTCGGGCCATGCTACTTCTTCATAGGCATGGTCATTTTCCAGCTCGATGGCATCTACTACGGCGCCTGTCAGTGTCAGATGTTTGCTGATACCGAGGATCGTACCGGATACCGATGCGTAGATCGGTGCTGATACAAAGCCACCGGCTTCTGCGATCATCTGACCGGCCAGTACATGGTCACCCTTTTTTACAACAGGTTTGGCCGGTGCGCCGATATGCTGTGACAGGGGATATACCAGATTACCCTGCGGCAGATATTCACGTATCGGTTCCTGTTTTGACAGCTCTTTCGATCCAGCCGGATGAATACCTCCGGGGAACGTATGCTTTTCTCTGCTCATATTTTCACCCTTTCCTTGCAGTTCACTTATGTTAAACTTTTAACATAATCTTATTACAGTATAGCTCTGTTTGGCTTTTTTTGCATCTGTTTTTATACATCAGTTGTTAATTTTGTAACAAATACACAAATCTGTCACTGAATCTCTGGCATATTGAAGAAAAAATCCGTCAAGGTGACCGATAGCTATGCTGTTTCGTTATGGACCTTCTTCCTCTTTCATTCTGTCAATATTGACAGTATTTCTTCAATACAAAACCACAGTGCTTACTGCTCCTGTACGGTAAACAATAAGCACTGTGGCTGCGGTTTCGTTGTATTGTATTCAGATATCAGTGTTTGTGGTACATTCTGTCATCGATCTCGTACTTTGGTTCACTGGTCAGATGCAGTCCCAGACGGGCAAACGTCTGTTCATCTACAGAGGACAAAAGCACGGTAGAATGTGCTTCACAGCCTCTGAGTGCCGGTAACTGCTGCATCGCCTTTTTCGCCAGCGGATTGGATGCTGCCGAAGCACTTAAAGCGATCAGGATCTCGTCGGTATGCAGTCGCGGATTCTTGCCGCCGAGATAAGATGTCTTCAGATGCTGGATCGGCTCGATCGCCTCCGGGGCAACCAGCTTGACCTCATCATCTATACCGGCCAGTGTCTTTAAAGCATTTAACAGAGCAGCGGAAGCGGCTCCCAGAAGCTCTCCGGTACGTCCGGTAACGATCGTGCCATCCGGCAGTTCGATCGCTGCAGCCGGTCCATTGGACTTGACTTCACGATCCAGTGCCTCACAGGCTACGGCTCTGTCCTTGATCGTCACACCGGCCTGCTGCATCAGAAGCTCCAGCTTGTACAGATCGTCTCTGGTCTCACCGTAACGCTTGTGATCACACAGGCATTTGTAGTAACGACGGATGATCTCCTGACAGGATGCCGCACGGCATACCTCGTCATCGATGATGCAGTTGCCCGCCATATTGACACCCATATCGGTCGGGGATTTGTACGGACTCTCTCCGGCGATCAGCTCAAACATGGCATTGACAACCGGGAAGATTTCAATATCACGATTATAATTGACTGTCGTTTCATTATAGGCTTCCAGATGGAACGGATCGATCATATTGACATCGTTAAGGTCTGCGGTAGCTGCCTCATATGCCAGATTGACCGGATGCTTCAGCGGCAGATTCCAGATCGGGAAGGTCTCAAACTTGGCATAACCGGCCTTGACACCACGGCGGTACTCATGGTACAGCTGGGACAGACAGGTTGCCATCTTTCCGCTTCCTGGTCCCGGTGCTGTGATCACCACGAGCGGACGCTCTGTTTCGATATATTCATTCTGGCCATATCCCTCATCACTGACGATATGCGCCACATCATGCGGATATCCGGCGATACGGTAATGGCGGTAGGATTTGATACCCAGGGACGACAGACGTTTCTGGAACTGTTCTGCCAGCGGCTGTCCGTTAAACTTGGTGATGCATACACTGCCGACATACAGGCCGGCGTTCTGGAACTCATCGATCAGACGAAGTACGTCCAGATCATATGTGATGCCATAATCACCACGTACTTTATTGCTCTCAATATCCTCGGCACTGATGACCAGTACCACTTCAGCCTGATCTTTCAGCTGCAAAAGCATCTGCAGTTTGGAATCCGGCTGGAATCCCGGCAGAACACGGGACGCATGATAATCGTCAAACAGCTTGCCGCCAAACTCCAGATATAATTTGTTGTCGAACTGCCGGATACGGTCCCGAATATGCTCGGACTGCATCTGCAGGTACATATCATTACTAAATCCGATCTTCATATACTCTCTCTTCTCCTGATATAGTGTTCTAAAAAAGGGCTGCTCCTTTACAGCAGTCATTCCTCCCAGCCATCATAGAATTTGACGTTGGCACAGATATCACGCACCAGCTCATTTTCGGCCAGTTCGATATCCTCCTTGTCTGTCACCGGCGGAAGCATCGGCACATCTTCCGAAAGTTCCAGCTCCAGCCAGCCAACGGCAGCTTCATTGGCTCTCTCGATCACATCATCAAGAGAATCCCCTGTCGCCTGACAGCCTTCCAGATCCGGCAGACTGGCTGTATAGGTACCGTCTGCCTCCTTACGGATCACCGCGGGATATATAAACTTCATAGATTTTCCTCCTTGCACAGCATTCACATGTTTTTTATTGTAGCACAGATCAAAGTGCCGTGAAAGGGGATATCTGAATTTATGCCAGCTGCTTTAAAGCAGATACAAGCTTGTCATACTCTGTCGTCACATCGGCGAGCATGCCCTCACAGCCTGTAGTATCCTTCTGGCCGCGAAGTGCCTCCGTCAGCACGGAGCTCACCTGTCCGAGAGCGGTAAAACCAAGGTTTAAGCAGACACCCTTTAACGTATGTGCAGCTCTGAAAGCCTTTTCACCGTCTGCACACTTTACAGCATCTACAAGTTCCTGATAAGAGGTGTCATCCAGAAACTTTAAAGCGAATTTCTGGATCAGCTTTTCACTGCCCAGTCTTCCCAGTACGTCATCAAAATTTGAGTTTACAGCTTCATAGCATTCTCTGATCGTCATTTTTCTATCCTTTTTTCTGATTTTATCTCTGTTATCTGTAGTTTTCTGTTAAAACTACCTGTGTTACTCTTTAGTATCCATTTTACGGACAGCAGAAACCCACTGTCGCTTTCCATCCTGCATATAGAGCAGCGCACGAACATCGCGCACCAGCATACGCCGGCCATCCGGAAGCATCAGATGATACTCACAGATACCTTTTTGATGATTTTTGTAAAACTCTCTATCCTCCGGTGCAACTAAAAGCATATAGCTGTCCTTTGTGTATTCCCGGAATTCTTCGAACGTCATATGCAGCATCGACAGGAAGAAGTCGCAGACATAGCTGATGCTCGACATCTCGTCAACCAGACCACTGACAATACCTACGGCCTGATTTTCCTTGAGGACCTCAGCGATGGCCAGACTGTCTGTATGGGCATCCTGCTGCATCTTTACAGAAGTATAATGTACGCCCGCGCGGTAATAGAAGCGGATATAGGCCGAATCCGCCTTGTTTGGATCAAATGTCTCTTCACTCTGCTGTGAATTCAGCATCTGAATAAACTCATGCTCCGGAAGCGGACGGGAATAATAATATCCCTGAATATAATCGCAGCTCTGCTGACGCAGAAATTCGAGCTGTTCACTCGTCTCCACACCCTCGGCCACGACTTTAAGCCCCAGCTGATGGGACATGTCGATGATCGCGCGGACGATACTGCGTGTTTTTGGATTGTCACCGATCTGGCGCACGAAGTCCATATCGATCTTCAAAATATCAAAATCACAGTTCTGTAACAGTCCCAGCGAGGAATATCCCTTGCCAAAATCGTCCATCAGGATCTTTACGCCCTGTTTGCGCATAGTATCCAGCAGGTTCATGCAGCGTTCTTCCATAGCGGCATAGGAACTCTCCGTAACCTCAAACCGCGTGATCCCGCCCGGGAAATCACCGTTTTTCAAAGCTGTCATGATCTGTTCCATCATCTCTTCATCATAAAAGTCGATGCGGGAAAGATTGACAGACACCGGCACGACAGAAAGTCCCGCCTCACGGCGTTTTTTCTGGAAATTTTGTACCTGCTGTACTACATACATGTCCAGTTTGGAAATATAGCCGTTTTTTTCCAGGACCGGAATAAATACCGCCGGAGAGATAATACCTTTTCCCGGATGTACCCAGCGCACAAGCGCCTCTGCTGAAGCGATCTGCCCGGTACGGGCATCCATGATCGGCTGATAATATACTTTGAAATCTCCATTTTCGAGACTGTTGGTCAGTTCAGAGGAGATCTCCGCATAGTCGATATACGCTGTTTTCATAGCTGTATCGTAGACCACATACGGCTTGCCGTAGTCATCGCCATTGGCCGTTTCGGCCATACGGGCACGGTCGATCATACCGGATACAGACATCGGTTTTTCTTCGATATGGAAGATACCACAGTGCACATGTATCTGGAACAGCTTGCCGTTTTGTTCAAACCGCTGGTCACAGAGCCTGTCCATATAGTCGTAGGTATCGTCCTGGCGTTTTGCCAGACAGGCAAAATGGTCTGCCTCGATACGCGCCACAGCCAGCGGTGCAAAAGGCGCTTCCACCAGATCTTTATAGAACTGACAAAGGACTCTGTCACCGTTCTCCAGACCAGTCAGCTCATTTACAGCCTTGAAATTCTTGATATCGAAGAACATGATCTCGTACTCTGTCCGGTCCACACCCTTCTGAAACAGGTTTTCTACCTGACGCATAAATCCCTTGCTGTTGAGACCGCCGGTCAGACTGTCTGTGATATACCGTTCGTAAATAGCCAGAACGTTACGGATACGCGCTCTGACAATATCCCTGTCAAACGGCTTGGAAAAGAAATCCACAGCCCCCATCTTATTGGCCTGGCCGATCTCAGCGGAAATGATGATGACCGGTACATCCCTGAGCCAGTCACGCTCTTTCATGATCTCCAGAACACCGTACCCGTCCAGTACCGGCATATTCAGATCCAGAAGGACCAGCTGATAAAATTCGTGATTCTGCGCAAGCATATCTACCGCTTCCTGTCCGTTGCAAGCTTCGTATACAGTATACTCATCTTCAAGCATGCTGATCAGTATCTCTCTGCTGATCTCAGAGTCATCTACAACCAAAATATTTGATTTTATCATATTTCCCAATCCTGTGTACATCTGCTGCTTTTGCAGCTTTTAACTACACCCTGTACCACTCAGACTATTCCAGACCAAGCAATGCTTCCTGACTGTTCTGGCATACACGTGTAAGCAAACTGTGCAGCTGTGTAAGATCTGCCGCTGTCAGGCCGAAGCCAAACTGCGCTTCCGTCTCCTTCCAGACCTTTTTTGCTTCTCTGTAGAGAGACAGCCCCTTGCAAGTAAGCCGGGTATATTTTTTTCTTGAGTCTTTTTCATCCTGCAGTTTTTCTACCAAACCAAGCGATTCAAGTCTGTCGATCATTCTGACTACAGATGCCTGGCCGACGTTCAGACTCTTTTCCAGATCTTTCAGGTACACTCTGTCGCTGCCTGCTTCCTCAATCATCTGAAGATACAGAAGCTGTGCCTGTGAGATCCCGTACATTTTCTGGAAAGATGCCGAACATTTTGACCATATGCTGCAGATTTCCCTGATCAGCATATTGCAGGATTCGTTTGTATTCATTTTTGCTGACACCTCACCTTTCCGGATTGACGCCATACTATAATATAGTAGTATAGCATTCTGATATTTTTCAGTCAATGCACGCGCATTATATCTGATGCAAAATCGTAAAATAATATACTCATATGGCAACAAAAAAAGAGCCTGTGAAAAGATCACAATGCTCCCGCTTTTGCTGTTTATGCAGCTGGCTGCCATTTTACAGGCCCTTTAGCTTTGCGTCGCAATCTTTCGATTGTTTTGCCTTGTGTAATTCTCTGTTTTGCAGTCACAGATATCTCTGACTGAATAGAGGTATTTTATCACAAACGTGGTTCAATGTCCATTCTCAGGGCGACACTTTCTGGCAGATTTCGACATTTTGTTTATTTTGTTGAATTCCGGCATTAAATACAGGCTGATATAGTGTAGTCTGAGACGTTTTTTCCATGTATATCCCTCATGATCCCCGACGATTTTGTCAAGAAAGCTGTGTATCGTACGCACTTCATAGTTTTCCAGCTCCGTATCACACATCTGCTTTTCAAACAGATGTGTGATACAGAACACCCTCTCCAGGATTTACACCATGTATGGCATTTGTTTTATTTACCCATTCCGAAACACTAGGTATAAAAGTCAATAGCCCTTTTTGTTTCCATTTTCTCTCCCCTCCCCTTGTTTTTTACACATTGTGTATATATCGCAGCATATTTTACATTTGTTACAATATCTATCATCTTCATTTTGGTATGCTCTCTGAAATACATATCCGACCAAATCCCACCCTCCTGTCCGGATATGCCTCAATCCCCGGCAGTGGTCTGGCTCCGGCGATGAGGTAGCTTTTGACTTTCTGGCCGTACAGATACGGATCATTCCCACGCTGAATCCCCCATTCCATCAGAAGCGCAGCGGCTCCCGTCACGAAGGGTGCCGCAAACGATGTGCCTGTAACCGTCGTGTAGCCACCGCCGGCGCGACATGTGGTGATATTCACACCGGGTGCAGCCAGCGTTGGCTGTATGTCGCCCGGCATACCGGGAAAGCCTCTGCCTGAAAAGGGCGCATAAGCCAGTGTTGCTGAGTCATATGCAGCCACTGCTATACTGCGTGATGTACCGGAAGGTTCTGTAAATGTGCGGTTCGGGTCCGGGGTCAGAAACGCTGTTCCTGTCTGTATTTCCGCACCAGAAGGCAGCCACAGGTCATACTGTCCGGTAACGACACGCTGCGGGTCAGCCACCAGACGCCATATGCCGCTGTCCACATACCTGTTTTCCGGCACAAATGCCAGATACAGCTCTTTTCTGCGACTGTAGGGCGTAGGTTCTCCGTAATACAGATATACTCTCGTCTCCCCGAGTCTGTATCCCTGTGTTCCCGGACGGCCATCAATCAAAACCAACTGCTGCCCGTCCGGATGCACCAGCGCAAATGCAACCTGATCCTCATACTGCATAAACAGCTGCAGATTAAATGCCTGCTGAAAGCTCTGTACTGCCAGCTCTGTCACCTGCAGCCTGTCTTTTTCCCATGTACCTGACGCATGCCTGGCCGCATCCCCTTCGTTTCCCGTCCCGATACACAGAACATTTCTGCCATAATCTGCTGCTACGTCCAGATAAGAGGACAAAATCGAGTCTCCGCTGTGCGATCCGTAGCTGTTTCCAAAGCTGATATTGATCGCTATGGGCCTCCCCAGATCTGCCGCAGTCTTTACCAGAAAATCCACTGCTGTCATCAGCTCCGAGGTTCTTGGGAATGTCCTCTCCCCAGGATTCCCAAGTTTCACAAACAGGATATCACTCTGCCATGCCGTGCCCCGGTTTTCCACATTTTCCCTGCCGTTTCCGGCGGTTATCCCCGCCACAGCTGTGCCATGTCCACCGGGGTCCAGCGTCCGGCGAAAGTCCGGATCATTTTCTTCCAGTATGCGATTGATGTCTCCTGCAGTATACAGATTACCTGTCTGATATCCTTCCGGCGGATTACCCGGCACTGTCTGATCCCATAAAGCCACCAGTCTCGTGCTGCCATCGTTGTTTCGGAAGTCCGGATGAAAATAATCAATACCGGAATCCACGATACCAACCAGCATCCCACTGCCATACAGCTGCAGCGGTGGGCTCTGTACAGGAAGGAAACAGGAAGCAAGTTTTCCCTGCCGCACTGCAAACTGCAGCTGTCTCGGCTTTTCTATATAGATCACCTGCGGCAATGCCGAAAACACGCTGATCTGTTCTTCCAGAAGCCGCACAACAGCATAACCGCCAAGCAAAACCGTGATCTCAATATCCGGTTCGGCCACTGCCTGCAGATCTCCGATATACCTGACGATCAGTGTCCATTTTTCTTCTGCAGTGCTGTATCCCACGTCCAGATCCAGCGTTTCCTCCCGCTCACCTTCTGACAGAGAAAGCGCAAGTGTCAGTTCACTGTCCAGTTTCTGACTTTCCATGGCAGACTCCCTTTTTTACGTTACTTATATATATAGAAAAAACAGCTGTATGATACATGCGTTTTGACCCAGATTCAAAAGCCTGTGTATCATATAGCTGTTTTCATTTTTCATATCTTCTCATCTATTATTGAGAACAGAGTTTTCGTTATGGTTCACTCAGTCACTGAACACTTGATGTTCAATTACACAAGAACATGATTCAGGAGTTTTCTATCACGAATTCTTCAGACCGTTTATCTCCTCTTTAATCCAGGAAACCACCTGATCTAACCCCTGACCGGTTTTTGCACTGATCGGAAGGATTCTGGCCGACGGATTAAGCTTCTGAATATAGCTCGCAGCTTTTTCCATATCAAAATCAAAGTACTCCATCGCATCGATCTTATTGATCAGAACCACATCACACTCTGAAAACATCAGTGGATATTTTAACGGTTTGTCATGGCCTTCCGGTATACCAAACAGCATAACGTTTTTGTGAGCACCCGTATCAAACTCGGCCGGACACACCAGATTGCCGATATTTTCCAGAAAAAGGATGTCCAGATTCGATGTATCATATTCGTCCAGTGCTCTGGAAACCATATCGGCATCAATATGGCAGAGTCCTCCATTATGAATCTGAATAGATTCTACTCCTGTAGCATCTGCCACCTTTTGTGCATCCAGACTCGATTCAATATCGACATCCATCTCACCGATTTTATATTCCTGTTTTAACAGATTAATAAGTGCTGTCAGCGTTGTTGTTTTTCCGCTTCCCGGCGCAGACATGACGTTTAGAAACAGTGTTCCCTGCTCTGTCATTCTTTTACGGATGCTCTCTGCTGTCTCATCATTCGAAGCCAGCACGTTCTCATGAATTTCAATTACTCTGACATTGTCCATATTAGTTATTCCACTCCTTGATCTGACTCAGTAAATATTCTGCCAGAGCTTCCACTCCCTCACCTGTTTTTGCAGAAATATAAAACAGTTTTATCTCAGGATTCAATGCTCTTACCTGTTTTTCCAGACGCGCTTTATCAAAATCAAATACCGGCAGAGTATCGATTTTATTAATGACTAAAACGCTGCATTCCTGATACATCAACGGGTATTTTGCGGGTTTGTCGTCTCCTTCCGGAACGCTTAAAATGGTCAGATTAATAGCTGCACCGGTGTCAAATTCCGCAGGGCACACCAGATTGCCGATATTTTCCAGAACAATAAAATCCAGATCATCTCTGTTAAACGCACGGATTCCCTGTCTGGTCATATCCGCATCCAGATGACACATGCCGCCGGTATGTAACTGAATAGACGGGATTCCCGCCTGTTCCAGTGTAACTGCATCCACATCCGAATCAATATCCGCTTCCATGACACCCCATTTGATCTGCTGCCTGAAATACTTATGCAGAGCAAGTAATGTCGTGGTCTTTCCACTTCCCGGAGAAGACATCAGATTCATCAGACATACGTTCTTTTGCTTCAGTTCTTCTCTGAGAACCCTGGCATCTGCGTCATTATCCTGAAGTATCGTTTCTTTTAACTCAATTATATCCATGTTGCTTCCTCATTTTCTGTATACTGTCTGCCATAAATATTGTCATGGAATTTCGTTTTCGTCAACCATTTTATGCATTAGAAACAGCGTTTTCGTGATCCAGTCTGCAAACATGTTCCTTTTTTATCAATTTTCTCACCCTTTTCTTAATACATCCCGTACGGCCAGCCAATCAGGCTGCCGACATCGTAAATTTCCTTATACCCATATTCAATCAGCTTCTGCGCTGCCTCAAAGCTACGATGACCGCTGCGGCAGTATACAAGAATCGGCGTATCATAGGAAGGG
>JAHZHB010000052.1:54008-62548 GCA_019420465.1 Lachnospiraceae bacterium
GCGTTCTGCTGCCGTATCCTCATCGATATCCGCGAGCGTAAACAGCTCTGCTTCCTGGGCATGTCCTGTATTGTACTCAACTTCTTCCCGCACATCAAACATGATACAGTCCGGGCGGGTGTCGAGAATATGTCTTGCTTCCTCAAAAGTTACTTTTTTATAATGTTCTTCCATCGTTCTTATACATCCTTTATCTTTAGTCCGCAGGTATTTTAGCACAACACCCTTGTAAAGGAAAGTATATTTTCCAAAAAACCTACCATATTTCTATGAAATAAAGTCTCTTTATGCAATCAAATCTGATCCACTGGACCAGGTATTGATATGCATGGCCAAAAAAACTGCCCGCATATCTTTGTTTACCAAAGCATACGGGCAGCCAAATTCTTCTGTCGGTTCTATTTCAGGAAAGCAAACGGTTCCTCATCATGCAGAAAATGCATCAGCATATACGCGCATAAAAGCGCTGTTTTTTTTTCTTTCAGTATCCGCCTGACCTCGTCTCTGTCAGCCAGAACGATCTCGATATCCTCACTCTCTTCCATCAGCTCCTGTGAGATCTCGCCGTCTGCATAGCCGTACACCGTCGTACAGCTCTCATCGGTCATACCGACACTGGTGAAATACGCTTTTTCATACAGCGGATCTACGTGAAGCGGTGTCAGGTTAAGCCCTGTTTCCTCATGCAGCTCACGCACGGCTGCCTCATGGAAATCCTCATCCGGCTCCACAAGCCCTGCCGGAAACTCATAGACATAATCACCCAGCGGATACCGGTACTGCCGGATCATGACGACTTTATCTCTTTTTTCTCCATATAAAGCATAGATGGCCACACCATCGGCATGCACCTTTTTCGTGTGCAGGGTCAGATTCTTCTCCTGCTTTGTGCGGGATGCCATATAATACCGGCTCTCTTTTCCATTCTTGTGAGTCACTTCCAGATCATAAAAATTCAGAAACGGCGTGTCAGTCCGTTTATGCACTTTGCGGATACGTTCCATTTGTTTTCTCCTTTAACAGTACCTCTGTTATGACAGATGCTGTGTACCCTTGATGAGCGGGGACAGCCTCTTGTATACAAACAGGGTAATTACTACACTGATCATACCCTTGATGAACGTAAATGGCAAGTTGAAGATGATCAGGCAGTCCAGCAAACTGTTTACGTTGGGATTGATGGCCTGATAAGCAGCAATAATGGCTTCCATCGGCATAAAATTAGTATATACCGGATATACGATAAAATAGTTTGTTACCACACTCATCACAGCCATAACTACCGCACCGGCAAGTGAGCCAATGATCGCAGCTTTTTTTGTCTTATGCTTTTTGTAGATCATACCGGCGGTAAAGACAAACACCGCACCCAGAATGAAATTGGACAGCTCACCTACACCGCCTGTGGATGTCCGTGTCAGATGCAAAAGGTTTTTGACCAGACAGATCACGACGCCCTGTACCGGTCCCATCGCAAAAGCTCCGATCAGCGCCGGAAGCTCCGACAGATCCATAGCGATAAAGCTCGGCATCAGCGGCACATTAAACTGCAGATACATCAGGATAAAGGCAATGGCAGACAGCATTCCTGTCATGGCGATCATTCTTGCACTTGTTCTTGGGTTACTCATACTTCATTTCCTCCTGTTTTTCCGGAATCCTCCTGGAAAACATGAGAGCGGTGTGTGTTATATTGCCCTGCATGGCGGTCAACACTGATCTGGTGGATCAGGATGACATACATGACAACAAATACATGGCAACAAAAAAAGCTGTCTGCATACCATATACGGGGCACGCAGACAGCCAGACTCGCTGTTCTCATTTTCTTCTCTCATCCAGACTGTAACTGTCGGTACCGGAATTACACCGGTTCAGCTGTCTTTTCGACAGGTCGCGGACTATACCGCCGGTGGGGAATTGCGCCCCGCCCCGAAGATTCCTCTTTTATTTTACAGATTTACTATAGCACAGCAACGTGTCGTGTGCAATAGGCACTTTTTTGTAACCATGGTACTTTTTTGCTATATCTGCAGCCCTGTTTTGTACGCATCAGTCCAGGATCATTGACAGACCGATCCTTTTCTTTGCCGGATCTACAGAGATTACCTTGACATCCACGATATCCCCTACGGAAACAGCTTCGAGCGGATGTTTGATAAATTTCTTTGTCATATGGGAGATATGCACCAGACCATCCTGATGCACACCGATATCTACAAACGCACCGAAATCGATGACATTTCGCACGGTGCCCTTAAGGATCATACCTTCCTTCAGATCCTTGATATCCAGTACATCACTTCTGAGGATCGGAAGCGGCATATCCTCACGCGGGTCACGGCCGGGGCTTGTCAGCTCTTTGACCATATCCTTCAGGGTCGGCTCACCAACACCAAGCTTCTGTGCTGTCTTTTTATAGTCTTTAATAAAGAATACACGCGGACCATCAAGCAGGCTTTCAGGCGTCAGTCCGGTCTCCTTTAACAGCATTCTGGCTGCTTCATAGCTCTCCGGATGGATACCTGTGGTATCCAGAGGATCCTTACCGCCATGGATACGCATAAATCCGGCACACTGTTCATAGGCTTTCGGTCCGAGCTTAGCTACTTTTAAAAGCTCTCTGCGGCTGTTGAAACGACCGTTTTCCTCACGATAAGCCACGATATTCTTTGCCAGTGTCTTGTTGATACCGGATACATATTCCAGAAGGGAAGCCGATGCCGTATTGACATCCACACCGACACGGTTTACACAGTCTTCTACAACGCCTCCCAGCGTCTCACCCAGCTTTTTCTGGTTCATGTCGTGCTGGTACTGACCGACACCGATGGCTTTCGGATCGATCTTGACAAGCTCAGCCAGCGGATCCTGCACACGGCGGGCGATACTGGCCGCACTTCTCTGGCCGACGTCGAAATTCGGAAATTCCTCTGTTGCCAGCTTGCTGGCCGAGTATACACTGGCTCCGGCCTCATTGGTGATCATGTAGGCTACTTTTTCCGGAATCTCGTGAATGATCTCTGCGATCACCGCCTCGGACTCACGGGATGCTGTACCATTTCCCAGGGAGATCAGCTGTACATTGTATTTTCTGATCAGCTTTTTCACTGTATCCTTTGCTGCAGCGATCTTGGCCGGTGTAGTCGGCGCTGTCGGATATACTACTGTTGTATCCAGTACTTTTCCGGTCGGATCTACAACAGCCAGCTTGCATCCGGTTCGGAATGCCGGATCCCAGCCAAGTACTGTCACACCGGCGATCGGCGGCTGCATCAGAAGCTGGGTAAGGTTTTTACCGAATACTTTGATCGCGCCGTCCTCTGCCTTTTCTGTCAGATCATTACGGATCTCACGCTCGATCGCCGGGGCGATCAGTCGGTGATAGCTGTCTGCGATCATATCCTTTAAAAATGCGCTTGTCTCAGGATCTGCCTTGTGAATAATCCTTTTTTCCAGCCAGATAAGAATCTCTGTCTCCGGTGCCTCCAGCGTCACTGTCAGGATTTTTTCCTTTTCTCCACGGTTGATCGCCAGTACTCTGTGACCTACAATACGTTTTACCGGCTCGCTGTAGTCATAATACATTTCATAGACGGATTTCTCCTCCGGTTTCTTTGCCGTTGTCTTTATCACACCTTCTTTAACTGTCATCCGGCGGATAGCCGTACGGTAGTCAGCTTCATCCGAAACCTGCTCAGCCAGAATATCTGATGCGCCGTCAAGGGCTGCCTTTACGTTCTTTACTTCTTCTGTAATATAGGCTTTGGCCGTATCCTCCAGAGACTGTGTCAGCATCTGGGATACGATCAGCTGTGCCAGAGGCTCCAGTCCACGTTCTTTGGCGATCATGGCACGTGTACGGCGTTTCGGACGATACGGACGGTACAGATCCTCTACGGCTACCAGTGTCTGGGCATCCTCGATCTGCTTTTTCAGCTCAGGTGTCAGCTTTTCCTGTGCCTCGATAGCCGCTACGACCTGTGCTTTCTTTTCTTCCAGATTGCGAAGATAGGTCAGACGCTCACCCAGATTTCTCAGCACTTCATCGTTTAAGGAACCTGTTTTTTCCTTTCGGTAACGGGCAATAAACGGAATCGTACATCCCTCATCGATCAGCTCTACGGCAGCTTTTACCTGCCAGTCCTTTACTTCCAGCTCCTCGCTGATTTTTGCAATAATATCCATATCGTATCTCCTTTGCGTTGTTTTCCTGTTTCCATCGTGCTAAAATATAACCACATCCGCAGATCATGCCGTTTTTTGTCTGTTGACGGATATCTGGGGAAATTTTGACGAAAGAGGTTTTGATTATGCAGAATACTTCTAATGGTATGTCTACTGCCGCGCTTATTTTAAGCATTGTCGGCATTCTGACCATGTTGTTTGGCGGTTCTGTCATCCTTGGCAGTCTGGCGATTCTGCTTGCGCTTTTATCGCGCGGTTCCCGTCCGATGAACGGACAGGCCAAAGCTGCCATTGTGATCAGCATCGTCGGTATCGTACTTGGCATTATCGTTGTCATAGGCATGTTTATCTATGTTTTCACTTCATCCGATGCCCAGGAGCTCTATCGTGACTACCTGCACTACTATGAAGACCAGCTGGATGAAGATGATGACTCCATGCAGTATTTCGACGACTATCTCGACCAGTTTGACACAGATGACAGTGATGATTTCCTGGACTACACCGTACCGGATCATGGCGGTTTTGACCATGCCCCCTATCATCAGGATACAGCACCGGGCGTTACCGTTTTATGATCACTGTCAGAGACTGTTCTGCCGTGTAAACACACACTGCGGATTATTATACCATGAACTGAACTTTCGGTCGATATGTTCAGGATCTGCTTTTTTAAATTATTTTCATTCAGAAAGGATTTCATATGAAACGCACATCACGTGAATTAAAAGCACTGGCCCGCGAGGCCTTGCTCGGACAATATGGTTCCCTGATCGGTGCCATGTTTCTGATGGCAGTCTTTAGCATGGTTCTTGAATCACTTCCCTTTACCATGACCGGGAAAAACAATACTGCATCAGCAATAGCCATCCAGTTCATCAGCATACTGATCATCAATATTCTGACCTATCTTATGCAGATCGGTCTGGTCAGTATGGTTCTTTGTCTGGTTCGACACAGACCGTATACACTGGGAAATCTCTTTTATGCCTTCAGAGCACACCCTGATCGCTTTATCATCGTATCTGCCATCCAGATCGTTATTACCATGCTGCTGCAGATTCCTGCCTATCTGGTTATGATGTCGTCTCTTTCCTACTTTGACCGCATCTGCCTGTATCTGTTGCTGCTTATGGCCGGATCGGTAGTATCCTACATCGTACTGCTTGGCTTTGCTCTGTGCGAAATGCTGCTCATCGACAATCCCGATCTCGGTGCCATAGACTCCATCCGTCAGAGCTTTGCCCTCATGCACGGAAACAAAGGCCGTTACTTCTATATCCTGATCAGCTTTTTTGGACTCTCCTTGCTCACCGTCCTGACACTTGGTATCGGTATGCTGTGGCTCTATCCCTATATGACCGCCACTCAGGTATGCTTCTACCTCGACGTCACCGGCGAACTCGACCAGCCGCATTACAGCCAGACCGATGAATACCGCTATGATGACCGCTACCAGAACACATACGACAACACATACGGCTACGGTAATGGAAGCAGCACAGACAATACCTATGGCTACGGTAACGGAAACAGCACAGACAATACCTATGGCTATGGTAACGACACTTCCGGCGATTCATCTTCCTACAGCTACGGCGATAACGATTCATCCAACCTGTAGAAATCATCTTCGCCACTCCAATCTGATTTTTATTAAGAACTGGTTTTTTTGAGCCAGTTCTTTTTATTACTGCACTTCTCAAAACCTTTTCCTGCAGATCAGGTTTTGCTTTCTTCACAAGTCAGGCAGAATACCTGTCAGATTTCCCTTCCCTGCACAAAACGTAAAGCAAAGGCCTGGTAGTTCTTAGCGCATACATGCCCGCTATACAGGAACAGATGCTGCTTACAAAAGCAGCATCTGAAGTCGCTCTGAGCCGCGTTTTCATCAGAAAACGCAGCGAATGCGACTGATTTCCTGTATAGCGGGCATGTATACGCTTAGAACTACCGCCTGAAGCGCCCGTTTTATGCAGGGAAGGGAAATCTGACAGGTATTCTGCCGTCCGCCCTCCAAAAAAGGACCACCGTGTCTCACCACACAGCAGTCCCTTTATTTTTTTCTGTTAGAATCTCACCCGGATCATCGACAGCACCATCTCAAACTGCGCCGCCTTCTCCTTATAGGCTTTCTCCGTCATCTTCTCCGTAATAAAAGCAAACTCATCCGGCAACTCCGGCACAGAAAGTGCCTGCACCTTGCCAAACACCTTCTCCACACGACAGAGATTATCGATCAGCGTTCCTTTCATACGAACAAAGAAACGATTCTCCACATCATCAATCGACATCAGCGGGAGATGCTCATCATCCCACGGCTCAGCCAGACAGCAGTGCAGATGTCTTGCCTCTTCCACGATATCGCTGACAACAGCACTGGCTGTAGGCAGCTTACCCGCTCCCTTGCCATAGAACATACAGTCACCCAGCATATTTCCGTGTACAAACACAGCATTAAATACATCCATAACACTGTACAGCGGATCCTCGGCATCGATCATCATCGGAGAAACCATACCATAATACTTATCCCCAACCTTCTTGCTCGTAGCCAGAAGCTTGATACGGGCATCCAGAGCTGCAGCATACTTGAAATCTGCAGAACTTACCTTTGTGATACCCTCTGTATATACATCCTGATAGTCCAGATATTTTCCATAGGCCAAAGAAGACAAAATAGCGATCTTGCGGCAGGCATCATGTCCCTCGACATCTGCCTCCGGATTGCGCTCCGCATAGCCAAGATCCTGTGCCTCTTTGAGCACATCCGCAAACTCAGCCCCCTTTAAACTCATCTCAGACAGGATAAAGTTTGTCGTACCGTTTAAGATACCGGTCACCTCATCGATCACCTCGGCACTCAAACAGGTACGCAGCGGACGGATGATCGGAATCGCACCGCCACAGCTGGCTTCAAACATATAGTTACACTGCTTTTCCTTTGCAATGCGCAGAAGCTCTGAACCATGCGCTGCTACCAGGGCTTTGTTGGATGTGCAGACCGATTTGCCTGCCAGAAGCGCCTGCTTCGTAAAGGTATAGGCAGCGCCTGTGCCTCCCATAACCTCAGCGATGATCTTAACCTCCGGATCATTTAAGATCACATCATAGTCATGCACGAGGATCTTTTCCACCGGATCCCCCGGAAAATCGCGAAGATCCAGTACATATTTTACGCTGATCTCATCTCCGGTCTTTTTGGTGATCGCTTCTTTATTTCTCTCAAGGACCTCGACAACGCCGGAACCGACGGTACCGTAGCCCAGAACTGCTACTTTAATCATTTTGATTCTCTCCTGTCTTTCTGTTCGTTGCCAGCATCTTTAAATACGCATTGATAAACGGATCGATCGCTCCGTCCATCACCTGTCCGACATTACCGCTCTCCTCATTCGTCCGCAGATCCTTAACCATGGTATACGGCTGCATAACATAGGAACGGATCTGATGACCCCAGGCGATATCGGTGACTTCACCACGGATGCCGGAAAGCTTTTCTTCGTTTTCCTGCTGTTTCAACATATACAGCTTGGCTTTCAGCATCTGCATGGCCTTGTCTTTGTTCATATGCTGGGAACGCTCATTCTGGCAGGTAACCACGATTCCCGTCGGGAAATGCGTGATACGGATAGCCGAGGACGTCTTGTTGATATGCTGTCCGCCGGCACCACTGGAACGATAGGTATCGATACGGATATCATCATCCTTGATCTCAACCTCTACATCGTCACCCATATCTGGCATAACATCACAGGATACAAAGGATGTCTGACGCTTGCCCTGCGCATTAAACGGAGAAATACGCACCAGACGATGCACACCCTTTTCGGATTTCAGGTAGCCATAGGCATTTTCACCGTGTACCTCAAAGGTAACGGATTTGACACCGGCTTCCTCACCGTCCAGGTAATCCAGCACTTCCATCTGGAAACCTTTTCTCTCAATCCAGCGGGTATACATACGGTACAGCATACCACACCAGTCACAGGCCTCTGTACCGCCTGCACCGGCATTGAGCTTAATGATGGCATCCTTCTTATCATACGGACCGTTTAACAGGGTCTTGATACGGATATCATCAAACGTCTGTTTAAAATCATCCAGCATTTCCTGGATCTCCGGAATCAGCTCCGGATCTTCATCCTCGTAGCCCATCTCGATCAGAGTTTCCATATCCTCTTTTTCGGAAACAAGCTTGTTATAGACCTCAAGGTCTGATTTTAATGCATTTAATTCGATGGTCTTTTTCTGTGAGAGCTCCGGCACATCCCAGAAGTCCGGCATCTCCATCTCTCTCTCTAATTCTTCGATCCTGCGCTCTTTATTAGCGAGGTCAAAGTGAATCCCTC
>JAHZHB010000053.1:0-19615 GCA_019420465.1 Lachnospiraceae bacterium
CAATCCCTTATTTAGTTTTTTTTGAGGTGGCCGTTGTAACGCAACCTTAGGAGGACCCCGTTATATCCATTTAACTAAGGGAACATATATATTTTTTCTCACTCGCATTACTATATCATATCTGCCGCCATTTTTCCATGAAAATATCGGCAGATATGGCAGTTTTTTAATAATTGATCTGTCCCTGCAGCCAGATATAGCCTTTAAAACGAAAGCCGACTTCCGGCGTGCCCAAAAGATCCTTTTTGTTGATACAGACATCAAAAGGAATATCATTGCAGACAAGCCCCAGCTGTACAACAGCCTCACCTGTCTCGTTATTGACCGTCTCCATCACATCCACGATATCTCCCAGGAGCTGATACTGATCACATTCAATACCACAGGGAATCAGAAAGCTTTCTACGATCGTCAGAATATCTTCTGTTTCCAGACGCTTTGTGATCATGGCATATTTGTCGATATCGTCGATCGTGAGGCTTTCCATAGCTTCCTCATCGCCTTTTCTGGCCGCTTCGATCAGCTGGTTCCTTTCGTTTGTCTGTCTGCGACTTTCCGTTAGCACCCGCTCCGACTTGTAGATTGGCAGAAGGATTTTTCCTTCTGATGCCAGTCCCGACAGTGTTACCGATGTGCAGGTAGATAAAGACAGCTCCTTTTCCTTTTTTTCCAGATATTCTGCTACATTCTGTAAAAAGAAAAACAGCGTAGATCCGGCCCTTACATCCTCGCAGGCACCGGCATACGATTCACGGCCACCATGCTTTTCCACCTCGACCTCTGCTCTTGTGGAAATCCCGGTTCCGCGGAAATATGGAAAATAATACTCCGGATGAAAGTTATCCTCATCATCGTACTCTCCGCAGAGAGTTATCCCCACATCACAGCCGTAAAATCTGGACAACTCCGCCATCACACGATGATCGGAGGTTTCCACCACTTTTTTCTCATCATAATGACTGATCACATCCTGCAATATGACATCAATGTCTGTTTTTCGAACCAGATTGGAAAAACCAATCGATTTCAGATAACTGTGCACCTGTTTCCTCTTTTCTTTTTAAACTGAACCGGAAAGCCTGTACTGTTACAGACTTTCCGGTCATATATGTCTGACGGTTTCCCTTTTTTATTTTTTCGGAATCAGCTTTTCTTTTCCACCCATATACGGACGAAGTACTTCCGGAATCTTTACAGAGCCGTCCTCGCACAGATTGTTCTCCAGGAAAGCAATCAGCATACGCGGCGGAGCTACAACTGTATTGTTCAGTGTATGAGCCAGATATTTCTTGCCATCTGCACCGTTTACACGAATTCTTAAACGTCTGGCCTGTGCATCGCCCAGATTGGAGCAGCTGCCGACCTCAAAGTATTTCTTCTGACGCGGAGACCAGGCTTCTACGTCACAGGATTTTACCTTCAGATCTGCCAGGTCACCGGAACAGCATTCCAGTGTTCTTACCGGAATATCCAGAGAACGGAACAGATCTACAGTATTCTGCCACAGTCTGTCATACCACATCTTGCTCTCTTCCGGCTTGCAGACAACGATCATTTCCTGTTTTTCAAACTGATGGATACGGTAAACACCTCTCTCCTCGATACCATGGGCACCTTTTTCCTTACGGAAGCACGGAGAATAGCTGGTCAGTGTCTTCGGAAGCTCTGCCTCCGGAATGATCTGATCAATGAATTTACCGATCATAGAGTGCTCACTGGTACCGATCAGATACAGATCTTCGCCTTCGATCTTGTACATCATAGCATCCATCTCAGCAAAGCTCATAACGCCGGTAACCACATTGCTGCGGATCATGTACGGCGGAATGCAGTACGTAAATCCTCTGTCGATCATAAAATCACGTGCATAGGCCAGTACAGCAGAATGTAATCTGGCAATATCTCCCATCAGATAGTAGAAACCATTACCGGCCACACGGCCTGCAGCATCCAGATCAATACCGTCAAATCGTTCCATGATCTCTGTATGATACGGAATTTCGAAGTCCGGCACTACCGGCTCACCGAATTTTTCAATCTCAACATTATGTGTATCATCTTCACCGATCGGTACAGACGGATCGATAATATTCGGGATAGTCATCATGATCGTACGGATACGCTCTTCCACCTCTTTTTCACGGGCGGACAGTTCTTCTGTACGGTCAGCAAAAGAAGCAACCTGTTTTTTTACCTCTTCAGCCTCTTCAAACTTCTTCTGGCCCATCAGAGCACCGATCTGCTTGGACATTTTGTTTCTCTGTGCTCTTAAGGATTCTACTTCCTGCTTGATCTCGCGGTTTTCCTTGTCCAGTGCGATCACTTCATCTACCAGCGGCAGTTTTTCCATCTGGAATTTATTTTTAATGTTCTGTTTTACCACTTCCGGATTTTCACGTACAAAACGAATATCTAACATTTTTTCCTCCTGGCAGTTTATTCTGCCTTTCCTGTATTTTACTGCAAAATCTGTTTTATCATATACCAGAACTATTCTTTTTGCAAGTATTGCCTGGTTTTTGCCTGCTTATTCCCTGTTAAAACGGCTGATTTTCTATTTTTCTCCCTCCAGAGTATCATAGCTTCCGTTAACAGCAATTTTTAATGCCTGTATTTCTTCTTCACTCAGCATGATATAGGACTCACCTTTAACAATCTCCTTTAAATATAGGAAGCAATTATCACGGCTGTGGATGGCATTGAGGATATATCCTGTATTGGATTTGTCCAGATTAGCAAGAGCAAAGCTCATTTTTCCACCAACATCATCAAAGGCATCGTATTTGACGATACCGTATTTTGTTAAAGTTTTTGCCTGTGTGCTGCGGATCATATCAAGCACCTGATGATCCAGATTAATCTGGCTTTCCAGACGGTCGATTGCCTTGAATTTGCTGTTAAACATTTTTTCCAGAGACAGACCGTCTGCTCCGCGCATAAACTGTTTATATTTTTTATGCAGACGGTGCACAGACAATGTCAGATTGATCGTCACAAACAGTAAAAATACGGTCAGTGCGATCAAAAGGACCGTCAATACGGTACCCAGCGTCGTATTTTCAAATATATTCATTTTTATACCCCTTTATTGCATGGAATTCATAACATCCAGAATACGTTCCAGCTCTTCATCAGAATAATATTCGATTTCGATTTTCCCCTTATGTTCTGATTTTCGCTGTATGGAAACCTTAGAACCAAAGATCTCTTTCATTCTTTCTTCCATATCATGATAGATTTCGCTGTGTGTCAGCTCTTTTTTCGTTCTGGACGCCTTCGGTGAAAGAACCATTTTTACCAGCTTTTCGGTTTCTCTGACACTTAATTTTTCGTCAAACACCTTTCTGGCAATGTCATACTGTGCATCTTTGTCATCTATAGCCAGCAAAGCACGTACATGACCGCTTGTAAGTTCATCTTCGATAACCATTTGTTGTACTCTTTCATCCAGTTTCAGCAGGCGGAGCGAGTTCGTTACCGTGGTACGGCTTTTAGCCACTCTTTTAGCCACTTCCTCCTGCTTCAGATGAAATTCTTCCAGCAGCCGCTTATATGCGATAGCTTCCTCTATCGGATTTAAGTTTTCTCTCTGGATATTCTCGATCAGAGATATCTCTACGACTTCCTGATCTGTATACTCTTTTATAATGACCGGAACTTCCTTTAATCCTGCCATTTTTGCCGCTCTCCAGCGTCTTTCACCGGCAATGATCTCATAATAGTCTGCATTTCTTTTGACAACCAGCGGCTGAATGATTCCATACTGCTTTATGGAAGCACTCAGTTCCTGTAAAGCCTCCTCATCAAAGGATTTACGCGGCTGTTCCCGGTTTGGTTCGATCAGTGAAAGCTTTATTTTCTGTTCCACCGGCTTTTCTACGATCTTTTCTACTACTTTTTCAACGATTTTTTCCTTAACTTCCGGTTTTGGTGTTGTTTTCGGACGTGAAGGACTGGACTGAATCAAAGAGTCAAGTCCTTTCCCCAGACCTCCTTTTTTTACTGCCATATCACACCTCCTTTACTCTTCATCCGGCCATGCTATGACTTCTTCAGCCAGCAGACGGTAGCTTTCTGCACCTGTTGATCTGGAATCATACAGATTGATCGGTAATCCATGACTGGGAGCCTCTGCCAGACGTACATTACGCGGAATAATGGTCTTGTAGATCATCTGCTGCAGGTTATCTTTGACATTTTCCACTACCTGCAGAGACAGATTTGTTCTGGCATCATACATAGTAAACACAACGCCCTCAATGACCAGTTCCTCATTCAGTCGGTCATGCACCAGTTCAATGGTGTGCATTAGCTGTGCCAGACCTTCCAGGGCGTAATATTCGCACTGAATCGGCACTAATACGGATTTTGCTGTTGTCATAGCATTAATTGTCAGCAGATTTAAGGATGGTGGACAGTCGATCAGTATAAAATCATAGCTGTCTTTTACCTGGTCTATAGCTTTTTTCAGAATATACTCCTTTTCTTCCATGCCGATCAGCTCTATTTCTGCACCTGCCAGGTTTACATTTGACGGAATTATGCTTAAATTTTCTATAGGAAGCTCTATGATACAGTCATTTACACTACATTCGCCCAAAATCAGCTCATATACCGTGTTTTCCAGTGATTCTTTATCCACACCCAGTCCACTTGTCGTATTTCCCTGCGGATCCATGTCAATCGTCAGAACTCTTTTCCCCTTTTCTGCCAGACATGCAGATAAATTGATCGCTGTGGTGGATTTTCCTACTCCACCTTTCTGGTTTGCTATTGCAATAATTCGATCCACTTTATACTCCTTTTTGTGTTGTTGCTTTGTCACCCTCTCAGTATATCACCTTGCGCATGTAATATCTACAGAAAATGTTTCACGTGAAACATTTTTCTTTTTGATATTGATATGTTTCACGTGAAACATATCAATATTGTCATTTTTATACTTTTTTGTCATAACGTTGTGTGTTTTTTTCTCATATATTGTTGTTTTATTCTACTTTATGTGTTTTTTTCTCGCATTCTTTCTATAATTTTTATTATATTTGAGTTTTTTTCTCGAATTCTCTTGTATTTTATATTAATTCTTATTATGATATTTTTTAATAAATGTTTTCCTATTTTATCAATAAATTTATCATTTTTTCTTATAGGCATCCTTTTTCCATCATGTCAGCATATATCCTTCACATTTTTTGTTTGTCGTTATTTTCTTTTTAGTAATATGCATTGTTTTATACGCTACGTTCTTTTTTCAACGATTAAAAATTCATCAAATATCTTTCCTTTTAGATTCTACTGCAATATTTTTCTTATAAAAAAGACCCTCTGTATGGCGCTAATTTATCTTTAAAGCAGAGGAATTCCCGTTTTCATTTCAAATTAGCGCCATACAGAGGGTCTTTTTTACTATATTTTTTCAAACAAATAAATTCCAAGATGTATACCTGAAAATCTATTACATTAAAGCTGATTCATAGCTCTGGCTTTTCTTATACATAATATCATACTAAAATTAAAATTATTGATTGATTAATCATTACCATCTACTGACACTCAACATTAGTCCGCTGAATCAATTATCGATATGTATGACAGAAAAGAGCAGAAATGTTTCACGTGAAACATTTCTGCTCTTTTTTAACCTAACGGCTGTTTCGATGGCATACCTGCTTTTCTCGGATACTTAGCCGCTGTCTTTCCTTTTTTATGAAATACAACAAGTGTTCTCGCCATATCTGTATCTGCTAACTGAAACTCTTTTTCCTGCTGAATTTCTGTCTGCAAAAGATACAGCGCTTTTCTGGCTTCTTCCTTTTCTTCTTTAAATTTACCGGATTTATATGCGATAAAGACGCCATCCAATTTCAGAAAAGGAATACAGTACTCCAGGAGAGTGCTGGTATTTGCCACAGCTCTGGACGTACATACATCAAACTGTTCTCTGTATGTCTTGTTTCTGGCCATTTCTTCTGCTCGTCCATGAACTGCCGTGATTTTTTCTAATTCTAGCTGAGAAATAACTTCATTCAGAAAATTAATTCTCTTTTGCAGGGAATCCATCAGTACAAATGTAGTATCCGGATACAGAATCTTTAAAGGAATCCCCGGAAACCCTGCTCCGGTACCAAGATCCAACACCTTTTCCGTACTGCCAAAGGTATGCACCTGACTTCCATAGGCACTGTCCAGAAAATGTTTTACAACAACATCTGCAAAATCTGTAATAGCCGTCAGGTTCATTTTTTCATTCCATTCTACCAGCAATTCATAATATCTGAAAAACTGTTCTGCCTGCTTTTCAGATATCGTATATCCTATGCCGGAAAAAGCATCTCTAATTTGAGCTGTTTTCTCATTCATCGTGTTTTCTCCTCATCTGTTCCAGATATACATGCAATACCGAGATATCTGCAGGCGATACACCTGCGATACGTGATGCCTGTCCTATATTCGTTGGACGAAAAGCTTTCAGCTTCTGTACTGCTTCTATTCTAAGGCTCTTTACATCATCATAGTCCAGATCTTCCGGTATTTTTCTGGCTTCCGTCTTTTTAAACTGTTCCACCTGTTTCAGCTGACGTTTGATATAGCCCTCGTATTTCAGTTCAATATTTACCTGTTCCTTCACCTCATCGGAAAGATCCGGTCTTTCCGGATCTATCGGAGCCAGCATTTCGTATGTCAGTTCCGGACGACGGATCAGTTCATCGAGCATCATGCCGCTGGCAAGTGGTGTGGAATGCAGAGTTTCCATCAGTTCCTGTACCTCTCTGGACGCACCAATATGCACTGATTTTACTCGAGAAATTTCCTCGTCGATTTGTTTTTCTTTCTGACAAAGTTTTTCCATCCGTTCTTCAGAGATCAGACCTACTCTGTATCCTTTTTCTGTCAGACGCCGATCAGCATTATCCTGTCTGAGAAGCAGACGATACTCGGCACGACTGGTCATCATACGATACGGTTCATGATTTTCCTTTGTTACGAGATCATCGATCAGTACGCCGATATAGGACTCGGAACGATCCAGTACCAGCATCTCTCTTCCCAGAAGCTTCATAGCCGCATTGATGCCGGCTACCAGTCCCTGCGCAGCAGCTTCTTCATATCCCGAACTGCCGTTAAACTGTCCGCCGGAAAACAGACCTTTGATTTTTTTGAATTCCAGTGTATTGTTCAGCTGGATCGGATTGATACAGTCATATTCGATCGCATAGGCATTTCTGACGATTTTCGCATGTTCCAGCCCTGGTACAGTATGGTACATTTCCTCCTGCACATCCTCCGGAAGTGAACTGGACATACCTCCCACATACATCTCGTTAGTGTAAAGCCCCTCCGGTTCAATAAACACCTGATGTCTCTCTTTATCTGCAAACTTAACGACCTTATCTTCGATAGAAGGGCAGTATCTCGGTCCTGTTCCCTCTATCATACCGGAATACAACGGCGATCTGTCGAGATTTTTTCGTATGATATCGTGTGTTTTCTGATTGGTATAGGTCAGCCAGCAGGAAACCTGATCGATCTGTACACTATCAGGATCTGTTGTAAAAGAAAACGGCACCACCCTTTCATCTCCGAACTGCTCTTCCATTTTTGAAAAATCAATCGTTCTCTTATCCATACGGGCAGGTGTTCCCGTTTTGTAACGAAACATTTCTATGCCGTTTTTCTTCAGCGAATCTGTGAGATAATTGGCTGCCTGCAATCCATTTGGCCCTGTATAGTTACTGACATCACCATAAATACATCTTGCCTTCAGATACGTTCCGGTGCACAGAACAACAGCCCTGCAAAGGTATGTAGCTTTTGAATATGTCTTTACACCTTTGACCTGACCTTCCTCTACGATCAGCTCTGTGACTTCAGCCTGCTTTATAGTTAAATGATCTGTATTTTCGAGAATTTTTCTCATATTTCTGCTGTACTCACTCTTGTCTGCCTGTGCACGCAGTGAATGCACTGCCGGACCCTTGGAGCGATTCAGCATTTTTGACTGAATAAAAGTTTTGTCGATATTTTTTCCCATTTCTCCGCCAAGGGCATCGATTTCCCTCACCAGATGGCCTTTTGAGCTGCCACCGATATTTGGATTACAGGGCATGAGCGCTATACTTTCCACACTTACGGTAAAAACGATTGTTTCCAGCCCCAGTCTGGCACAGGCCAGCGCAGCTTCACAGCCGGCATGGCCGGCACCTACGATTACTACATCATAATGTTGTACCAAGTTATTCATCTGTTTTCTTCTCCCAAAGGGGTGTTACCACTTTATATTACTTTCCTGTACAGAATTTTGAAAAGATTTCATTCACGAGATCTTCTCCCACGGATTCACCTATAATATTTCCCAGATGCTCATAGGCATTCATCAGATCGATGGAATAAAAATCCTCGGGCATCTGATCTGCAATACTCTGAAAAACCAGAGACAGGCTTTTCAGGGTTTCTTCCAGTTCTGCTTTATGTCTGCTGTTTGTTATCGTGATATTCTCATCAAACGTAAACATACCGGAAAAGAACATCTCCTCCAGAAGTACTTCCAGCTCCTCCAACCCTTTTTCATCTTTGGCTGAAAACAAAAGAACCGGATGGTCTGTCTTTCGTTCGAGCTCTTCCTTCGTTGTCTTTTCCTCCAGATCTGTCTTGTTTAACAATACCACATACTTCTTGTCGCGTATACTGTAAAGTATCTCTTCGTCATCCTGATCAAACGGAGTGGATGCATCGACAACAAAAAGAACCAGATCTGCCTGTGCCGCATACTCTTTGGCTCTGTCCACACCGATCTTTTCCACGATATCCTGTGTATCCCGGATCCCGGCTGTATCGGCCAGACACAATGCTACTTTTCCAAGCATGATCTGCTCTTCCAGGACATCTCTGGTCGTTCCGGCAATATTGGTAACGATCGCGCGGTCTTCTCCCATCATCATATTCAGAATAGACGATTTTCCTGCATTCGGCTTTCCCAGGATAACCGTACGTATACCATCCCGGATCAGCCGCCCGTTTCCGTAGGAACGGATCAGTCGCCGCACTTCCTTTTCTATCAGCCGCAACGCTTTCTCCAGCTCTTCCCCGTATCCGTCTATACTGATATGTTCCGGATCGTCCAGCGCTGATTCTATATAGGCGATATGATACAGGATGGTTTCCCTCATCTGACTGATTTTTTCATGCAGAGATCCTTTCAGCTGCTGCAGTGAATTTTGCAGCGCATACTGACTGTCCGATCCGATTACATCCATCACGGCCTCTGCCTGTGACAGATCCATCTTTCCGTTCAAAAATGCTTTTTTTGTAAATTCTCCCGGTTCAGCCGGTCTGGCTCCCGCTTTTAATACAGCTTCCAACACCTTCTGCACAGCCAGCACACCGCCATGACAGTTGATTTCCACGGTATCTTCGCCTGTATACGTGCGCGGAGCCTGCATCCACATGACCAGCACTTCATCGATACAAGTATCGCCATCATAGATATAGCCATAATGTATCGTATGTGAAGGTGCTTTTCGGATATCCTTTTTTCCTGTTTTGGATCTGTATACCTTAAAACACACCTCCATGGCTTCAGGACCTGTTATTCTGACAATTCCTATACCGGATGGATTTAATGCTGTTGAAATTGCCGCAATCGTCTGTTTCATCTCTTTCTCCTGTCTTCTCATCTGCACTGTTACCGGTGTCTGTTCTTTATGTCTCGAAAAAACAGCCCCTTCACGATCTGTACGGGCAGCTTTTTCCAGACATAAATGATGGAAAAGCTCCTTGCTTTTATGACCTTCGGGAAATCCCGTGCCGCCAAAAGCAGGAGCTTTAACTCACATCACAGTATTACTGTTCTTCTCTCTGGTAATACGCATTTTTCTTTAAGGCAACCACCACATGTCTGTATGGCTCGTTTCCTTCACTGTAGGTCTCTACAAACTTATTGCTCTGCAGCGCAGAATGAATGATTCTTCTTTCATACGGATTCATCGGCTCCAGAGATACCGGCTTTCTTGTCTTTTTCACTTTAAAAGCGATATTCTTTGCCAGATTTTCCAGCGTATCTTTTCTTCTGCTTCTGTAGTTTTCCGTGTCCAGTTTGACACGCACATAAGAATTCTGATTCTTATTTACAACCAGGCTTGTCAGATACTGTAAAGAATCCAGTGTCTGTCCTCTCTTACCGATCAGGATACCCATATCCTCACCGGCAAAATCGATTTCGAGATTACCATTTTCTTTATTGTACTCAATCGTAATCTCCACGCCCAGCTCCATAGCAGCAAATACTTCTTTCAGAAAATCTTCTGCACTCTTTTTGATTGCAGCGATCTCCTCTTCAGAACGCTCCACAACAACCGGTTCCGGCTTCGGCTCACGCTTTGGCTGTTCTCTTCTCGGTTCACGTCTGCCTTCTTTTTTATCTTCTGTTCTGCCCTGCTTTTTGTCAAAGTTTTTCTTTTTGCCGTTTTTGTTTCTCGGCTCGCGTTTGATTTCCGGCCTGGCAGCCTCTTCTTTTGTTTCCTGTGCAGCTGCAACAGTCTCTTTCTTTTCTGCTTTTACTTCCGGCTTTACATCCTTTGTAAAAGCTTCCTTTTTCGGCTGTTTTTCTTCTTTTACGCTCTCAACAACTTCTTTTTTTCTTGCACGGATTCTTGCCGGTTTCTTTCCAAATCCTAAAAATCCTGCAGATTCTCTGCTGATGATCTCATACTCGAGCTCATCACTGGGAACCTGAAGTCTTGTGCAGGCTTCGTTAATGGCAAGATCTACGTTATCACCTGTAAATTCCTGAAATTCCATATGATTCTCCTTAATTCTTTCCGGGATATTTCCTACACGTTATTTTTTCTTTTTTTCATCCAGTCTGCTGACCATATTGGCTTTGGCCGCAATACTGCCTTCTTTATAATTTTTAGAAGCTCTCTCTACGGCAGCTTCATCTGAGCTTTTCACATTCTTTGCTACTGTAGAAATAGATTTTGTATTTCTGTGCACGTTTGCAGATACCTGACTTGCAGATGTCTCTTTTTTCTTTTCCTGCTTTTTCTCTGCAGCTTCTTTATTTTTGCGGATCATCTCTTCCATATCCATATTGTTCAGATGACGGTTGATAAAGATCTGCTCTACAGTACGGATCACAGCACCGGCGATCCAGTAAATACCGATACCTACCGGAAGAGTCAGACAGAAGAAAGCACTCATCAGCGGCATCATCAGGTTCATGCTCTTCATGGTAGCAGCTGTGCTGTCATTGCCCATATCCGGCTGCGGCATCAGCTTGTAGTTGAACAGCTGTGTGGCATAAGCCAGTACCGGGATCAGAACAGCAGCGATCACAAGCAGCCAGGAACCTGACTTAAAGGAAGATGTGATCAGAGACATCGGCGTATCGGAAATATTCATGCCCAGGAAATTATTCACATGTGCGATCGTATCCGATGTTGACTGAATGATACCATCCATACCATTGAAGGCATCTACATTTTTAAGGCTCTCCCACTGGGACGGGCTCAGCTTGTACAGAAAATCCACAACAGAATCACTGGTCATGGCACCGGCCTGATCATACGTCATCTGCAGTGTACTGATCTTGTTTGAACTTACAAATTCCTTAATGACATCGGTATAACCGCTGATTCCTGTGATCTGTGCGGTCAGACCGGAAAAGATTTCCTTAACAGAACCGATATATCCCGGAATTTTGTAAATAACCTGATACAGAGCGAACAGAATCGGCATCTGGACCAGCAGCTGTACACAGCTTCCTGTAGGGGATACACCGTATTTAGCATAGACAGACTGTGTCTCTGCATTCATTTTTTCCATGGAAGCCTGATCATTTTTTCCTTTATACTTTTCACGGATCTTATTCAGTTCAGGCGTCATGACGCTGTTCATCTTGCTAAACTTCTGCTGTTTGATCTGCAGAGGCAGCATTAAAATATAAATGATCAGCGTAAACAGGATGATCGCAAGGCCGATATTCGGAATGTGAAGCACATCCAGTACCTTGTAAATACCATCCATCAGGTAACCCAGGATCAAGGCAACATACTTGATGATGGGCATCGTTGATTTAGTTAACAGAATATTCAATTTGTTTCCTCCATTCTGTGCACGATAAAAAGCACATGGGACTGCCAGACCTCTCTGTCCGACATCCTTTCTTTACGGAACCGGATCATACCCTCCCCTGGAAAAAGGATTGCAGCGCAGAATACGCCATACAGCCATCGCTCCTCCTTTAACAGCCCCATATTTTTCGATTGCTTCCAGTCCATACTGAGAGCAGGTGGGGTAATACGGACATTTTGTATGCTTTAATGGAGACAGATACTTCTGGTATACACGGATACCTCTAATCATTACTCTTTTCATTATTATCCGATTCTATAATGTGATGCAGTCTGCCAAGATGATGCAGAGCACTGTCGATCTGCGCATAGGTGCAGTCTTTTGCACTGACTCTGGCTATGATCACTACATTGATTCCTCTATGAAACTTTTCTTCCTGTAAACGATAGGCTTCTCTGATCAGACGCTTCACTCTGTGCCGGACGATACTGTTGCCGACTTTTTTACTGACCGATATACCTACTCTGTTGATTTCCAGACCATTGTCCTGTACATACATAACCAGATAGCGGTTGGCAAAGGATGTTCCTCTCTTATAGACCTGCTGGAATTCGCTGTTTTTTCTTAAACTTTCCGTAAACTTCATAGAGTAATCCTTACTTTTTACAAATTTCTCTCTAAATAGAAGAAAAGACCACATAGGATCATGCGGTCTTAAATTCTTATGCAGATAATTTCTTTCTTCCTTTTAATCTTCTTGCAGCTAAAACTTTACGTCCACCTGCTGTGCTCATTCTTGCACGGAAACCATGAACTTTCGCTCTGGATCTCTTCTTCGGCTGAAAAGTCATCTTCATAACCCCAGACACCTCCTTATTTAAAATTCTCTTAATTAACTAATTTATGCATGCTGAAAAACATCCTCATAAGATTATATAGAAAAAGAAATGCTCCGTCAAGCATAATTTACGGTTTTTTCCTTATTTTCCGCCATTTCACATATTTTTTTGCTTCCATCCGTGCCATATTTTTTTCTGTGATTTGTGTGTACAGACTTATCCACTGTTATCCACAAAAAGTGGATAAGTTGTGGATAACTTTTCTGTTTTTTCTTTTTCTTTCTGTCCGCGACACCGCTTTCCGTCTGGGTTTTCGCCGGTTTTCCACCTATGTTGACAACGCTTCTTTTTTCTGTTGGTAAATATGGCAGGTTATCCACAATAAATGTGTTCTTTTCCTTATTTTTTCCGTTATTCCCATTGCGAAACCTATTTTTTTATTATAAACTGTATAAGTATAGTAAAAAGGAAACTTTGCCTTTTTCTGGATTTTAACAATACTCTCTCAGGCAGGAGAAAACATATGAACGTTATTGAAGAACACTGGCAGGAAATTTTACAAAGGGTCAAAGAAGACTGTGAATTATTGGATGTATCCTACAATATGTGGCTGAAGCCTCTGCAGGTCTACAAATTTGAAAATGGTACGCTCTATATTCTGGTTTCACTGGAAGAGATCGCCATCAATATTATTAACAAGAAGTATTCTTTCCCAATCAAATCCGCTGTAGCGGAAATCACCGGTATCAGCTGTGATATCAAATTTATCCAGCAGAAAGATATCGCCGAGATGGAAGAAGTTTCTTCCTATAATAATGCTTCGTCCGTTTTTGAAGCAAACTTAAACAAAGAATACACCTTTGACACTTTCGTAGTCGGCAGCAACAACCAGTTTGCCTACGCGGCCAGTCTGGCTGTCGCCGAATCTCCGGGTACGATCTACAATCCTCTGTTTCTGTACAGTGGTGTAGGTCTGGGCAAGACGCACCTGATGCATTCTATTGCTCATTTTATTATGAAAAACAATCCTTCCATGCGAGTGCTCTACGTTACCAGTGAGACCTTCACCAACGAAGTTATCGAAGCGATCCGTAACGGCAACAATAATTCCATGCGGGATTTCCGTGAAAAATACCGCAATATCGACGTACTTCTTATCGATGATGTACAGTTTATCATAGGTAAAGAATCTACCCAGGAAGAGTTTTTCCATACGTTCAATACGCTGTACGGTGAGAAAAAACAGATCATCATCTCCAGTGATAAACCGCCGAAAGACATGGATATCCTGGAAGACCGTATACGTTCACGTTTCGAGTGGGGGCTGATCTGCGATATCTCCTCACCAAATTATGAAACACGTATGGCCATTCTTCGCAAAAAGCAGGAGATGGAAGGCTATACCGTAGGCAATGATGTCATCGAATACATTGCCTCTCATATAAAATCCAATATCCGTGAACTCGAAGGTGCGCTGACCAAGATCAAAGCCTACTCAAATCTTGTCAAACAGGATGTCAACCTGGAGCTGGCCGAGCAGGTACTCAAGGATATTATCTCCCCCAACGAAAAGAAGGTCGTTACACCGGAGATCATTATCAATATGGTAGCGGAGCAGTTTGAAATAACACCTGCAGATATCATCGGCAACAAGCGCAGCAGCAAGATCGTCTATCCCAGACAGATCGCCATGTACCTGTGCCGTACCATGCTCGATATTCCGCTTACCCAGGTAGGTTCCTATATTGGAAACCGCGATCATACGACAGTCATCCATGGTATCAATAAGATTCAGGACGATCTTGAAACCAACGAACAGACTCAGAAAGTGATCGCCAATCTTAAAAAAAAGCTGAATTCCTGATTTTTCGTTATCCACATTCCGGGGAAAGGAGTTGTGGACAACGTGTGCATTGTGTGGATTCCACATTTGGCTGCCATTTATCCACTCGCTCAATGGCAGTTTTTCACAGACTTTTCCCATCAGATTTTTCCTTTATCTGCGGGCAAAACTCGCCTTTTCCACATTTGCACACGCCCTAATACTAACTACTACTGATTTATTAATATTTATGTATATATGGAGTTTTCCACTTCCAGACAGAAAGGAGCTATCTATGCATCTTGTTTGTTCCAAAAGTAATCTTTTAAAAAGTGTCAATATTTCACTTCGTGCTGTTCCGTCCAGAACCACGATGTCCATTCTCGAATGTATCCTTATTGATGCCTCTGCCAATGAGATTAAATTTACAACCAATGATATGGAACTGGGTATCGAAACGATTGTTGAAGGTACCATTCTTGAAAAAGGTATCGTAGCCATTGATGCCCGTATTTTTTCCGATATCATCCGTAAATTACCGGATAATGATGTAACCATTCAGACAGATGACAATTTAAATGTGACAATTTCCTGTGAAAAGGCATTGTTTACCATTCCGGGCAAAAGGGGAGATGATTTTTCCTATCTTCCTCTTCTGGAAAGAAATGAATACATCACTATTTCACAGTTTGCCTTAAAGGAGATCATCCGTCAGACGATTTTTTCCATCGCTGCCAATGAAAACAACAAGCTGATGACAGGTGAACTGATTGAAATTCGTGGCGGTGAATTAAAGATTGTTTCTCTGGATGGCCACCGTATTTCCATTCGCAAACTTCTTCTCAAAGAAGATACAGTAAATACCAAGGTGATCGTTCCCGGAAAAACACTGATTGAGATCAGCAAGATTCTTTCCGGAGAGACAGAAGATATGGTAAAGATGTATTTCACAGACAACCATATTATTTTCGAATTTGACAATACAGTTGTGGTATCCCGCCTTATTGAGGGTGAATACTTCAAAATCGACCAGATGTTATCAAACGATTACGAAACAAAAATGACCATTCGTAAACAGGAATTTTTAAACTGTATCGACCGTGCCACACTTCTCGTAAAAGAGGGTGACAAAAAACCGATCGTAATCAATATTACCGATGATGCGCTGGAATTAAAGATCAATACACCGATGGGTTCCATGGATGAAAAAATCGATATCCAGAAAGAGGGCCGTAATATCATGATCGGTTTTAATCCCAAATTTTTAATGGATGCGCTGAAAGTTATCGATGATGAAACTATCGATATTTATCTTGTTAATGCAAAAGCGCCCTGTGTAATCCGGAATGAATCCTATCTGTATCTGATTCTGCCGGTAAACTTTAACAGCGCAAGATAAAAAGGAGTAGTATGCAGGAAATTAAAGTAAGAGATGAATTTATCAAACTTGGCCAGGCGTTAAAGGCAGCTGATCTGGTGAGCAGTGGTGTGGAGGCCAAGATAGTAGTGCAGGATGGTCTCGTTTCTGTAAATGGCGAGATCGATACCCGAAGAGGAAGAAAGCTTGTTCCCGGAGATGTGATCTCTTTTGATGGAAAAAGTGTGAAGATTGTCTGAAACCAAGCATGTATATCGAAACTTTAGAAGTAAAAAATTTCAGAAATTATGATACTCTGGCTATGAATTTTAACCAGGGAACCAATATTTTATATGGCAACAATGCGCAGGGAAAGACCAATATCCTTGAGGCTGTCTATCTTTGTGGTACGACAAAGTCCCACAGAGGCAGCCGGGATAAGGATATGATCCGTTTTGGAGAGGAAGAAGCACATATTCGTATGGTTGTGCGCCGTCAGGATGTACCTTATCGCATAGATATGCATCTGAAAAAAAACAGAGCCAAGGGAATCGCAGTCAATGAGGTTCCCATAAAAAAGGCATCTGATCTGTTTGGCATCGTTAATTTCGTATGTTTTTCCCCGGAAGATCTGCGTATGGTCAAAAACGGTCCGGCAGAAAGGCGTCATTTTCTCAATCTGGAAATGTGCCAGATCAATCGTCTGTATATGGATGATCTGGCAAAATATACAAAAATCCTGGAGCAGAGAAACCGTGTCTTAAAGGATATGCAGTTTCGCAGGGATTATCAGGATATGCTGGATATATGGGATGAGCAGCTGGTCTTTTTTGGCAGCCGCATTATAGCCGAAAGAGAAAAGTTTCTTTCTTACCTGGGCGGGATCGTTCAGGATATCCATGCATCACTGACGCAGCAGGGAGAAAAGATCGGGCTTTTATATGAACCGGACACAACTTTAGACACTTTTTCAAGCGATTTGAAAGCTGCCCGGGAAAAGGATTCCCATCTGAAGACCACAACAGTAGGTCCGCACAGAGATGATTTTGCCATTCGTGTGAATGATATCGATATGCGCAAATTTGGTTCCCAGGGACAGCAGCGTACGGCTGCTTTGTCAATCAAATTGTCAGAAATTGAAATATTAAAGCAGAAAACCAAAGATACACCTATACTTTTGCTGGATGATGTGCTGTCTGAACTGGACAGCAGCAGGCAAAACTATTTATTGAAAAGTATCTCTCATATACAGACCCTGATCACGTGTACCGGTCTGGATGATTTCATCGAAAATCGTTTTCCGATAAACCAGGTATACGAAGTCGTAGCGGGGCATGTCACTGAGAGAAAACAGGAGGAATAACATGAGCAACGAATATGGTGCAGATCAAATCCAGATTCTGGAAGGACTTGAAGCAGTAAGAAAAAGACCGGGTATGTATATCGGCAGTACATCTTCCAGGGGTCTTCATCATCTGGTATATGAGATCGTGGATAATGCCGTGGATGAGGCACTGGCCGGATTTTGTGACAAGATTGAAGTGAGGATCAATCCGGATAATTCGATCACTGTTACAGATGACGGACGTGGTATTCCTGTTGGTATCAATCACAAAGCAGGTATTCCGGCAGTAGAGGTTGTCTTTACGATCCTGCATGCCGGCGGCAAATTCGGCGGTGGAGGATACAAGGTATCCGGAGGTCTGCATGGTGTAGGTGCCTCTGTTGTAAATGCACTTTCTGAATGGCTGGAAGTACAGATCTGCCGTGAGGGTAAGATCTACAAACAGCGTTATGAACGTGGCCATGTGATGTATCCGTTAAAGGAGGTAGGTACCTGCCCGCTGGAACAGACAGGTACACGAGTTGATTTTCTCCCGGATAAAGAGATTTTTGAGGATACGGTATTTGATTTTGAGACGCTTAAGATCAGATTCCGTGAAATGGCTTTTTTAACAAAGGGGCTGTTTATCAGCCTTACAGATCTGAGAGAAGAAAAGCCGGTTCGGAGAGAATTTCACTATGAGGGCGGTATCAAGGAGTTTGTTACCTACTTAAACCGCAGCAAGACAGCACTTTATGAAGATATTATCTACTGTGAGGGTGAAAAAAATGGCGTGCAGGTAGAAGTAGCTATGCAGCACAACGATTCCTACACGGAAAATACCTACGGTTTTGTCAATAACATTACCACACCTGAAGGTGGTACCCATGTGGTCGGTTTCCGTAATGCTCTGACAAAGATCTTTAACGAGTACGGCCGCAAAAACAAGATATTAAAAGACAGTGATCAGAATCTGACCGGTGAAGATATCAGGGAAGGTCTGACGGCAATTATCAGTGTAAAAATCGAAGAGCCTCAGTTTGAGGGACAGACTAAGCAGAAGCTGGGAAACAGTGAGGCACGTACAGCTGTGGATGGTATTGTATCCAAACAGCTGGAGCTTTTTCTGGAACAGCATCCGGTGGTGGCAAAGATCATTATTGAAAAATCTGTTCTGTCTCAGAGGGCAAGAGAAGCTGCCAGAAAGGCAAGGGATCTGACCCGCAGAAAATCAGCCCTGGATGGTATGTCATTGCCGGGCAAACTGGCAGACTGTACCAATAAAGATCCGAAAAAATGTGAAATCTATCTGGTTGAGGGTGATTCCGCCGGTGGATCTGCCAAAACGGCCAGAAGTCGTGATACGCAGGCAATCCTGCCGCTTCGCGGTAAGATTCTGAACGTGGAAAAAGCCAGACTGGACAGAATCTATGCCAATGAAGAGATCAAAGCGATGATCACTGCTTTTGGTACCGGTATTCACGAAGATTTTGATATTACAAAGCTTCGTTATGACAAGATTATCATTATGACCGATGCCGATGTCGACGGTGCACATATTGATACACTGATGCTGACATTTCTGTACCGGTTTATGCCGGAGCTGATCCGCCAGGGTCATGTGTATCTGGCACAGCCACCGCTGTTTAAGATCGAGAAAAACAGAAAAGTATGGTACGCTTATACGGACGATGAGTTAAACAGAATCCTTACAGAGATCGGTCGTGACGGAAACAACAAGATCCAGCGTTACAAAGGACTGGGTGAGATGGATGCCGACCAGCTGTGGGAGACTACCATGGATCCAGAGCGTCGTATATTAAAGCGTGTGATGATCGATGATACAGATTCTTCGGAGATTGATCTGACTTTTACCACGCTGATGGGCGATAAAGTAGATCCACGTAGAGAATTTATCGAAGAAAATGCAAAATATGCAGAAAATCTGGATATCTAGGAATGTAAAGACAAGGAAACAGCCGTGAAGATAGTGTAAGGTTAAAAAAACTGAAAAATGTCACAGCTGTGAGAAAGGACATAAACGTATGGAAGATACAATATTTGATCAGGTGATTGACGTCGATTTAAAAAAGACGATGGAAAAATCCTATATTGAATACGCCATGAGTGTCATCGCTTCCCGAGCTCTTCCGGATGTCCGGGATGGTTTAAAGCCGGTACAGCGAAGAGTGCTGTTTTCC
>JAHZHB010000053.1:19625-20707 GCA_019420465.1 Lachnospiraceae bacterium
ACACAGAAAATGTGCGCGTATTGTCGGTGATACCATGGGTAAATATCATCCGCATGGTGACAGCTCCATTTATGGTGCGCTGGTAAATATGGCACAGGACTGGTCTACACGTTATCCGCTGGTAGATGGTCATGGTAACTTTGGTTCTGTGGATGGTGATGGTGCTGCCGCCATGCGATACACAGAGGCCAGATTAAGCAAGATATCGATGGAAATGCTTGCGGATATCAATAAAGATACCGTAGACTTCCAGCCAAACTTTGACGAAACAGAAAAAGAACCTACAGTATTGCCGTCCCGTTATCCGAATCTTCTGGTAAATGGTACATCAGGTATCGCTGTAGGTATGGCTACCAATATTCCTCCACATAATCTCAAAGAGGTGATCGGAGCCGTAGTAAAGATCATAGATAACCGTATTGAGGAAGACAGGGATACAGATCTTGAGGAAATCCTCGAAATCGTAAAAGGACCGGACTTTCCGACAGGTGCTACGATTCTCGGACGCCGCGGTATTGAAGAATCTTACCGTACAGGCCGGGGAAAGATTCGTGTGCGTGCAGTGTCAAATATTGAGACGCTGCCAAACGGCAAGAGCCAGATCATCATTACGGAACTTCCGTATATGGTAAATAAAGCACGTCTGATCGAAAAAATTGCCGAGCTTGTGCGTGACAAAAAGATTGACGGTATTACCAACTTAAATGACCATTCGAGTCGTGAAGGTATGCGTATCTGTATTGATCTCAGAAAAGATGCCAATGCCAACGTGATCTTAAATCAGCTGTACAAACACACTCAGCTGCAGGATACGTTTGGTGTGATCATGCTTGCGCTGGTCAATAATCAGCCTAAAGTCATGAATCTGAAAGAAATGCTGGGCTATTATCTGGAGCATCAGGAAGAAGTCGTCACCAGACGAACCAGATACGATCTGAACAAGGCCCAGGAGAGAGCCCATATTCTCGAAGGTCTCTTAAAAGCACTGGATAATATCGACAGGGTGATCCAGATCATACGTGGTTCCCAGAATACCCAGATTGCCAAGGCCGGCCTGATGGAGGAGTTTGCATTGTCTGATG
>JAHZHB010000054.1 GCA_019420465.1 Lachnospiraceae bacterium
AAGAATTTTCGAGGATTGTATTTATGTGTTTCACTGTTCAGTTATCAAGGTTCTTATCTGCTGTCGAAGTTTGTCTTTCGAAACAGCTCATTTAATATATCATAGCCATTTCTCTTTGTCAACAACTTTTTTAACTTTTTTTGAAGTTCTTTGTCGTTGTCTGTAGCTCTTCGCGACAGCTTGTTTAATTTACCACCATTTCCAGCATATGTCAACACCCTTTTTCAACTTTTTTCAATTTTCTTCTCATGCCCTTCCTTCTCCACACCACCTACCGTCTCGCACTCTTCGCTAAAGTCAGAAACCGCCCCTGCCGTCGCTGCGACATACATATATATTGCAAGCGACTTCCGCGAGTAAGCGTCCGAGACCCCAGGCTCGGACCGACGGAGCCGGAGCGCAGCAATATATATGTATGTCGCAGCGATGGCAGAGGCGGTTTCGTCCGTCCTCTATCCCAGCATCATCCTGTCATTTGTCAATTCTCTGTTCCTCTTCTCCCCAAACAGCCGCACCAGATCCTGCACTGAAAGCTTTTCTCTCTCTTCCCCTGCAACATCATACACGATCTCTCCCGAATCCATCATGATCGTCCGGTTTCCCGTATCCAGCGCCTGCTGCAGATTATGCGTGATCATCATCGTTGTGATATGATTCTCCTCCACGATCGTCCTTGTGATCTCCATCACCTTCTTCGCTGTCGCCGGATCAAGCGCTGCCGTATGCTCATCCAGTAAAAGCAGCTTCGGCACAGACAGCGTACACATCAGAAGCGTTACAACCTGTCTCTGTCCGCCAGAAAGCAGGCCGATCTTTGTTTTCATACGATCCTCGATTCCCATATTGTATCTGGCCAGATTTTCCCGGAAAAAGTTTACCTTTTCCTTTGTGATCGCTCTGGAGAACATAGAGGAATGTTTTCCGGAACGCGTATAGGCCATCGCCAGATTTTCCTCGATGGTCATATTCGGCGCTGTTCCCTTCATCGGATCCTGAAATACCCGTCCGATCACCCGCGCACGTTCATGCTCACTTTTAAACGTAATATCCGTATCATCCAGGAGGATCTTTCCGCTGTCCGTCAGAAAGCTTCCACAGATCGCATTGAACAGCGTACTCTTTCCGGCACCATTGGAGCCGACGATCGTGACAAAATCGCCATCCTTCAGTGTGATACTCAAATCCTTTATCGCACAGTGTTCATTCACTGTACCTTTTGCAAATGTTTTTGAAATATGGTCGATAACTAACATGATCTGCCCGCCTTTCTCTGTCTGGCTTCTGCCATTTTCTGTTTGACTGCCGGAATGGCCAGCGTGATCGCTACGATCAGCGCACAGGTAAATTTCATCAGATTCGCGCTTCTGTCTCCGAACAGATTCATACGCACTACAAAGGCAACGATCAACTTGTAGATCACAGAGCCTGCCACAGCCGAAACAAGACCAACGGTAACACTCCGTTTTCCAAATACAGCTTCACCGATGATCACGGCTGCCAGCCCATAGATCAGTGTACCATTGCACAGATTGATATCTGCATAACCGATACTCTGCGACGCCATAGCCCCGGCAAAGCCGATCAGACCATTGGCAATCATCAGACCGATGATCTTTGTCATATCTACATTGATAGAGGAAGAACGCACCATATCCGGATTATCACCCGTAGCACGGATGCGCAGTCCCAGATGGGTCTTGAAAAACAGGCTCATCAGCACCAGAAAAAGGATCACGATCACCAGGCTGACCACAGCTTTGACAAGAGTCGTATTAAACTGACCGCTGACGCCCAGCATATCTTTGACCGTTTCAAAGATCGTAGACTGATTATAGCTTAAGTTTGTTGTAGCACCTTTATCTGTCAGAGAATAACAGACCAGATTAATGGAATACAGACCGCTCATGGTGATGATACCGGCCAGTACCGGATGTACCATCAGCTTCGTCTGCAAAAACCCGGTAATCGCACCGGCCAGAAGGCCGGCCACAAGTCCGGCTACAAGTCCAAGAAGTGGATGCCCCGCCAGCGTTACCAGTACGGAGATCACCGCACCAAACCCAAAGCTTCCCTCTGTCGTCAGATCCGGAATATCCAGAATACGCAGAGAAATATAAATTCCCATAGCCAGCAGACCGTAGATCAGTCCATCCGGCAGATTAGAAAGATAATATACCATGTCTTTTTTCCTTTTCTTCTATAATATAGTATACACAATAAATCCCTCGCAGCACAGGCAGGCGTTATCTTTACACCGCCTCTGTCTGTAACAGATTTTCATATATAGCAATGCAGACAATGCCTTTTTAACCGGCACTGTCTGCTGCATATGTTTCACTGACTTTTTTTGCATCCTGCCGGACGGATTTTTATCGAAACCGCTTAAATCCTGACCGATGTATGTTTTCGAAAGCCGGTGCGGATATGTCATTTATTCTCCCAGAGTTTTTACTTCATACTCTGTGCTGATCTCTGTAATGCCAAGAGCATCCATCGTCTCTTTATTTACAGAACAGTAATCGATACCAACAACCTCTGCCGGTACATCTGTCACTGCAGCACCTTCCAGTATCTGGATCGCTTTTGCAGCTGTTTTCTGTCCGATACCGTAATCATCAATGGCCAGTGTGGCAAAGCAGCCGGAAGCTACTGTTGTTGCGGAAGCACAGTAAGTCGGGATTTTTTTCTCTTTGCAGATATCTGCCAGTGTGGTCACACCATCCTGGATAATGGAGTCGTTCGGTACAAAGATGGCCTGTGCACCCTCGTCGATCAGGGCATTTGTGGCAGTTTCAATATCGTTGGCTGTGGAAGCTGTCTTTTCCACATAGGCAATACCTACGGAATCCAGATATTCCTTGCACTGGTTGATCGTATTGGTCGCATTGTCTTCGTTTCCACTGTAGATCAGACCGTATTTTTCTACCGGTGTCGTTGCCTGTGCGAGGGTAAAGATCTCAGAAACCGGAATGGCATTGGATGTACCTGTCGCATTTCTGTCCGGTGTTTCGAGTGCTGTCATAACGCCTGCGGCAACCGGAGCGGATACTGCACAGAAGATATCCGGCGTATCAGACTCCACATTGACAACAGCCTGCGTCGGCGGTGTGGCGATCGTGATCACAGCATCATAGCTGCCGTCTGTCATGCTGGCCACGATGGACTGCAGAGCACTGGAATCTCCACCGGCACATTTGTACTCTACGTTTGTATAACCGGCTTCTGACAGTGTATCCACGATACCATTCTTCATGTCCATAAAAGCACCATTTTCTACCATGGCGATCAGACCGATCTTTGCATCCTTATCCGCTACGGATGTCTCTTTTGTTTCTTCTGCTGCCAAGCTGCCTGTTTCAGAAGCTGCCGCTATTGAAGATGTGGCGGATGCCGCATCTGTTGTACTTTCTGCTGTTTTGGATGCGCTGCCACATCCGGTAAACAGGCTCATTCCCATTGCTGCTGCCATACATACTGCTGCGAATTTTTTCATGTTTTTCATTTTCTTTCTCCTTTTACTCTCTATCTGTGTGTATTATTATAGGCTGCTAAAGTTTCAAACGCTTTCTCAAGCATCTCTTTTGTTACTTTATACGGGTTGTGATCGATATCTTTCATTGAAACTGTCTTTTCGATCACAGCTTCCAGATCTTTTTCTGTGATTTCCACATCAGCGATACAGGTCGGAAGCCCGATACTTTTGTTAAAATCATATACGGTTTTAAACGTCTCCATATCCTGATCAACCAGAAGTAAAAGCAGGATACCAAACCCGACCAGCTCGCCGTGCAGATGACCTTCCTCTATATGAGGGAAAGAAGTCAGTGCGTAATATACGGCATGGCCAAGTCCTGTATTGTAATCGATGATATGCTCTGTCGTCACCAGGATGGATACGATTGCCGTTGTTACGATGATGGAAAGTACGGTCTGTTCAAATTCGTAGGAAAGTTTGCCGTTTTTCTGATCCTCCAGTGCTTTCTTTCCGTAGAATAAAAGCGGTTCATAACACTGACGGCTCATACTAACACCGAGGCTGACGTAATGTACCGGATGTTCACCTCTGGCAGAGATCGTACTTTCAAAATACTTGGCATAGGTATCGCCGATACCTGCCCACATGTATCTGGTCGGTGTATGGATCAGTACAGATGTCTGGATAAAGGCATGTACCGGAGGCTTCGCAAAGAAAAACGGATTTTTAAAGGAACCATCCGGATTGTACATGATCGATACGCTCGTACAGGCTGCACAGTTGGATGCGATCGTCGGTACGGTAAAGATCGGTTTACGGGTGACCTCGGCAAGTGCTTTTGCTGTATCTGTAGCCTTTCCTCCGCCGATGGCAAAGAGCATATCGGCTGCCTGCACTGCTTTGTTTTTCTGCAGCATCTCTACATTTTCGTAGGTAGCTTCTCCGCCGTACCAGACAAAATCCAGAAACTGTAACGGACTGTCCTTTACGGCTTCAAGCAAAAGCTCTTTTACCGAAGCGATCGCTTTATGTCCGCCCACGGCGACGATCTTTGTGCCGTAGGGACTGCAGATCTCAGGGATCTTTCTGTACACGTCGCTGCCAATTGAATAACTCGGCAGGTAAATACTGTAATTTTCCATCTTTTCTCCTTTCGGATTTCAGACAGAGCAGGCACTGTATATCTGGCAAATCAAAATTGGTCCACCGGACCAGGTATGGATTTGCAAGGAAATAAAAAAGACCTGTCCTTATCATATAAGGACAGATCATATCATCTGCGGTACCACCTTATTTGGTCTGGAAATCCCAAAACCCTCTCTGTCAAAAATGCCAACACATTTTCTGCCGTTAACGCCGGCCTACGTCGCATATACTCGACTCTTCGTCTTTCCCCTTGCCCTCAGCGGTCCATTTACAAAACAGCTTTTCCGGAGGATTCTCAGCAACTACCTCTCTCTGTACGGCGCTTATCATGTTTTATCTCCGCTTCACTGGTTTATCTGATGCTTATTATAAAAGCATCCTTTTTGTTTGTCAATCTGCTTTTTTCCGTTAAAGTGTTAAAGATTTTTCTGTCAATTTCTGTAAATCTGCTGAATTTTTACTACTGTTCTGACACGCAGGTCTCTGTGACAACTGTTTCTTTTACCTGCGCAGCCAGATACATACGATTGGCTGCCAGTGTGATCACACAGGCCATAGCCATAGCCACCAGCATACAGATCAGGAAGAACACACCCTTGCCCTTTTGCGGCAAAGGGGGTTACTGTCAGATCTGTACACCGTATACATCCAAATCTACTGTATTGTCTATTACTTCAATTCCATCAGCCCGAAGCCGTCTGGCCTGTTCATCCATACCACCGAAAGCAAACGCGCCGGAAAGTTCCCCTTTCGCGTTGACCACGCGATAACAGGGTACGTTCTCCGGGTCCGGATTATGATGCAGCGCATTTCCCACCGCCCTGCACATCCGGGGATTTCCGGCCATTTTCGCCACCTGACTATACGTTGCGACCTTTCCTTTCGGAATACGCTTCACGGCCTCATAAATTCTTTTCGTTGGAGAATCTGTTACCAGATCATAGCTCTCTCCGATCATCCGCTGAATATCCGCCTCCGGCACCGTCCCGTCCAGATAGATCGTATTCCAGTGCTCCTTATTCTGATGATACCCCGGCACCACCGAAGCAAACGTCTCCCGCCAGAAATCCCGCCACTGCGGATCCGCCTTCACATTCAGACAGATCACATCATTCATCTCATAGATCCACAGAAACGCTTTTTTACTCCCCTTCACCCGGATCAACTGCCAGTTCGGGTCGCGAAACGGGCGCTCCATATACGTATCCGGAAATGTCAGACCGAATATCACCGCTTCTTCTCTTGTTTTCATCGTGTTTCTCCAGTTTTGTCTAATAGTGACGGAGACTGCCGCAGGCCGTTTGGTGGGGCGAAGCTTGTATGTCTGTTTGCAAACAAGTGCAACGCTTTGCTGAGCTAACGGCTAACTTCATCTAACGCGCTCG
>JAHZHB010000055.1 GCA_019420465.1 Lachnospiraceae bacterium
TGCATAGAGATACCTCCTGTTTAGTCGCTATGGCCACATACTGCTCACACAGCAAATATAAAACCACAGCCTTTATTCTTCATGCTCATCATACAGTGACTTGTAATATTCACACGCTCTCTGCGTCATCGGATCGATCTGTGCGCCGCTGTCCTCCAGATATATCAGTGTGTCGTGGCAGATCACATACATGCACCGGTCAAGGTCTGTAAATGCCAGTTTGCGGACTTCAGGCAGGTCAGAAGCCTTGTAACGGCCCGGTTCCATATAATCCGCAATAAAGATGATCTTCTCCAGTTTGGTCATTTCCGGCTTTCCTGTCGTATGCCACTCGATCGCACTTAACACCTCCGGATCTTTCACCCCATAGACATCCCTTGCAAGCACAGCGCCCAGACGCGCATGCAGCATAAACGGATTATCCTTTTCATAGGTACTGACTTCCAGATGTTTCTGTTCGCAGAGCTTCAGTTTTTTCTTACTGGGAATACATTTGGCACAGTCATGCAACAGTCCAGCAGCCTGCGCCTTCATCAGATCTTCGTCATGTGCCATGGCAAGAGCTGCCGCCGTATACATCACACCCAGCGTATGCTGGAAACGTGCACTGTCCAGTTCTTTTTTCAGCTTTTTCTGCAGAGTCACAAAATCATATTCTGCCAAAGCATCCATCTCCTTTGTCTTATATCCTGTAAATCTGTTCTTTTTCTATATAGGCGATAACATTGTCCGGTGTATAATACCGGATGGAACGGCCTTCTTTGATCCATTTGCGAAGCTGCTGCGAGGAAATATCGATATTGTCGATGTAAAGCTCCTCAAAGCGGCCACGAAACCACTGGCTGTTCATCTCCATCTCATACTTTAAAAGATTCTCATCCGTATGATTTCTCGTAGCAACCAGGATCGTTGCACAGGCGCAGATACGCTCCGGCATCTTCCAGCCCTTAAAATCATACAGAGAATCCGCACCGATGATAAAATAATACTCGGTATCCGGATGCTTTTCCTTTAACTTTTCCAGTGTCAGGTAGGTATAGCTGTAGCCTTTGGCATGCATTTCCAGCATCGAAAGCTCAAAATGCGGATTATCGGCAATGGCCATACCCGTCATCGTTACACGCTGTTCATTTGTTGCACGGCCCTCCCGGTCACGCTTATGCGGCGGATTACCAGCCGGCATGAACAGTACTTTTTCCAGGTCAAACTGTTGGCAAGCCTGCTCTGCGATCAGCAGATGACCGATATGGATCGGATCAAAGGTTCCGCCCATGATCCCTACTTTTCGTTTTGTACCCATATGCTTTTCCTCTATGATACCACGTCACTGTCACAGACAGATATCGTGATATTATGATGGATTTTACGGAAGAACGATCTTCTTTTTGTTGTCTTTTCCCTCACGGTACAGCACGATCTTCTTTCCGATCACCTGTACAACCTGAGAACGTGTACGCTCAGCCAGAACAGCAGCGATCTCCTTCGGATCATCCATACAGTTCTGCAGTACACTGATCTTGATCAGCTCTCTGGCAGCCAGGGCTTCATCGATAGCTTTTGTATTTTCCGGTGTCAGGCTTGACTTTCCCATCTGAAAGATCGGATCCATCGTCATAGCCAGACCTTTTAAATATGCTCTCTGTTTACTTGTCATGTTTTATCCTCTTCATTTTACTGTCGGCAGCATAGCGTCACACACCATACCGCCCTGTCACTTATTTAAAATAATCAAACTCCAGACCATACATACGCACCGTATCGCCCTCTGCGATTCCCTGCGCTTCCAGATCCTTTAAGATACCGCTTTCCTTTAGGAAACGCTGGAAGAAAGCAAAACCTTTCTCGGAATCCAGATTCGTATAACCAAGCATTTTCTCGATCTTCGGACCTTCTACAACAAATACCGGTCCGTCGCTCTCCTCGATACGTTCTACCGTATACGGCAGGGATTCGGTAAGAAGAGCATCCTCCGGGAAGAATTCCTGTTCGAAGACGATCGGCTCCTGCTCGCAGCTGTTTAACAGCTCGCGGATCTTATATAACAGTGGTTTCACACCCTCGCCGGTAACTGCAGAAATGGCAAATACTTCGATTCCCTGCGGTTCAAAGGTACGTTTCAGGCGGTTGATCGGGTTTTCCTGTCCGTCTTCCACGTAGATGGCATCGATCTTATTTGCCGCGATCACCTGCGGACGTGCCGCGATCTCCGGATTATAGGCACGAAGCTCTGCATTGATCTTTTCGATATCATCTACCGGATCACGTCCCTCTACCGATGCAGCGTCTACAATATGCACCAGCACACGGGTACGCTCGATATGGCGCAGAAATTCATGGCCAAGGCCAAGTCCCTCAGACGCACCCTCGATCAGTCCCGGGATATCCGCGATCACAAATCCGCCGCCATCCAGATCTACAACACCGAGATTCGGATTTAATGTTGTAAAATGATAATTGGCAATCTTTGGTTTGGCGTTGGATACACGGGAAAGAAAGGTGGATTTACCCACATTTGGGAAACCGACCAGTCCGACATCGGCGATCACCTTCAGTTCCAGACGAACCTCCAGCTCCTGTGCAGCCTGTCCGGCCTGTGCATATTTCGGTACCTGCATCGTAGCTGTAGCATAATGCATATTTCCCTTACCGCCACGTCCGCCGGTCAGAATCACCTGTTTTGTATTGTCACCGGACATATCTGCGATCACTTTGCCCGTATTTTTTTCATAAATAACGGTTCCTTCGTGACAGCGTCTCTTGCCGCCTTCCTGACCGTCCTGTGCTTTAAATTTGTGTTTATGTCTGTATTCCGACAGGGTGTTCATACCGCGGTCTACCACAAAGATCACATCTCCGCCTCGTCCGCCGTCTCCGCCGTCCGGTCCGCCGTTTGGTACATAAAGCTCCCGACGAAAGCTGACGTGACCGTCACCACCCTTACCGGATCTGATAAAAATCGTTGCTCTGTCTGCAAACATACACTACCTCTTAATATAATAAAGCTGCCACAAAAAGGGCAGTACCTTGCTGTTGCTAAAAAACTGCATATTCATGAAAATGGTGCTCGTTTTCATGAAAGTAACTTGATAAAAAGGCTTCAAACCAGGATATGATTTGAAGCCTTGTCATGAATTACTCTGCAGTTACCGGCACGATAGAAACCTGTTTCTTATCGCGGCCTTTTCTCTGGAATCTTACAACTCCGTCTGTCAGTGCGAATAAAGTATCATCTTTACCTTTACCAACATTTACGCCCGGATGAATCTTTGTTCCGCGCTGTCTGTAAAGAATATTACCAGCCTTTACAAACTGTCCGTCTGCTCTCTTCGCACCCAGTCTCTTGGACTCGGAATCACGGCCGTTCTTTGTAGAACCAACACCTTTTTTATGAGCGAAGATCTGAAGATTCATGTTCATCATAATCTTATACCTCCTTGGTCACAATGTCTAAATAAGCATCTCCGTAAGTTTCCCGTATACTTTCCAGTCCGAGCTTTAAGGATTCCATCAGAAGGTGAGCACCTTCGGATGCGTCCTGCTCGATCGCGATCGCCACATAGCCATCACCCTCTTCACAGGTAAATCCATCCTCTGTCAGAGTCTCGATCGAATTTGCCGTATTGACCATCAGCACCGAAACGGCTGCACAGATGATATCCTGTCCTTCTTCGGCATATTCAGCATGCCCTTTTGTCTCGACCTGTATGCACCGGGAATTTTTTGTTGCTATCCGGATATGAATCATATAACGGATTAAGCGTTGATCTTTTCGATCTTAACGGCAGTAAACTGCTGTCTGTGTCCGTTTTTCTTGTGATAACCGGTTTTTCTCTTATACTTATACACGATAACTTTTTTAGCTTTACCGTTACCAAGTACGGATGCAGTTACGGTTGCATCTGCAACGTCGCTACCGACTTTAAGCCCTTCATTGCTTACAGCCAGAACCTGATCAAATGTAACTGTCTCGCCAGCCTCAGCGCCGAGCTTCTCAACTTTAATGATATCGCCTTCAGCTACTTTGTACTGTTTACCACCTGTTGCAATAATTGCGTACATATGGCACCTCCTATTATCATTACTCGCCAGATATGGTGTCCGTTGCCGGAACTTCAACCTCTCTGTGCGGCATACTTGACAAACATAGCACATAAATGTTGATTCGTCAAGAGATTTCTTTTAATTTCCTCAGATCTTTACATGTTTTGCACATCCACACGCCAAAGCGCCCGGACCGATATGGCAGGATACGCTTAAAGACAACGGATCCACATGATGGATCGGGATATCCGGGAAAGCAGCCTGAAGCTCTGTCTTAAAGTTCTCCGCCTCAGCGTCATTATGTGTATGCGCGACGGCGATCTCCATCAATCCGGCTTTTCTTTCCTCTGCAAAGCGGTTTTCCATATCCTTTTTCAGTGCCTCGATCATGGTCTTTTTAGCCTGTTTCTGGCCACGGACCTTGGCAAAGGCATCGAGCTTTTCACCCTGGATCTGCAGCACCGGTTTGATCTTTAATACTGTACCAAGCATAGCTGCTGCCGGAGTGACACGGCCACCTTTTTTCAGATATTTCAGTGTATCAACCATAATATAAATACTGGCGATCAGCTTCTCTCTTGTCAGGATCTCCTTGATCTCGGCACCGGTCTTTCCGGCCTTTACCAGATTGATCGCATCATATACAGACATTTTTTGCGTGATAGAAATACGCTGGTTGTCGATCACATGTACTTTGCCATCATAATCATCGGCCAACATCGTCGCTGTGGCACAGCTGTTGCTTAAGCCACTGGACATCGGGATATAAACGATCTCATCATGTGTCTGTAATTCTTTCTCCCACAGATCCACCAGATCGCCAGGGGAAGGCTGTGATGTGGACACATTGCCGTCCTCGCTTAAAATCTGATAAAAGTCTTCCTGTGAAAGATCGATTTCCTCAAAGTATAACTTTTCATCAATAAAAAACGGCATCGGCACGACTGTAATACCGAGCTCTTTTGCTTCAGCCTGTGTAATGCCTGAATTACTGTCTGTCATAATTGCAATATTTGCCATTTTTGTTTTCTCCTGTAACCCATCTGTCCTGGAACAGACTTTTCTGACAACGGTGCACATGTTCACATGCCCGTATAACTTTCAATTTATCAATATCCACTATATTACAGAATCCCAACCTGTTCTGCAAGCGGTTTTCGTGTTTTTTTCCGGGTGATCTCAACGATACCAAGCGGTGTCATATCGATCACTACAGTTTCGATTGGATCCTTTGCGGCAAGCGTACGCAAGTGCATAAGCAATGCTTCCTGGTCTTCGCTTTTCTTCATATTAATAAAATCAACCAGGATCATTCCTGACAGATTGCGAAGCCTGAGCTGACGCATCAGTTCATCCGCAGCCTCCAGATTGATCTTCCGGTAAATCTCCTGTGGCCGTTTTTTACTGCTGTATTTCCCGGAATTAACATCAACGGATACAAAAGCGTCTGTCTGCTGGATGACCAGAAAACCACCGCTTTTGAGCCATACTTTTTCATTGCAGGCACCGTCAAGGAGCGTTTCCATCCGGTACAGCTTATATAATGGCAGCAGATTGTCCTCATACAGGCTGACCTGTACCTGCTGTTCAGATACCTGCCCCTGCAGGACAGTATTTTCTTTCTGCAGCTCTTCTGTCACTTCCCGAAGATCTGTGCGTACGATGATACCGTCCTTTCCGTATTCTCTGAGCATGGACAGATATCCACTCTCTGCCTTTTCCAACAGGGAAAATACAGGCCGTGTATCCGCCAGATGCAGGATACGTTTATATCTGTTTAACAGCCCGGTGTATTCAGCTGCAAGGACTTCATCCGGCATCCCGGCAGCATTGGTACGAAGCACCAGCTGCGTGTCAGCCGGACGTTCAAACGTCTGTATCAGTGTTCGCAGACGTTCTCGCTCTGTGGGGGCGATTTTTCTGGAAACTCCCGTTTCCTCCCGACCTCTGGTCAGCACCATATGCGGACTTTTCAAAGAAAACAGCGCCGTCACACGCGGATTCTTCTTCCTACCGGCTTCCTTTGTCACCTGTACGATGACCTGTGACATACTTTTAAGTGGCTTTGCCTCTTTCTGATTCGGCTGATACGCCATATCCTGTTCAGCCAGCTCCATATAGCAGGACGTCTCTTTGTCGATCATAACGAAAGCACAGTTCATAAAAGCCTGCACACGGTCCACCTGAGCCAGATAGAGATTTCCGAGGATTTCCCCGTCATTCTCCGGCCACACACGGATCTCTGTGATCCTTTTTTCTTCTTCCAGAGCTGCTGCGAAAAAATCCCGTCCCCGATACGGAAGTCTGGTAACGATCAGCTTACGCAATGGTCTTACCCAGAGCATCCAACGGACAGAAATCATGGTTTCCACGATCCGCATAGACCTCTTTTCTGTGAATCAGCAGTGAAAACTCATCCACTGGAAGATCATAGGCCCGGGCGAAGGCTTCGATGACCAGCTCCGGACGAAGATTGTCGCTGCTTCCGGAAGATACCTGCATAAAGATACCATCCTCTTCAAAGTGCCATGCATAGACAAGCGGACGGATATCCATCTCCTTCTCGCCTTTTTTCGTTTTTTTCATAACGGTAATGGATGTCTGCTCCATAAAGGAGGAAAACTTTTCCTTCCAGTCGTTTCCAAGGCTTTCCGGTTCACGGAAACGCACGATATAATCCGCAGCTTCAACCAGAGACATCGCCTTGCTGGCTTTCTCCTCCGGTACCTGAACCACATTCAGAACACGCATACCTTCCACCATCACCGCGTTAAGTCTGTCAACCAGCTCTCTGGATGTATACGCATCACTTTTTAGCATCAGATCAAAATATTCCCCTTCACTGGTCAGCCCGACACCAAGCGGATTGGCAAAGGACATGATCATATGCGGACTGAAGCCTTCAGAATAGGCCACATCGATCCCGGCTCTGCGGATCGCTCTCTGGAAATAGCGCATGATATCCAGATGGCCGATAAACTTCATGGCACCTTCTTTGGCAAATTTTACTCTAATTTTCATAGCAGACACCTCCTTTGTAGGATCTGGCGCCACAGCCGGCACATTTCATACGACAGTTTGGCGTCACAGTCTCTTCCTGTGCTCTGTGCCATTCTCTGAGCATAAATTCCTTTGTCACACCGGCATCGATGAAATCCCACGGGAATACTTCATCCTCCGCACGGGTACGGCAGACATAAAAGTCCGGATCTACATGACAGGCAGCAAAGGCTTCATCCCAGGCTTCCTGCTTATAATATTCACCCCAGGCATCAAAGCTCTGGCCATGCTCATAGGCATACTGGATAACATCTGCCACCTTGCGGTCACCACGGGCCAGCACACCCTCCAGCACGCTGACATCGGCTTCATGCCAGTTGTATTTGATACTCTTCTGGTTCAGCTGCGCATGGATCTCCCGGCGCACGATACCGGCACGGTCCAGAAACTCTTCCTTGCGGCACATCGGTGCCCACTGGAACGGGGTAAACGGCTTTGGCACAAAGAACGACGTACTGACAACGATCTGTACTTTACCATTTCTCTGGTCTTTCGGAATCTCATAATAGCGCTCGGCGATCTTTTCTGCCAGATGCGCGATCTCTTTCATATCTTCCTCAGTTTCGGTCGGCAGTCCCAGCATGAAATACAGCTTCACACGGTTCCATCCACCCTCGAACGCCTGTCCGGCACCATGCAGGATATCCTCCTCGGTCAGGCCTTTATTGATCACATCACGCATACGCTGTGAACCGGCCTCCGGTGCAAATGTCAGGCTGCTCTTTTTGATGTCCTGTACCTTCTGCATAACATCCAGCGAAAAGGCATCGATACGCAGAGACGGCAGGGAAATGTTTACGCCACGGCGATTACACTCATCGATCAGGAAATTCACCAGCTCCGGCAGCTGACTGTAATC
>JAHZHB010000056.1 GCA_019420465.1 Lachnospiraceae bacterium
TCAAGGATCTCTTTGCACTCCGGCGCACGATAGCCGGCCTCGATCAGATCGATCGCATCGAGGATAGACTGATGCATCAGTGTGGACACACGGCCATTATCTACGACAAATACCTTTTCTTCATAGGCCTCATCCTGTGCCAGCATACGGGCCGTATCGCAGGAGCTGCTTAAGCCACTGCTGATCGGGATATACAGGATCGTTTCATAGCTTTCCAGTGCCTTGTCCCATGCTTCCATGACCACAGCCGGCGATGGCTGGGAGGTGGATACATTGGCACCACTTTTCAGGCGGGCAAAAAAGGCTTCTCTTGTCAGTGTTACATCTTCATAATAACAGGTCTCATCAAAATAAAAAGGCATGGAAATCACCATGATCTCCAGCTTTTTTGCCATTTCCTGTGTGATGCTGCTGTGACTGTCCGTCACGATTCCGATTTTTCTCATAATAGTATGCCTAACTTTCAAAAAATACTTTGTATATTAAAATATCAACGAAGATTATACGAGTTTCCCCCTGCCCTGTCAAGAACGACATACCACACCTTTACACAGATGTATCACTTAAAAAAGTCTTCCTGCACGTTTCCAGTATTCCCCAGTATACTTTTTTCTTCTTTACAGATACTTTGAAAAAGGAGGTTTTGTCTATGATTTCTGATACGACTTATTTACTGCGTGAGTGCAATTCCGGCTGCAAGATGGCCTCTGACGCTATGGAACAGGTCATGCCGCACGTCCATGATGAGAAGCTTTCTGACCTTTTGCATCATTATAATCAGAAGCATCTTGATATCGGTGCCAGCTGCCACGAGCTGCTTGACAAAGACGGTGACAACGGCAAAGACCCGCATCCTCTGACACGCGCCATGTCCTATATGAGTACAGAAATGAAGCTTGGTATCAGCGATGACAACAGCACCGTCGCCGGGCTTCTGATGGACGGCTGCAGCACGGGGATCAAATCCCTGAGCCGTTACCTGAACCAGTATCCGGAGGCTTCCGCGCAAAGCCGCGAGCTCACACGGAAACTGATCCATCTGGAAGAAGATTTTATGATACAGTTAAAAAGCTTCGTCTGAGTGTTTACACCTTTGGCATGTAGCATCGGAAACGTCCCACCGTCTGTGCATCGCTCAGCCTTTCTCTGATAAAGGTTTCCACTGCACTTCTGGGATACTGATACTGGTCGCTTACATCGGACGGTATCAGATACATAGGCTGTTCTTCACTGGAGAGTGTATCTTCCAGACATTCCTCCGGTGTCTTCTGTCCCAGATTGCCCACCAGAAACATATCGGTATATTTATGGTAGATATCCGAAGGGATCAGATACTTCACCGCCTCATTGTCCAGGATATAGACATCGAAACCATTTTCCTTTCGAAGCCGGACCTCCTCCACCAGCGTATGGTAGTCCTCCGCTTCGCTGCTGCGGATAAAGATACCATGGAAATGATCCACATCCGTCATAAGCTCACTGTTCTCAAGCACTGTGTACGGTGTATACAGCGCTATATACCCCACACCGGCCAAAGCAGCCAGCCCGGCAGCCATACCGGCCAGCCTGTACCTCTGCAGCCATGCCAGATACGGCATCACAAGCACCATAAACGGAAACAGACAGGTCAGTATATGGTAGGAATTGCACAGCGGATACAGATTGATACAGCCCAGTATGCTGTACAAAAGCATGATCACGCCCCACCGTCCACTGTCTTCCTTTCTTTTTCGCACAGTATAGACAATACCTGCCGCTACAGCCATTAAGAAACCGATGCCCGTCACCATATATTCCGGATCCTCTGTCATATACTCCCAGAGCATCAGACGGCTCGAAAAGGTGGAGATGCCTTTTACGCTCATATCGATAAAATCGTCCCAGCTGCCTGTACCCAACAGGTAGAAAAGCACAAAAAAGCAGGGCAGGGACGAACCTGCCATTCTGGCGATCAGTGCCCTGGCCACCGTTTTTTTCTTCTGTCTGTACATGAAGCCGATCAACACCACACTGCACCAGGATGCCAGTGCCACAAAGCCGCCAAACGTCTGCTTGCACATGATCGCCGCTCCGGTAAAGATTCCCGTAAGGAGCTGATACCTGACAGAAAAGAAGCGTTCACCGGAAACCTTTTTCCAGAAAAAAGCGCTGTCTCTGTACATAGCAAAAAGCTGCACGGCAAGGATCGAGCAGCTGTATTCGTAAAACACATTATAATCAAAGCTTACCAGAAAAAGAAGCGGCACCAGAAACCGGTACACACCCCTGACGTTTCTCTGTCTCGCAAACAGATACAAAAGCCAGCAGATGCCGGCAAACAAAAGCGCCCCAAGCAGACGGGTCACTAAAAGCTCTCTTCCAAACAGAAAGAGAAACAGACCGTGGATCATGGCAAACAATGGTGTCTGCAGCAGATTAAAGTCCCGGTAGGGAATAAGCCCCATCGCCATATTGTTGCCAAAGGTAAAATTCCACAGTTCATCTACATTGCCAAGAGGTCTGAAAAAGCCAAGCACTGCTGCCAGCAGAAAGAACAGACCGAAAACGGCCGCTCCCCCTGCTTTTTCAGACGCTGTTATTTTTCCTGTCATCCTTACTTCCTACTGTTTTTCTTTCATGACGCTTAAATAGGCAGGACGGATGATCTTGCCCATACCGATGATCTCCTCGATCCGGTGTGCACTCCATCCGCTGATCCTCGCGATTGCAAACAGCGGCGTATACAGTTCGAGCGGAATGCCCAGCATATCATAGACAAAGCCGCTGTAGAAATCGACATTCGGGCTGACACCCTTAAAGATCTTTCTCTTTTCTGCGATCAGCTCCGGCGCGATCGTCTCGATCGCATTGTACAGATGCATATCGCGCTGTTCGCCCTTGGCCTCTGCCAGCTTTTCCACAAAGCCCTTGAAAACACGCTCTCTCGGGTCAGACAACGAATATACGGCATGTCCCATACCATAGATCAGTCCCTGACGGTCAAAGGTCTCCTTGTCAAGGATCCGGCGCAGATAGCTTCGCACCTTAGCATCATCACCGATATCATCGACGTTGGCATGGATATCGTTCATCATCTCCATGACCTTTAAGTTCGCACCGCCGTGCTTCGGGCCTTTCAGCGAGGACATCGCCGCACCGATCGCCGAATAGGTATCGGAACCGGAAGACGTTACCACGCGGGTCGTAAAGGTGGAATTGTTACCGCCGCCATGCTCCATATGTAACATCAGCGCCACATCCATGACCTGTGCCTCCAGCGGTGTGAAAGACTTGTCCGGACGCAGCATCATCAGCAGATTTTCCGCTGTGGACAGCTCCGGATCCGGACGGTGAATATACATACTGCTGTTATTCTCATAGTGGTTATACGCATGATATCCATAGACCGCCAGCATTGGAAAGACAGCGATCAGCTGGATACACTGGCGCAGCACATTTTCCACGGAAATATCAGAAACATTCGTATCATAGGACGCCAGCGTCAGGATACTACGGGTCATGGAATTCATGATGTCCTTTGACGGCGCTTTCATGATCACATCACGGGTAAAATTCGTCGGCAGATCCCGACAGTAGCGGATCATTTCCTTAAAATCCGCAAACTCCTGCTCGTTTGGCAGGCGGTCAAACAGAAGCAGAAATGCTGTCCGCTCATAGCCGAAACGATCCTTGCCATAGGCTTCGATCAGATGTTCCACACGGTATCCTCTGTACCACAGCTCGCCGTCGCAGGGGATCCTCTGTCCATCCACTTCCTTTACAGAAACGATCCTGGAGATCGAAGTCAGTCCTGTCACCACACCTTTACCGTTTAAATCTCTGAGTCCACGGTAGACACCGTACTTTTTAAACAGCTCATCGGATATACTGTCATTTTCCCGGCAGACCGGGGCCATCTGGTTTGCATATTGCTGCATTTTTTCTTCAAATCCCATAGCGCGCCTCCTGTATTTGGCCGATCGTTTTATCAATTCGCCAGATTATGTAAATCTATTATAGAGGGCGCGAAATCGGACTGTCAATCAGTTTCCTCTTTTTTTTAGAAATGGTTTACAGACTGTTTACCAGTTGTTGGCCTATAAGGTAAAGCTGCTGCCTCTGGCCATGATCTCAAGCTTCAACTCGCAGTCCGCAGCATGCTCTCCGTTCATTTCGAGAGCATAGCGGACATCGAGATCGATCTTTTCTTCGGTCTCCTGCATGGTGTAGCTTGTGGTGGCGATCCCCATCTCGATCTCTCCGAAGGGGGTGCCGTACATGCTCATATTCTTGCGGCTCTCCTGAAAGACCATCTGCACATTAACGGCGCCGCTTTTGGTCACCTCAAGGATCTCCGGATGCAGCTTTACCGTATTGACGGCGCTCATGCCGGCCTCCTCAAAGACCTCCTCATACTGCACATAGCGTTCCCCGCTTTCTGTATAAAAACGTCCTGTTGTCACAATAGAGATCGGTTCTTCGGCGGTCTGTGGCTCATCCGCCGAAGACTGGATCCCTGTCACCCGGATCAGTACTTCTTCTGTCATAGATTTCCTCCGTTCGTGCCTTTTATCCGCACTTTCTTTTGTAACAGACATTGTATACTGTCACACCCGGATTTGCAAGCACCGATGCCGGACCGGGCTTATGTCCCTGACTTTTGCCGGAAAGGAAGTCTCAAAGTTTTTCATATTCTCCAGGGCTTTTCTTATTCTTTCTTATCTCTCAGGGTTTTTGATCCACAGTGTGTCTTTCTCCTTTGTAAGCTCCGGCAGATCTCTCTTTTTCATCCCGTTCTCCCAGGCGACCAAAAGCTGCTGCAGTGTCAGATGGTCTTCTGACGCTCCGAAACGGTTTTCATACAGTGCAGAGATATATTTCCCCATACTTTCTCCACCCGTATCTGCCTCCATCAGTGTACCCGGATCTGCTGCGGCAAAAGCATAGCTGTTTTCGTCCATCTCCTGCCATCCGGCCAGCTCTGTAAACAGCCTCTCGGCAGCTTCCGGCTGTGCCAGCAGCCGTTTTCCAAGAACAGTCACCGCTATATGTCCAAAATCCGGCTGGAGATTCTGACTGGCACCAAGGATCTTTCTGGCCGCGGCAAAGCTTTTTGCCGAAATGGCCGTGGCTTCGTTTTTCTCCTGCCACGGGAACCAGAAAATGTAGCCATCTTCTGTCCAGTCCGCCACAAAAGCACCGACGTAGGCTCTGTTCTGTACTTCTACACCACTGTACCGATAGACAAAGAGCGTCAGCACCAGAAGGCCAAAGGCGACCAGATCTTTCCACCGCCACAGTCTGGCACTTTTCTCTTTTATCCCGAGAATACTCAGGCAGGCGTATATTTTTTCAAGCAGAAGCCCTACCGCCAGAAAGCAGGCAAATATAACAGCACCGGCCCAGATGGCATCGACTCTTTCCAGAAACTTTCCCGGCACACTGATGCCCTGCAGAAGACTTAACATCGGCCATCTGCGATACGCTGTCCCCTGCGCGCCGTAGATCAGCCGGAAAAGGATGCAAAGAAACGCCAGAAAAATCCCTGTCAGCAGAAACAGTCCTTCCTTACTGTCCGGCCACATACCCTTTTTTTCCGTTCTGGGAAGCACCAGAACATACCAGGACAGAACCATATACACTCCCGCTGCCAGAAGTATCTGTTTAAGATCCCATGCGGGCATGGCCGTTACCATCGCACCGGCCACCTGTCTGAGTCCCAGAAGCGGCAGCCCCGCCACAAACAGGGAAAGTCCTGCGGCTGACACAGCGAGCATTCTTAGCCACACCTCTTTTTTCTTTCCCCAGGCAGGCAAAAGCAGCAGAACACATAAAAAACAGGCCATAAAAAGCGTCATACCGGTAAAAAAGCAGTCCCGCATAAACAGAGCCGTCACCGCTGTCAGTGCACAGACTATGGCCAGATACCAGGCCAGCCGCAAAACAGCCAGAAGTTTACTCTCCTTTTTTTGTCCTTTGCTTTTATCCGTCTTTCGCCCTGCCAGAACACCTCTGTGGATCACACACAGCCCCACTGTACCCAAAAGGATCCCGGCTGCACCGTTATAGCTGGTAAACAGGCTGTATTTTGGCAATAGCAGAGAATATACCGCGCAGATCACGGCAAAATAGCACCAGGGCTGCACCTGTTTTCTCTTTTGCAGATACTGTATATTTTTTCTATTCATCTTTTTTCCCTTCAAGAGTATCCTTCAGTCTTACCGATTGTTCCCGATGGACATAATATGGCCGGTTTTTCATCCCGGCCATCGGTCTGCGATACAGACCGTCCTGTGCATGCCTTGTATGCCTGTGCATGATCTGCATATATGGAATACCAAAGCTTTTCAGACTGCACAGATGCAAAAGCAGCCAGAAGGTACCTCCGGCGATCCCTGCCATTCCCAGAAATCCTCCCAGAAAGATAAACAGAAACCGGACCAGCCGCAGTGCCGCACCGAACTCCTCATCCGGCACGACAAATGTACACAGAGCACCAAAGGCTACCACGATCACGGACATCGGACTGACCAGATTGGCCGAAACCGCTGCATCGCCTATGATCAGACCGCCTACGATACCGATCGTGCCACTCAAAGGTCCCGGCATCCGTACACCGGCTTCCCGGATCACCTCAAAAGACAGCTCCATCAAAAGGACTTCGATCAGCGGTGGAAACGGCACATCCCGGCGCGCATCGGCCAGTGATAAAAGAAGTGGTGTCGGCAAAAGCTGTGTGTGAAAGCTGACAGCCGCCAGGTAAAAAGCAGAAATATACAGTGCTGCCAGCATAGCACCGTACCGGATCAGCCGGGCAAAGCTGACGATTTCAAAGTGATTGTATCTGTCCTCACTGACACGGAAAAAATCGGAAAAATCCGCCGGAAGCAAAAGTGCTGTGGGCGAATTATCACACAAAAGGACCACGCGCCCCTCCAGGAGCTCCTGTGCGGCTCTGTCCGGGCGCTGCGTTGTCTGAAACTGCGGAAAAGGCGATGCCCAGTCCTGTTTCATCAGCTGCTCCAGTGTACCGCTGTCAAACACGCCATCCAGCACATACCTGTGCAGCTGTTTTTTCAGCTGCTGCAAAAATTCCGGACAGACCAGCTCCTCCATGTAGAGACAGGCGATCGTTGTATGTGAGCGCACGCCGGCTTTTTCTTCCACGATCTTACAGCCGGTACTGCGCAGTCTCTTTCGCACCAGTGCTTCATTGGCTTTGATCGAATCGCAGAAGCCTTCCGAAGAGCCGCGGATCACCTTTTCTGCCTCACAGCTGCCCACAGGCTTTCCCGGATAGCCTTTATCTGCCACGGAAACCGCCACCGCACACCCATCGGCAAACAAAAGGACATCTCCGGTAAACATCACCTCCACCGCTTCCTCCAGTGTAGTAAACTGTTTGCTCTTTCCGGCGCTGACCCCATGTCCTGTCAGATACAGCTCCCTCTCTTTGGGAGACATCGTTTCCAGCTCCTTTAAAATCCCTGCGATGACCGACTGATCCAGCAGCACATTGGACACCGTCGTTTCTCCGTAGACCAGAAAGATCCGTCCGCTTTCCATACAGATTTCCTGCTGTATGATGTCCATACAGTCCTTAAGCATCTGACTGAGATTTTCTATATTTTTATCCAGATCCTTTACGATCGCTGTTGCCATATAGCGCTCCTTTCCGCGCAACGCTGTAAATTTGTATATAATCAAAATTGGTCCACCGGACCAATTATTGATATGCATGGCAAAAAAAAGAAGCATTCCTTCTCAGGAATACCTCTTTTATCTTACCCGGAATGTTCCGGTTTAATTCTTTTCTTTCAGCATACGGATAATGGACTGCTGCTGATTCTCGATATGGCTGCACAGGATCGTACGTGCTTCCTCCACGTTACGCTGTTCGAGTGCTTCACAGATCGCTTTGTGTTCTTCAGACAGTCCCTTTCGCACATCCTGATTTTTCAGGTGTTCGATACGGTATCTGTACATCTGCTCACGCAGATTGTTTGTAATATTGCAAAGACAGGCATTGTCTGTCGCCTTGTAGATCAGGGAATGGAAATTTTCATCTGCCTGGGCCAGTGCCGTCAGATCATTTTTCTCTATCGCCGCATCAAACTCTGCTGCTGCCGCACAGATGGCTTTAAACTGTTCATCCGTCATGCGTTCACACGCAAAACGTACAGCCATCTCTTCCAGACCCAGACGTACTTCCAGCACCTCTGTCAGGTCTTTTTCTGTGATCTGCGCTACCTGCGCACCACGGCGGGGCATCATGATCACCAGCCCCTCCTGCTCCAGCTTGTGGATTGCCTCACGCACCGGTGTACGGCTCACACCCAGCTTGTTTGCCAGTGTGATCTCCATCAGACGTTCGCCCGGCTGCAGTTCGCCCGTAAGGATCGCCTGACGCAGGGTTTTAAATACCACGTCACGCAGCGGCAGATATTCGTTCATATCCACGTGAAAATCATTCATCTTTTGTTCCTCCGCATTAAAAGATTTTGTTATGAAGTTGTCAGTTAAAAAAAGTTGTCAGATATACAATCTGTGCCATACCGCTGGCTTTCAGCGCTTTTTTGGCCTGTTCTCCCTGTGCTCTGTCCTCAAATATTCCGAACACAGTAGGGCCGCTGCCACTCATCATGGCACCCAGCGCACCATTTTCCAGCATACAGTCTTTGATCGCTCCGATCTGCGGGTAGGCAGGGATCGTCACAGTCTCCAGCACATTCCCCATACGGAATACCATGGTTTTCAGATCACCGGCTTCGATCGCCGCACGGACACCATCGATATCCGGATGTTCCTTGAGCGTCTCCAGATGGAGATTCTCATACACAAATTTTGTGGAAACACTGATCGGCGGTTTGGCGATCAGGACATATGCCTGCGGTGCTTTTGGCAGTGCTGTCAGTTTTTCACCTATACCTTCAGCCAGAGCCGTTCCCCGGAGAATGCAATAGGGAACATCTGCCCCGATCTTTACACCTCGCTCCATCAGTGCTCTTTTGGAGAGTCCCAGAGAAAACATACGGTTAACGCCCACCATAACAGCTGCCGCATCGGCACTTCCGCCGGCCATGCCTGCAGCTACCGGAATAAACTTTTCCAGGCGGATCTTTACACCCTGTTCTACATGGAATTCATCCATCAGAAGCTTCGCCGCACGGTATACCAGATTGTCTTCATTGACCGGAAGGTAACGCAGATTGGTCGTCACCTGAATCCCCGGTGTTTCAAGCTTTGTCAGCTCTATGCTGTCATACATCCGGATCGTCTGCATGATCATGCGCACCTCATGGTAGCCGTCCTCACGTCTTCGCACAACATCCAGACCCAGATTGATCTTTGCCATTGCTCTTAATCTCATCTTTATGGTATCTTCCTCTATCTGTTTTCGCACTTTGTATACAATACAATGAACACTGTACCATAAAAAATACAAAATGCAAATAGGTATTTGCTATTTTTTTAACTTTCTACCTTTTTTACAAGAAAAATCGACTGTCCGGACACCGGTTCGCCCTGCAAATCGTTCAATTTTCGTATTTCATCCACGGTCGTGTAGTATGATTTTGCCAGATCCCACAGCGTATCCTCCGGACCGAAGCGATAGCAGAGGATGCCCGGAAGTGCCCGGATCTTTTCCATATCCAGTGGCTGCTCTCTGATCTCACGTAAAAGAGGCAGTTCTCTTTTTTCCACGACCAGCGCACTGCAGCTGATCAGTGCCCGGATCTCAATTTCATGGCTGTCCGCCATAGTCGTGGACAGCTGCTCCAGATCTGCTTTCAGTCTGCAGCTGATATCCGGTGACATCCTGGGCACTTCGATCGTCTGGTTAAAGGGCAGTACTGTCTCCATGGCATAAAAGGGCATCTCATCATCACTGACGATATACAGAATACGAACATTTAAGATTCCTTCCACCTCCAGGCCCGCCGGTGTCACACGGCAGTCATCGACCCGCACTCTGGCATCGCTGTGACAGATCTGCAGGATCTTTCCCGGTGTTTCTCCTGTACTTAAGCGGTCACTGACACGGCATTTTGCCTCATTTTTGATCAGCAGATGTTCAACTGTCGTCTGTTCTGTTACCGGCTGGCACTCTTTTGTCGGATCACAGACATCCATCAACAGAGAAAATGTCTCTTCCTGTGCCAGTTTTATGTCGGTTTCCAGCACGGCCTCGGCTGTAAGTATCCGTTCTTCTCCATTGCTGTCCGGTTTAATAAGGATTTCTTTCTGCGTAAGCTTCACCTCTATATCCGGTAAAAGACCGGCCTGACATGCCCCGCAGGCCAGAGAGCCGCTGACCGGTACCACCTGTTCGATCCATTCAGGTGGGCTTAGTGGATCCTCCCCTGTATACAAAAGGAAAACAAACATTTCACCGGTATAGGTGATCTCCCCCTCCATACAGCGAAATTTCAGTCCCCGCACCTCCACTTCCTGCCAGAGAACGGTTTCTACCTCCTGTTTATTGGACGGCAGCAGAATCTCTTCTTTCAGATGCAGGCTTTCTTTTCTGTGCACCTTCAGCCCGAGGATCTCTTCCTGCTGCATTTTGCAGGATATCCCCTCGTCTTCTGCAACACCAAGAGGCAACAGCAGCGTCTTTTTTTCCTGCACATCTGCCCCAAAAGAAAATAATGCCTGCACACCCAGCTTTCTGGGATGGATCAGATGCAGCGACAGATCTTCCAGCTCCCATTTCAACTGTATCTCATCTCCCTCTCTGACGCCCTCCAGACGGATCGTCTCTTTCACAGGGATCTGGCTCTTAAAGCTCTGTATCCTTCGGTCACCATCATCCGAAACGTACAGAACGCCAAAGGTCAGCTGACCAGTCAGCGTCAATGCATCCTTTTCCACCTGCACATCGCTTATCTGCACACTGCCTTTTTTCTGAATCAGACGCCCCACATCCGGGCAGTGATCCGGCACATTCACTTCCTCATCACATGTTGTCTGACTCTGGGCACTGCTTTTTTTACACAGCACCGGATATTCCTGCTTTTTTAACTCCATACACGCCTCCCCTTGCCTGTTCTCCTGCACTTTACTATTCAAAGATGACAGGCAGATCCAGATATTCGGTTTTTACCACCAGCCACGGGGCCGTCTGTGTACTGTCCGCCCCGCTTACTTCTTCTCCCTGGTCAGGGCCGATCAGTTCCGCCTGAAAATATATCGCATCCTTTGTTGCTGTCAGATGATTGACCCTGATACTGTATCCGCCCGTACTCTGCACAGGATAGCCGCACAAAAGATACAGACTGTCCCCGTACTGGCAGGCCGTTTCAAAAGAAGTCCCCAGTTTTTCATCCAGCACGGCTTCCACTTCCTCTGGAAGCTCACTTCTGGCTGTCACAGTAAAATCCAGCTGTCTTCCCTCTTCTTTATGTATCAGTCTGGCTGAACAGCCGCAAAGGCAAAGCACAAGCCCCGCCAGTACCAAAAGCGGATATAGTTTCTGTCTCATATCTTCTCCTGCCCTGTCACCGTATCGTTCTTTTTTCATTTTATGTGACGGTAATAAAAATATGTCTTTTTTGCTGCCTATCTTGCAAGTCCACAGACACTACCGTATAATAAAAGATACCAAAGAACAGGAGAATGACATATGATACGTTTACTGCTTATCGTTTTATTTTTACTTGTATTTTTTATTGTTTCGATCCCTTTGTTTCTCATTGAGTGGCTGATCGGCAAAATAAATCCCCGTGCCAGAGATATTTCTTCTCTTTGCATCGTACAGACCGCTTTCAAGATCATACTGTTTCTGTCCGGCTGCCAGCTGACTGTCATCGGCGAAGAAAATGTTCCCAGAGACGAGGCCGTCCTTTATATCGGCAACCACCGCAGCTTTTTTGATGTTGTTATCACCTATGCCCGCTGTCCCGGACGAACCGGCTATCTGGCCAAAAAGGAGATTGCCAAAGTGCCTTTCCTTTCCATCTGGATGCGCCTTTTATACTGCCTGTTCCTGGACCGGCAGGATATCAAACAGGGATTAAAAACGATCCTTACGGCCATCGATCATGTCAAAAACGGGATTTCCGTCTTTATCTTCCCGGAGGGCACCCGCAGTACGGGAGCTGACCAGACCGAGCTTCTGCCTTTCCACGAGGGCAGCTTTAAGGTGGCCACAAAGACTGACTGTCTGATCGTGCCTGTTGCCCTGACAAATACCTCACAGATCCTGGAGGATCATTTCCCGCTGATCCGTAAAACACAGGTCACCCTGGAATATGGAAAGCCGTTTCGGCCTTCAGAACTGACAAAAGAAGAGAAAAAAGTGATCGGAAGCTATACAAGAGATATCGTACAGTCCATGGTTAAGAAAAACAGTTGAGCAATCAAATTTCAAAAGACAAGGCGGCAGGATAACCTGCCGCCTTGTCTTTTACTGCATCTGCCTGAATGCCTCTATGATCTTTTCAAAATGCATAAAATGCGAAGCCTTCACAAGTACCGTATCCTGTGGTGCTGTCAGCGTGGGCAGTTCCTGTAAAAGCGTATCGAGAGCATCAAAATGTCTCGTTACCAGTGCCGGATTTTTTTCTTTTGCCTTTTTCTCCAGTCCGCGGGTCAGCTCACCCACCGTATAGAGAACGTCTATATGCAGGCCACCGGCAAAAGCGCCTACCTCCTCATGCAAGGCAGCCTCATCGGCCCCGAGTTCACCCATATCACCAAGGATCGCCACACGTCTTCCCTGCCCCTGTTCCAGGATCTCCAGAGAAGCCTTCATGGATACCGGATTGGCATTGTAACAGTCATCCACCACACATCTTCCGGCCAGATCCAGGATATTGAAGCGGCCGCTTAAGGGCTTAAGCTTTTCTATACCGGTACAGATCTCTTTAAGCGTCATGCCGAAAGCCTGGCCGACCGCTGCACCCGCAAGGGCATTGTAGACCATATGTGCTCCCGGAAGCGGGATATGGACACTTTGGCTTTCCTCCCCCATATGAATGCGGCATTGCATCCCGTGCAGTCCCTGATTTTCCACCTCATCAGCCCAGATGGGAAACTGGCTGTTCATACCGAAAAATACCGGCTTTTTCCCGTGAACCTCTCTGATCTGGCACAGCTTGTCATCGTCACCGTTTACGATCACTGTACCATCCGCCTGCAGCCAGTCAAACATCTCTGTCTTTGCTTTAAAAATACCGTCTCTTGTCTTTAAATTTTCCAGATGACACCAGCCGATATTGGTCACCACACCCACTTTTGGACGGGCAATCTTTGCCAGCCTTGTCATCTCACCGAAATCACTGATCCCCATCTCCAGCACAGCGATCTCATCGCCTTCGCGCAGGCGAAAGACCGTCAGCGGAAGGCCCAGCTCATTGTTAAAATTACCCAGTGTTTTTAACACGTTGTATTTTTCGCCCAGAACAGCGGCGATCATCTCTTTTGTGCTGGTCTTTCCCACACTGCCGGTGATACCGACAACAGGAATATCCAGAATCTTCAGATAGGCTTCCGCCAGATCCTTTACAGCCTGCAGGGAAGATTCCACACGGATCCACGGATAGCTGACATCACCAAGCTCCTTTTCGGACAGGGTGACCAGTGCCTTTTTTTCCATGACCTGCGGGATAAAGCTGTGACCATCCACACGTGCACCTACGATCGGCACATACAGACAGCCTTCTTCTATCTTACGGCTGTCTGTACTGACAGCTGTGATCTGTGTATCGGTAAGCGTCTGCGGGCCATGATATGTGCCGTGGCAGACCTCTGTGATCTTTTTAATGGTTAAATCCTTCATCATTGTTTTAATAAAACAGTCACACCGTCGGCATAGCTTTACAGTGTGACTGTTTTGTTCTCCTTATTTACTCAGTCTTTTAAAGATACCTCGATCAGACGCATACACAGCTGACCAAAATCCATCCCCACAACAGCAGCTTCCTGCGGAAGCAGACTGGTCGGTGTCATACCCGGCAGCGTATTGGCTTCCAGACAGTACATATCGCCGTTTTCCTTCATCAGGAAATCCAGACGGCCATAGCCTGTGATACCGAGTGCTCTGGCTCCTGCGACTGCGTAAGCCTGCATTTTTGCTGTCTCTTCGTCTGTCAGACGGGCCGGACAGTATTCGTTGGTAGCACCTTTGGAATACTTGTTCTTATAGTCATAGAAGCCTTCGATCGGCGCGATCTCAATGACCGGCAAAGCTTCCCCGTCGATCACGCCCACAGAAAACTCACGTCCGGCAATATATTCCTCGATCACTACCTCCTGCTCATATTTAAAAGCCTCCGCCAGGGCAGCCTTCAGATCTTTCTTATCATAGACGATGCTGACACCCACACTGGAACCGCCGCAGCAGGGTTTTACCACTAACGGTAACTCCATATCGGAAAGATCCGCATCCGGTGCTGTGATCTTTTTACCCATGGGAACCGGCACACCGGCACAGTGAAGCAGCTCCTTGCTCAGTGCCTTGTCCATGGAAAGTGCGCTGCTTAAATATCCTGTACCCGTATAGCGGATACCAAGCAGGTCAAACGCAGCCTGTACCTTGCCGTTTTCTCCGTCTGCACCATGCAGCGCCAGGAAAACAATATCTGCCGCTTTACAGATCTCCAGTACGTTTGGTCCGAAAAACGCCTTATGGGAAGCGATCATCTCTTCGATCTTATCATCAAAGCCATGGATGTAGGCTACATCCTCCTCTATAGCATGCACCTCTGTAAAAAAGCTCTGTGCATCCGCTTTATCCGTACCACAGTATACATCCAGCAATGCTGCCGTTTCTCCTCTGGCACGTAACGCTTTGCAAACCTCTGTACCGGAGACGATCGAAACGCTTCTCTCCGTACTGATACCTCCTGCCAAAACAACAATATTCATCTGTCTCTCCTCACTGTAAGCATCCTTTATTCACCATAAACGATGACAGGTGTTCCCTTGCTTACTATATTATATATCTTTTCACAGGCCGCCCGCGGTGTATTGACACAGCCGTGGGAACCATGCTTTTTATAGATGTCTTTGCCGTATTCGGATCTCCAGCGATCGGCATCGTGAATACCTACATTGCCGTTAAACGGCATCCAGAAATCTACCGGTGAACGGTATTCGAGATTATTCTCTTCGCCAAGGATCGCATCTCTTTTCTTATAGATAATAGACCAGATACCATTGGACGGAGTCTCACTGCCTTCGACCTTTTTACCGGTAACTACCGGCGTCTCCACTTTCAGCTTGCCATCCTGATAGCAATACATCTTCTGATGTGTGATATCTACCTCGACGTATGTACCACCGATATCGTCCGCACCCCGGCTGGCAGCGGTATAATGATAGGATACTTCCATATCCTTCTGCTCGCCTGCTTTGATCGCTTCGATCATGGCTGTCACGGTATCGTCCTGTTTCATACGCCAGCCGTAAAAACCACCGGTCAGCGTAAGCGTCTTTCCGGCATGTGTCTTAAACTCATGCGGCTTGCCCAGTGTATCGTATTTCTTGGCCATATCCACACGGACAAACTCTTTTATAGCACTCTCTACCAGCACTGGCTTGCCATCATCTCCCAGAACCGGCAGACCGTCATCGCCTTTCTGCAGCCACTCTTTGATCTGTGCGCCGTCAACGACAACTTTGCGGTCATCCCCGCCAAAATCGTAGGTAAGCTTTGCAGACAGATAGGTATTTACACTGTCTGTCAGCGCATGCAAGGAAGCATCCTCGCTTGTGATCTCCGGCTGCAGATAACAACCTGCGGCATCCAGATCTACAGCATCGGCATGTGCATCCACCGCCTGCAGTACAGCCTCAAGTACCTTGTCAAAGTCAAGCTGCGTACCCTGTACCTCCGGTACGATCTCATAGGAACTTTCCCCTTCCTGAATATAGGCATTTTCAGGCGCGGTATAGTTTCCCGCAGCAAAGCATTTCAGATTATTCAGTGCTTCGCTGGTTTTTTCCCTGTCATAGCTGGAGATCGCACTGACTTCCTGCTCTCTGGTCTTAAATATCTCAACCGGCCAGGCGTATGCCTTCTGTTCTTTTAAAAGCTGATCCACCGACTGATCATCTTCATAGGTAAAGCCAAGATCATCTGCCAGCAGACGCTCTGTGATGCCGTTACGCTCCTGAATATTGATCGCGTAAGTCATGATTTCATTGGTAATCTCTGTCTTGACCTCGTCCACGGTCAGATTGCTGCAATCGTAGCCATTGATCTGTGTTCCCTTGAAAAAATGAGTGGTATAATATTTTGCCACGGCACCGTAACAGATCGCCACCAGTACCAGAATAAACACAAGTATGCCAAAGACCACCAGTTTCCAGGTCTTTATTTTCTTTTTTTTCATCTAAGTCCCCCTTATGTAGAATATCCCCTTAACAGGCACTATTGTATCACTGATTTTGACGAGGGTAAATAGCACAAAGTTGAAAAAAGATAAAGAAACGCGCTGTAACGCCAGACAGAGACAGTCGTATGACCGTCTCTGTCCCTTTGTAGCTTTATACTGTTGTGCACTTACTTATGCCTCGAGTAATTTTTCCACGCTGACAAGCTTTACACAGAGAACAAAGACCTCCGCTGCTTTGGCAAGCTCCTCCGGAGTCGGCAGTGTCGGCGCGATACGGATATTGCTGTCTTTCGGATCTTTACCATACGGATAGGTAGCTCCGGCTCCTGTCATCACCACACCGGCCTCTTTCATTCTGGCTACGATCGCTTTTGCACAGCCCTCCATCGCATCAAAAGAGATAAAATATCCCCCCTTCGGATTGGACCAGCTGCCGATTCCAAGGCCGCCAAGGCCTTCTTCCAGTGTCTCTATAACAGCGGCAAATTTCGGACGGATCAGTGCGGCATGTTTCATCATATGGGCTTTCAGATGTTCGATATCTCCGAAGAATCTGGCATGGCGCAGCTGATTGATCTTGTCATGGCCGATCGTCTGGAAGGTCATCAGCTTCAGGATATCCTGAATATTGGCCTCGGAAGTAAACATCGCTGCGATACCGGAACCCGGGAAAGTGATCTTTGATGTTGACATAAACTCGTATACCATGTCCGGATTTCCCGCTTTGGCACATTCGGAAAGGATCTCCGGGATGCTGTCCTGATCATCCTCAAACAGATGATGTACACCGTAGGCATTGTCCCAGTAGATACGGAAATCCTCTGCAGCCGGCTTCAGTGCGGCAAAACGGCGTACTGTCTCGGCAGAGTATGTAGTACCTGTCGGATTGGCATACATCGGTACACACCAGATACCTTTGATCGTGGGATCCTCGCTGACAAGCTTTTCCACCATATCCATATCCGGACCATCCGCATACAGCGGCACATTGATCATCTCGATGCCAAAGGCTTCTGTGATGGCAAAATGACGGTCATATCCCGGTACCGGACAGAGGAATTTTACCTTATCAAGCTTACACCAGGGTGTAGAACCCATCACACCGTGTGTCATGGAACGGGACACGGTATCAAACATGATGTTTAAGCTGGAGTTGCCATAAACGATCACGTTTTTATCCGATACTCCGGCCATATCCGCCATCAGACGACGGATCTCCGGAATACCTGTCAGAACACCGTAGTTTCTGCAGTCCATCCCATTTTCACAGTCCATCACACTCTCGCTGCTGACGGTATCAAGCATCCCCATGGAAAGATCCAGCTGGGTCCTGGACGGTTTACCTCTGGACATGTCAAGTTTAAGGCCAAGCGCTTTGACCTCGCTGTATTCCTTTTCCAGTTTGTCTTTCAGGGTGCCAAGCTCTTCGCGGCTCAGACTGCTGTACGGTGTTTTCATAATATTCCTCCTCAGGCAGTTATGTAAACTGCAATGTATTGCAAATTTGTCCATCCCACATTTTATGGATTTTCTGATGTTTTGTCAATATCATCTTTCATTTTCGCTTCATTTTTTCTTTTTTTCTGTGGAATGCACGTTTAAAAATGCATCTTATTTTTATTTTTCTTGCATTTATGGTGTTTTCTCCAGCATTTTGTCACTTGAGCGGGCTCTCTGGCCGCTGTCTTTTTTCTACGGACGTTTGTTCTCCTTTCATCTGCAATTCCCCGTCGCATTTTCTCCGGCGATATGCTATACTTTTTTCAGTATGATTTTGATTATAGTTTGGAGGATATACGATATATGTGGATTGCTGATAACTGGAAAGATTATGAAGTACTGGATACCTCCCAGGGAGAAAAGCTGGAACGCTGGGGCGACTATCTGCTCATCCGTCCGGACCCGCAGGTCATCTGGGACACCCCGAAGAAAAACAGAGGATGGAAGAAGTGTAACGGTCATTATCACCGCAGCAGCAAAGGCGGCGGTGACTGGGAATTTTTCGATCTGCCGAAACAATGGCAGATCCATTACGGAGATCTTACCTTTAATCTGAAGCCGTTCAGTTTCAAGCATACCGGCCTGTTCCCGGAGCAGGCTGCCAACTGGGACTGGTTTGGCGGGCTGATCCGTCGTGCCAACCGTCCGGTTAAGGTACTGAACCTGTTCGCCTACACGGGTGGTGCTACACTGGCCGCTGCGGCTGCAGGCGCCCATGTGACGCATGTGGATGCTTCCAAGGGCATGGTGACCTGGGCCAAGGAAAATGCGGCAAGTTCCGGTCTTTCGGATGCGCCGATCCGCTGGATCGTGGATGACTGTGTAAAGTTTGTCCAGAGAGAGATCCGTCGTGGAAATCATTACGATGCGATCATCATGGATCCGCCGTCCTATGGCCGTGGCCCAAAGGGGGAGATCTGGAAGATCGAGGAGTCAATCCACGGACTGATCAGACTCTGTACAGAGCTTCTGTCGGAGGATCCGCTGTTTTTCCTGGTTAATTCCTATACGACAGGTCTGCAGCCGGCGGTACTGACGTATATGATCGCTACAGAGCTGAAAAAGTTTAAAGGATTTGTACGTTCAGAGGAGATCGGACTTCCGGTGACGGATACGGGACTTGTGCTGCCATGCGGTGCCAGTGGACGCTGGAGCAAAGAAGAAATTCTTTAATCATCAAAGCACAGGAAAAACCTGGCCCGTCCGCGAGACGGCTACAGATATATAAGACCTTAGAAAGCATTCTGGGTGCGCATTTAGCCTGAATGAGATCCAGTGCTTACGCAATCTTATGCGCGAGCCCGTTTCAGCGAGCGTATTAGATGGAGTTAGCACTTAGCTCAGGCAGACGTTGCACCTGCTTTCTAAGGTCTTATATATCTGTAGCCGTCTCGCGGACGGGCCAGCTTTTTTTCGTTCGTTCAGCCTTAACCTTTGATCATTGCAAGGGCTTTGGACAGTTTTTCGTTACCTGTGGCGAAGTCAGCTACTGCGGCTTCGATGCAGTCAGCGATCTCTGTACGTCCTTCATGGCGAAGAGTATGAGCGATATCTTTGAGTTCTTCGGCATGATGTGCGTTATGGGATACCATATAGCCAATCAGGGCATCTGTTTCAGCATGATCGCCGTGATCATGGTGATGATCGTGATGATCATGGTGGTCATGGTCGTGATGATGATCGTGGCCCTCGCCGTGAGGGATGATGTTTCCGTTTTCGTCTTTGAGCATATGCATGATTTCTTCCTCCTTACTGTTCCTGCGTATATGCATGCGCCGGATTCTTGCCTTAGTATACTACAAATAAAGCAAAAGCAAAAGCTACCCCGGGGGTTTTTCTCTTTGTAATATGCCTTTTTATACAGACTGAGGCAGGGAACGCATTCCCTGCCTCGTCATCGTATGATCTTTTTATTTCTTTTTCAGATACTTTTTGTTGATATAGCCGGTACACTTTTTCGCTTTGGAATTAGTATAGTATACCTTGTACCATTTACCGTTGGATGTATCTGTTACATGTACGGTATCACCTTTTTCTACTACAGTAACGACTTTGGAGGACGCTTTTGCTTTGGCGCGCATGTTGACATCCTGGGTTACTTTGTATTTGACATCCTTTTTGGAGGATGTTTTTTTGTCGGAGGACTCTTTTTTATCAGAGGATTTGTCCTTGCTGACTTTTTTCAGTTTGGCACTGGAGGCATAGCCTCTGTAAACGTCTCCGTCTTCGTAATAAACGACTTTGTACCAGCCTTTGTTGGAGGTGTTGACTACAAAGAGTTTTTCACCTTTATCTGCGATATATACGGTCTCTGCAGACTGTTTGCCTTCTTCGCGGATGTAAGCGTCTTTGGTCACTTTGTATTCGATGGCTTTCTGCAGGTCAGCAGCTTTGACATAGCCTTTGAATTTTTTCTGTTTGGAGTTCTGGTATTCTACTTTGTACCATTTGGAGTTCTTTTTGCTGGTTACTTTCATTACGGCATCTTTGGGCAGCTCGATGACTCTGTCGTAGGATGAGCCGGCGCCTTCTTTGATGTCGGTGACTTTTGTGGTTTCATAGTAGCTGACGCTTGCGGCTTCTGTTGGCTTTGGTGCAGCGAGGGAGAGGCCGGCGATCAGGGCCATGGCGGATACGCAAAGGCCTAATTTCTTTAATGTTTTCATAACTTTCCTCCTTTTTTTGGGTATTGGCGAAATTTTTGTTGGATGGCTTCGCTATTGCCAGAGTTTTCTGATAGGTTTAGAGTATACTTTTTAGTGTATGCTGTCAATATATTGGGGTATGTCTTCATAATTATTCATGTTAGAAATTGCAGGTAGTGAAAAGATTCGGCAGGGTGGCGGTATGATGTCTGCAGGAAAAGCAAGATGCAACGCATTGCTGAGCTAAGTGCTAACTTCATCTAACGCGCTCGCTTAAACGGGCTCGCGCGTAAGATTACGTAAGCACTGGATCTCATCAATGCTAAAAGCGCACCTCAGAATGCTTTTCCTGCAGACATCATACCGCCACCCTGCCGAATCTTAATTTACTTTGCTGAAACATGCTGTTTGCAGATCTGATTTTAATATTGTGTATAATTTAATTCCCATGCTTGCTCATAAGCGAACATGCATGGGAATCTTACACAAAATATAAGGGACAAAACATATATTGTCCACGATATATACTATGCGTTTTATTCGTGTTTGACGTCGTCGAAGGTGAAGACATCGAGGAATTTTCTGGCGCGGTCGGTCTTTGGGTGTTCGAAGAAGTCGATGGGTTTGGCTTCTTCGACGATGTTGCCCTGATCGATGAAGATGACTCTGTCGGCTACGGCTTTGGCGAAGGACATTTCGTGGGTGACGATGAGCATAGTCTTGCCTTCTTTGGCGAGGTCAAGCATAACGTCTAAGACTTCACGGACCATTTCGGGGTCGAGGGCAGCGGTAACTTCGTCGAAGAGAAGGATCTCGGGATGCATGCACAGGGCACGGACGATGGCTACACGCTGTTTCTGGCCGCCGGAGAGCTGACGGGGGTAACTGTCGGCTTTGTCGGCAAGTCCTACGCGTTCTAAGAGTTTCATGGCTTCCTCTCTGACTTCGTTTTTTTTACGTTTCTGGACTTTTACGGGAGCCAGGGTGATGTTGTCTATGACGGTCAGATGGGGGAAAAGCTCATAGCTCTGGAAGACCATACCGATCTTCTGGCGAAGTTCGGCAACGGAGGGGCTTCCTTTTTTGATTTCTTTGCCGTGAAGGGTAATGGAGCCGCCCTGGATTTCTTCGAGTGCGTTGATGCAGCGAAGCAGGGTGCTTTTACCGCAGCCGCTCGGGCCTACGATAACGATGACTTCGCCCTGATGGACATCGAGGTTGATGTCTTCGAGCACTTTCAGTCCGCCATACTCTTTTTTCAGATGTTCGATTTTCAGTATTGACTCTGCCATAGCTTTAACTCCATTTTCTTTCGAGATATTTTGCCAGCATGCTGATCGGCCAGCATGCTAAGAAATACAGTACGAATACAACCAGAAATACACCGAATGCGGCATTCGGGCTGACCATACGGTTGGCTTCGATGATCTGCTGGGCTACTTTTAACATTTCCACGACACCGATCATCAGGACAAGGCTTGTAGTCTTGATCATACGGGTAATCAGGTTGATGGAAAGAGGAAGCAGACGGCGCAGGGTCTGCGGTATGATGATGTAGATATAGGTCTGTTTTTTGGAAAGGCCCAGTGCCTCGCTGCTTTCGTACTGATGCTTTGGTATACTGATCAGTGCACCGCGGACCAGATCGCCCATTTCGGCGGTTCCCCATAAGACGAAAACGATCACGGAAGCCACTTCACCGGACAGATTGATGCCCATGGCTCTGGTGGTACCAAAATAGACTAAAAACAGTAAAACCAGCTGTGGCATGATACGGATGATCTCCAGATAGACTTTGAAGATAAACCGCACGACTTTATTTTTTACAGTCATCAGCGCACCCACAAGGACGCCAAGGGGCAGGCTGATCACGATGGACACCAGACTGATCTGCATGGCGACCCATAAGCCCTGTAAAAGGCGGATCATATTGGTACCTTTAAAGAGTACGTCAATCCCCAAATCCGGCATAGCGCAGCCTCCTTTCTATCAGAGTACCTGCAATGGACACCGGAAGTAAGATGATCAGGTAGAATACGACCAGCAAAAACAGACTCTCTGTTGTCTTGTAATAGAGACCGATCAGATCCTTTGCGGTAAACATCAGGTCCATCAGACTGATGGCGCTGAATACGCTGGTCTCTTTTAAGAGGAAGATCACGTTGGCTACCAGTGCAGGTACACTGGTGGACAGTGCCTGCGGCAGGATCACATAGCCTAAGATCTGGCGGCTGTTAAGTCCCAGACTTTCTGCGCTCTCCCACTGAATCCGGTCTACGGATTCGAGCCCGCTTCGAAAGGCTTCAGCCATATAGCTGCCGCCAAGGAATGCCAGACCGATGGCACCGCAGATCTCCGGTTTTAAAGAAAGTCCGATCTTCGGAAGTCCATAGTAAATAAAAAATAACTGCACCAGAAGTGGAGTATTCCGGCTCAGTTCGATATATACGGCTGTAATCTGACGGGCTACCGGTATTTTGTAATACTGGATAGCCGAACAGACCAGACCCACTAACACAGCGAAGACGATGCCAATGGCACCGATCTTCACTGTCAGCAGGGCGGCCCGCTCATACAGCGGCAGGTATTTGATGATAAAATCCCAGTTCATACGCTCGCCTTTTTATGTGTTTTATTCTGTCTTGCCACCTTCTACGACCAGTGTGTCCTCGTAGTCAGCACCATAGGTGTCTGTCAGTGTGGCTTCATAATCTGCGTGGAAGAAGTTTTCCTGTCCAAGAGTTTCGATTTCTGTGTTGACCCAGTCAAGCAGTGTTGTGTTGCCCTGGCTTACAGCCGGTGCGATGGTATCGGAGCTTCCAAGTGACGGGATACCAACGGTGTAGCCTTCGTTCTGCAGGGAGAATGCGATAACTTCTGTGTTGTCGTTTGCCCATGCCACGGATGTACCGTTCTGGAAGGCTTCTTTTGCTGTTGCATAGGAGTCAAATTTCTGCAGCGGGATATCCGGATAGGTGGATGTCAGATATGTCTCTGCTGTGGTACCGGAGATAACGATGATGGAATCGTCCGGATTCCAGTTGTCAAGGCTTTCGATCACGTTATCGTTTCTGGATACGACACCGAGTGCTACGTTCATGTACGGCAGTGCGAAATCTACTTCCTGTGCTCGCTCGTCTGTAACGGTGAAGTTTGCCAGGATCAGGTCAACTTTACCTGTCTGCAGGTATTCGATACGGTTGGCAGCTTCTGTAGATACGAAGTTTGCCTCTACACCAAGGTCATCGGCCAGTCTTCTGGCAAAGTATACGTCGTATCCCTGATATTCGCCGTTTTCATCTACATAACCGAATGGGTTTTTGTCAGAGAATACACCGATGTTGATGGTGCCGCTTTCTTTGATCTCATCCAGTGTACGGTAGATGGCATCGCCGCCTGCTGTGGATGCTGCTGCAGAACCCGCGTCGGAAGCTGCAGATCCAGCTGCGCTGCTGCCTGTGCCGCCGCATGCGGTCAGAGCGAATGTCAGTGCTGCGGTTAAACCAAGTGCTGCTAATTTCTTCAGATTTTTCATTTTCTTTTTCTCCTCATCTTTTCTATTATATTATTCCACAGCTGATTTTTCAACAATGGAATGAATTCTGTTGTTTTCTTCTGTGATTTTCCTGAAAAGGGTATAAAAAATGCCCGTCTGGATTGCTCCCGGGCTGTGGCGATTACTTTTATACTATGCTCTGGTAAAGTAATATATTTGGATACATCAGGAAACACGAAAGCGATGTATCTGGCCTTTTTCTGCCCGGGAGTTCTGCATTCGACTGTGACAACAACAGCAACAACAGCTGATCATGGTGGACATGTTGGATTTCATCACTTTTTTGGTCTCCTTTCTTTGTTTCTTTGTATGGTTTGGATTATATTCTAGTTTTCCTATAATGTCAATATGGATTAGGGGAAATTATTGTTTGTTTGCAGGTACATGATGGACGGACGGAAACGGAGATGAGTGGCGGCTCGGCAGGGCATCAGGCTCCCCGGTGAAGTCATAGTGAACTGTTCG
>JAHZHB010000057.1 GCA_019420465.1 Lachnospiraceae bacterium
GCGCTGTTGTTGGAAACAACCGGTGTTTCTGTCTTTGCGTATGCTTCCTCGATCGCTTTGATCTCGTCTTTAGACATATCTACAGCAGAGAAAACAAAATCTACTTCGCTGGCTACAGCTTCTACTTCATTTACGTTCTTTACAACCAGTTTTTTAACAGCTTCCGGCATCGGTGTGTCCATTTTCCATCTGCCGCCGATCGCTTCTTCATATGTTTTGCCTGCACTTCTCGGGCTGGCTGCCAGTGTTGTCACCTCAAACCACGGATGATTTTCCAGAAGAGAGATAAATCTCTGTCCAACCATACCTGTTGCGCCTAAAATACCGACACGTAATTTCTCGCTCATTCTTATTCTCCTTCGCTTAAGTACTTTTTATTTGCTTCGACTACCGTTTTCATGACCTCCGGGCCCGGAGCGCCAACGGTCATACGTTTTTCCACACATGTTTTCAGACTGATAGCATCATAGATATCTTCTTTGAATACCGGACTGATCTTCTGGAACTCTTCCAGCGTCATATCATCCAGTGCAATGTTTTTATCGATACAGTACAGCACCAGCTGTCCCACGATACCATGAGCATCCCTGAACGGTACACCATTCTTTACCAGATAGTCTGCTGCATCTGTGGCGTTGGTAAAGCCCTGCTTTGCACTGGCCTCCATGCGGTCTTTGTTAAACTGCATGGTATCGATCATGCCTGTAAACAGACGGACACAGCCTTTAACTGTATCGATCGCATCGAAAGTAAACTCCTTATCTTCCTGCATGTCCTTATTATAGGCAAGCGGCAGTCCCTTCATGGTTGTCAGAATCTGCATCAGCGCACCGTAGACACGGCCAGTCTTTCCTCTGACAAGCTCGGCAATATCCGGATTTTTCTTCTGCGGCATGATACTGGAACCGGTACTGTAGGCATCATCAATCTCCACGAAACGGTATTCGTTGGAATTCCAGATGATGATCTCCTCGGAAAAACGGCTCAGATGCATCATGATCATGGATAAAGCAGCCAAAAACTCGATCACATAATCACGGTCGGAAACACCGTCCATACTGTTCATCGTCGGTCCGTAAAATCCCATAATGTTGGCTGCATACTCACGGTCCAGCGGATACGTCGTGCCGGCCAGAGCGCCGCTGCCCAGCGGACAGTAATTCATCCGCTCAAAAATATCGCTCATACGGCTTCTGTCGCGTTTGAACATCTCAAAATATGCGCCGAAATGATGTGACAGTGTCACCGGCTGTGCTTTTTGCAGATGGGTAAAGCCCGGCATATATGTTTCGAGATTTTCCTCCATGATCCGGTTGATCACAGAAAGAAGCTCCTTTAATTCCGCATCGATCTCGTGGATCTCATCGCGGATATACAGACGCATATCCAGAGCCACCTGGTCATTACGGCTGCGGCCTGTGTGCAGCTTTTTCCCTACATCGCCGATACGGTCGATCAGGTTTGCTTCCACAAAGCTGTGAATATCCTCATACTCCTCTGTGATCGCCAGTGTACCGTTTTCCACATCACGCACGATGCTGTCCAGGCCACCGATGATCTCAAGCTTTTCTTCCATGGTCAGAATACCCTGCTTGGCCAGCATTGTCACATGTGCCTTGCTGCCGCGGATATCCTGGGCAAAAAATTTCTGGTCAAATCCTATGGACGCGTTAAAATTGTAGACCAGCTTATCGGTCTCTTTTGTAAAACGTCCGCCCCATAACTGTGCCACTTCTCTATTCCTCTTTTCCTTGTAAAAAGTCTTTTCTATACTAACATTACGGAAAACATATTGCAAGCGGAATTATAGCTGAATCATACCCTGGCTTCATCTGCCCGTTTCTTTTCCTCTTTCTGACGTTCCCGCTCTCTTTTTGAAAAAACACAGCCACAGTAATCCTGTCTGTACAGGTCATATTCCCTGGACAGTTCGATCGACCGTTTATAGCCGTTTTTCTTTTTGAAATCTGACAGAAGGTATGGTGTTTTATAGATTCCGGAAAGTTCCTGCCCGATCTCATTTAGTTTTTCTGCATTTTTCATAGGACTTATGGACAGTGTGGTCGTAAAATAGTCAAACCCTTCCTGCCGGGCGATCTTTGCCGCCTCCTCCAGTCTGAGTCTGTAACAGGCGAAGCAGCGCTCACCGCCCTCCGGTACATCTTCCAGTCCTTTGGCCATAGTGTAAAACTTTTCCGGCTCATACACGCCGTCAATGACCTGTACCGGATACTTAACCGGCAGCTGACTGACCAGTCTGTGCAGCTCTTTTACTCTTTTTTCGTATTCTTCGGCCGGAGATATATTCGGATTGTAAAAAAATACGGTAATATGAAAATGGGATGCCAGATATTCGAGCACATAGCTGCTGCACGGTGCACAGCAGGCATGTAAAAGAAGTGACGGCACATGCTGTTCTTTTGTGAACTGTTCCAGCTGCTTTTCCAGTTCTTTCTGATAATTGATCTTTTGCATTTTCCTTTTTCTCCATATCAAATTTACCAGACGTACATATAGTATAAAAACAGAAGCTTTTGCTTTCTGCGAAATCTGTAACATGAGGTAATCGTATGCAGTCCTTTTTATCCTTTCAGGATGTCTGCTTCTCCTATCATACACTTACCGGAGAGCTTCCCGCAATCCATAATCTCAGTTTTTCTCTGAAAAAAGGAGAATTTCTGGCCGTGATCGGACCAAGTGGCTGCGGAAAATCCACTCTGCTCAATCTGGCCGCCGGACTTTTGCAGCCGGACAGCGGCACTGTACTCTGCGAGGGAAAATCTCCCAATATGCCTTTTCCTCTGGCCGGTTACATGCTGCAGAAAGATCATCTGCTTGACTGGCTGAGTGTCATGGACAATATCCTTTTAGGCGCCAGGATACAGGGACTAGACCTTTTACAGGCCCGCCGGTATGCCGGACAGATGCTCGAAAAATATCAGCTGGCCGACTTTGCCTACAGCTATCCCGCACAGCTTTCCGGTGGTATGCGCCAGCGTGTGGCACTGATCCGGACGATGCTTTTATCTCCTTCACTGCTTCTTCTGGACGAACCCTTTTCCGCTCTGGATTCGCAGACCCGTCTGGATGTCAGCAGCGATATCGGACAGATCATCCGGGCAGAAAAGAAATCTGCCCTTTTAGTTACCCACGATATCGCCGAGGCGATCACTCTGGCCGACCGCGTGCTGGTTCTGTCGGCTTCTCCTGCAGGCATTGTACTGGATCAGCCGTTTGACTTTGCTGCTACACTGTCGCCGCTTTTGCGACGCAGTACGGACAGCTTTCAATATTATTTTGATCTTTTATGGAGGCAGCTGCATGAAAAAACAGACTGTTGATCCTTCACCGCCATCCCAAAGACAAAAGGCTTTCCTGAAAGCACATACGCTGCGCAACCGCCGGGTGACCTTTACCAAAATCGCTGTTCTCTTGCTTTTTCTGTTACAGTGGGAGCTCACCACGAGATTTCATCTCGTAAACAGTTTCATTTTCAGCAGTCCATCCCGGATTTTCATGACTTTCCTTTCTATGCTGAAAAGCGGGGATATTTTATGGCATACCGGTGTTACACTTTTTGAAACTCTGGTATCGTTTGGATTTGTCACCTTCTTCACCCTGTGTG
>JAHZHB010000058.1 GCA_019420465.1 Lachnospiraceae bacterium
TGTCTGATTCCGGTAATTATATGGAGTTATTGTGTAAAGAAAAATCCTCTGTTAAAATTTTAGATAGAAAATAAATCATTTTATATTACTATCAAGACAGGAGATATAATCTTCAGACCGGAAGCGATCATATCCATCATTGAGAAATATCCGGACTTCAGGGAAATGTATGAACAGATCTATACCCTCTGCCAGAATATAGAAGAGGTGATGCAGGTGTTTTCCAGAGAATTGCAGGAAATACAAAAAGATCTGGACGAAAAGAAAAGAGACCTGAATGAAGTACAGAAAGATCTGGACAAAAAGAAAAAGGATCTGGATGAGAAAATAAATATACGAACGGGGGACAGCTTATGCAGTATACAGTAGTACGGATCGAGGAAGATATAGAGTTTGGCTGTGAGGAGAGGAGTGTAAACGAGCCGGTGATGGCGATCGTGGTACTTGAAGATGAAAACGGGCAGCAGTGCCGTGTACGCCAGGTGGACAGACTTCTGTATGACCGCGCGATCAATGAAGGAGATCTGGTGCAGTTTACAGAGCATGGCGAACTGACAAAAGTGAAGTAAGATAAAGCCGGTGAACGGTATAAAGGAAACAGTCTCAGAGGATATGCTGCAAAAAAGAGACAGGGCATATCCTCTGGGACTGTTTTTTACAGTTTAGAGATATCCTGCACCAGTTTTTCAACATCTGTGGATTCTGTGCTCCAGCTGGTGCAGAAACGCACACAGATGTGGTCATCATCTTCGCGGTGATCAAACTCAAAAATATAGGATCTGCCTAAAAGTTCAGCCTGCGTATTGGTTAAGATGACGAACTTCTGGTTTGTGGTATTTGGTGTGTATACAGGAATGCCTGCCTGCACGAAGGCGGTCTCTATCTGTGAGGCCAGTTCATCTGCCTTTCGGGTAATGGAAAAGTACAGATCATCCTGAAACAGGGTAAAAAACTGCAGTCCGAGAAGCCATCCCTTGGCGAGAACACCGCCGCTTTGTTTGGTACATGTCCAGAAACCGCGGCGAAGCTCTTTGTTTACGATGACGAGCGCTTCTCCCATCAGACAGCCACATTTTGTGCCGCCGATATAAAAGGCATCTGTCAGGCGGGCCAGATCAGCAAGGGTAACGTCACAGTCGGCAGAGGACAGCCAGTAGCCCAGTCTTGCACCGTCGAGATACAGGTACAGATGGTATCTGTCGCATACACTGCGGATCTCTTCGAGTTCTGCCTTTGTGTAGGTAGTGCCATACTCGGACGGAGACGACAGAAAGACGAGCTTTGGCTCAGTCAGATATTCTGCACAGCCGCTGTCCTGATAATTCTGTGCTTCTGCGGCAATGGCAGAAGCTGTAAGCTTGCCGTTAATGCCTGGCAGGGCGACGATCTTGTGTCCGGTATGTTCGATCGAACCGGCTTCATGCCGGTTGATATGACCGTTTGTAGCACAGATGATGCTCTGGTAGGGACGAAGTGTTGCACCAAGCATGATCGCATTGACCTGTGTGCCGCCAATCATAAAGTGAATATCGGCATCGGTACCGCCAAGATGTTTGCGGATCGCCGTGCGTGCCTTTTCGCACCAGGGATCTTTGCTGTAGCCGCCATAGCTTTCTGTATTGGTTTCGAGCAGTGCTTTCAGGATCTGGGGATGAGCACCGCGGTTATAATCGTTATTAAAACGTATCATTTGTAGCCTCCTGTGGGTGATTTGGTGTATACTGTTATCGTATCCGCCTGCTGTTTTTTATTATTATATAGGGTTGGCGAGATTTAATCCAGTAGGAAATTGCAGCTAGGACAGGAATACAACAATCAAAATTGGTTCACCGGATCAATGATTGATAGGCATAGCAATAAAAAGTACTGCTCACGCAGTGTCTGAACATCTGATGGGCAGAAGTGTTGCGAAAATGAGTGTATAAGATAAAAAACGGAACAATATAAGGAGAAGCATATGGCAGGATATCTGATCAAGGATACAACAAAGGAAGAACGAAAAAAAATCGTAGAAGAGGCACTTGGCAATATTGAGGCGAGCTGTGACGGCTGTATGGCCGGGCTGGCAGAGATGTATGAAGAGTATATCGACGGCAAAAAGGAGATCCGGGAGATCAATATGGCCTTTAATGCCCGATATGTCCGCGGGGATATGGACAGGGAAGAGCGAAACAGCTGTCCGAGGTAACAGGAAAAACACGGTATAGCAAAAAACATCTGTGTAGAAAGCAAAGTCCAGAGAGCAGGCAAATCTGCAGAGGGAACATGTCACGGAGAGGGGGAAGAGAGATGGATAAAAGAAATGCAGAGAAGAGCAGATTTTATATAGCGATCGATCTGAAGTCCTTCTACGCTTCCGTGGAGTGCCGGGACAGGAACTTAAATCCGCTGACAACGAATCTGGTCGTAGCGGACAAAAGCCGTACCAGCAAAACAATCTGTCTGGCGGTTTCTCCCTCGTTAAAGGCTTACGGTATCGGCGGTCGTGCCCGTCTGTTTGAGGTGGAACAGGCGGTGGCAAGAGTCAATGCCAGGAGAAGAAAGCAGGCACCCGGCGGGCAGTTTAAAGGAGCGTCAAGTGATGACCGTGAGCTGAAAAAAGACCCTGCACTGCGCCTTTCCTACATCGTGGCTCCGCCACAGATGGCACATTATATGGAAGTCAGCACAAAGATTTACGATATATATCTGCAGTATTTTGCCCCGGAAGATATGCATGTCTATTCTATTGATGAGGTTATGATCGATGTAACATCCTATCTGGATACGTATCAGAAAACGCCCAGACAGCTGGCATCGACGGTAATGAAAAACATCTATGAACAGACAGGCATCACGGCGGCAGCAGGGATCGGAACGAATCTGTATCTGTGCAAAGTAGCCATGGATATCGTGGCCAAGCATGTGGCACCGGATGCGGACGGCGCGAGGATCGGGGAGCTGGATGAACTGACGTACAGAATGCTGTTGTGGGAACATCGGCCGCTGACAGATTTCTGGCGGGTCGGTCCGGGATACAGCCGGAAGCTGGAAAGCTATGGATTGTATACGATGGGCGATATTGCCCGCTGTTCACTGGGAAAAGCGGGAGAATATTATAACGAGGATCTTCTGTACCGGCTGTTTGGCATCAACGCAGAGCTTCTGATCGACCATGCCTGGGGGTGGGAACCCTGCAGGATGGAAGATATCAAAGCGTATAAACCGGAGACAAACAGTATCTGTTCCGGACAAGTACTGCAGTGTCCCTATACCAGTGAGAAAGCCAGACTGGTCGTACAGGAGATGACAGACCTTATGGCACTGGATCTGGTGGATAAAGGACTGGTAACGGACCAGCTGGTCCTGACGGTAGGGTACGATATCGACAATCTGACAGATCCCAAAATCCGGAAGCTGTATAAGGGTGCGGTGACAACAGACCGCTATGGCAGACAGGTACCAAAGCACGCGCACGGTACACAGAATTTAAAGTATCCGACATCCTCTTCCATGCAGCTTATGGCAGCAGCAGAGGAGCTGTATGACCGGATCATCAACAGTCACCTTCTGGTACGGAGGATAACTCTGACAGCAAACCGGGTGACTGGGGAAAACGCCGTAAAAAAAGAGGAAGCGTTTGAACAGATGGATCTGTTTACCGACTATAAAAAACGGGAAAGCGAGGAGAAAAAAGAGAAAGCTGAGCTGGAAAAGGAGAAAAAGCTTCAGCATGCCATGCTGGATATCAAAAAGAGATATGGAAAGAATGCTGTCCTTAAGGGCATGAATCTGCAGGAAGGAGCCACAGCCAGAAGCCGCAACAGTCAGATCGGCGGGCATAAGGCATGAAAAAGCGTGAACAGAGAAAAAAACAACTATGAGGATATACTGCATCTGCCGCATCATCAGTCTGAGACGCGGCCGCATATGTCGCTGTATGACAGAGCCGCACAGTTTTCTCCATTTGCCGCGCTGACCGGACATGAGGCAGCGATCCGGGAGACGCAGAGACTGACGGAAAGAGAACGGTTACTGGACGAGGATGTACTTAAACGTCTGAATGAGAAATTCCGGTGGATCGAAGCCCATCTGAGCGAACAGCCGGAGATGACGTTTACCTGTTTTGTGCCAGATGAAAAGAAGGACGGCGGACGCTATAAAAAGGTCAGCGGACGGGTAAAAAAGATTGACTGGTATGAAAAAAAGCTGATACTGGCAGATAAAGAATGTCTGGATATAGAACACATTGCAGATATAACAGGAGATGAGAAGAAAGATGGCTACACCCACAGCTAAACAATTCACAGATGAAGAGTTACTACGTCTTATAGAAGATGACACAGCAAATGAAATGCTGGCAAAAGAGGCGGATGCCATCCGGCGTCAGGTCTATGGTGATACGGTTTTTGTCCGCGGACTGATCGAATTTACCAATTACTGTCGGAATGACTGCTATTACTGCGGCATCCGCAAAGGTAATACACAGGCAGAGCGCTACCGGCTGACAAAAGAAGAAATCCTTGCCTGTGCCAGAGAAGGGTATGCTCTCGGATACCGTACCTTTGTGCTGCAGGGCGGGGAGGATTATGCGTATACGGATCTGGATCTGTGCCATATCGTCGAAGCCATCAAGCAGCTGTACCCGGACTGTGCCGTGACGCTGTCTGTCGGAGAACGGAAAAAGGAAAGCTACCGGATGTATTTTTCTGCCGGAGCTGACAGATATCTGCTCAGAGAAGAAACCGCGGCCCCGGAGCATTACCGGAAACTGCATCCGGCATATATGGACGGGGAAAACAGAAAGCGCTGTCTGTGGGATCTGAAGGAGATCGGCTATCAGGTAGGTGCCGGATTTATGGTGGATTCGCCGTTTCAGACGACACAGGATCTGATCGGAGATCTGCGTTTTTTGCAGGAACTAATGCCGGACATGATCGGGATCGGACCGTTTCTGACACATGCGCAGACACCGTTTGCCGTGTATGAAAACGGCAGTGCGAACAAGACACTGCGCCTTGTGTCTGTTTTGCGTCTGATGTTTCCGTATGTTCTGCTTCCGGCGACAACAGCGCTCGGAACGCTTGATCCACTGGGCAGGGAAAAAGGGTTAAAAGCCGGAGCCAATGTTCTGATGCCGAATCTCTCTCCGGTAAGTGTACGAAAAAAATATGAGCTGTATGATAATAAGATATGCACCGGCGATGAATCGGCCCAGTGCCGGAACTGTCTGGAAAAGCGTGTGGAAAGCGCCGGCTACCGGATCGTCACAGACCGCGGGGATGTGAGAAGATAGAAACGTCAGATACTACATGGGAGAAAAAGTTTTTAACGCTGATTTACGGCTGCTTTACAGGAAAAAAGAGGACATTCTGAATCAGCCACAGGTCAATACGCATAAAAATCCGGCAATTATTCATAAAATACGCATAAAGTGCTGAATTTATAAGGAAAATTCGATTTGTTCTTGTATAGTTAAAAATGAGAGTGTATAATGCGGGTAATCGAGTTCGATTAAAGGAATCGAGAAAGAAAGAGTATATGAGGTGAATATTATGAAAAAAGCAGTAGCAATGATGATGACAGCAGCTCTGGGCATGTCCATGCTGGCCGGATGCGGAAGCTCCAGCAGCGCAGCAGCCAGTGATGCAGGTTCTGCAGCAAGCGAGACAAGCGCAGCCAGCGAAGCAGGTTCTGCAGCCAGTGAGACAAGCGCAGCCAGCGAGGCATCTTCCACAGCAGGCGAAACAAGCGCAGCCAGCGAGGCATCTTCCACAGCAGCTGAAACAGCAACAGGAGACTATAAACTGGCTACAGAGGGTACACTGACCATGGGTACAAACGCTACATTCCCACCATATGAATATTATGATGGTGACAATATCGTAGGTATCGATGTTGAGATCAGCCAGGCGATCGCTGACAAGCTGGGACTGAAGCTGGATATTGTAGATATGGACTTCTCTTCTCTGACACCGGCTGTACAGTCCGGTAAGATCGATATCGCTGCAGCAGGTATGACGGTAAGCGAAGAGCGTCTGAAAAATGTGGATTTCACAGACAGCTACTCCACAGGTGTACAGGTGATCATCGTTCAGGAAGATTCTGATATCAAATCTGTAGATGATCTGCAGGGCAAGCTGATCGGTGTACAGGATGCTACTACAGGACATATTTACTGTTCTACAGATTTTGGTGATGAGAATGTTATTCCGTACAACAGTGGCGCTATGGCCGTACAGGCTTTAAAAGATGGTAAGGTAGACTGCGTTGTTATCGACCAGCAGCCGGCCAAGAACTTTGTGGAAGCAAACGAAGGCTTAAAGATTCTGGATACCGAATACGTAACAGAAGACTATGCTATCGCTGTAAGTAAAGATAACACAGCCCTGAAGGATGCAATCAATACAGCTATGGCTGAACTGAAAGCAGACGGTACGGTCCAGTCTATCCTTGACAAATATATCAAGGCTGAATAAGAAATACTGTCTGGCAGTCAGAATGGATATGTTACAGTTTGAAAAACTGTAAATCACAGAAAAAAGTAAGCGGGACATGATATTTGTCCCGCTTTTTTATAAACAAAAAGAAGATTTTCTGGTATACTAAGACACATATGGGGTTATGCATCGTTTTACAGAATATAAGCATAACCGCAGGGAACTTCAGAGAAAGGGGGACACCGGACAATGTTTGAAAAATTGCAGCTTGGCTTTTATCAGACCTTTATCCTGAATGACAATTACAAATATTTTGTTCAGGGTATCGGCATTACGTTACTTACGACTGTACTGGCATTGATCATCGGTTTGGTTCTGGGTGTGATTCTGGCGATCATCCGTTCTGCCCACGACCAGCAGCAGCAGGGAAGACGAAAAAACCCTGTATTAGGTTTCTTTAATGTATTGGCGAGGATTTACCTCACTGTTATCCGTGGTACACCGACCATGGTACAGCTTCTGATCATGTGGTTTGTCATCTGGGCATCCGCAAGATCTTCTACACAGAATATGGTGATCTGTGCGGTACTGACCTTCGGTATCAACTCCGGTGCCTATGTGGCAGAGATCATCCGTTCCGGTATCATGTCGATTGATGCGGGACAGATGGAGGCCGGACGCTCACTTGGTTTAAGCTATGCCACGACCATGCGCAGCGTGATCATTCCACAGGCATTAAAAAATGTATTACCTGCCCTCGGCAACGAGCTGATCACCCTGTTAAAGGAGACATCGATCGTTACCGTTATCGGTCTGAAGGATCTGACAAAGGGTGCTATGATCATTCAGGGTAAGACATATCAGGCGATCGTGCCGTATCTGGCGATTGCAGCGATCTATCTGGCCATGGTTATGATCCTGACAGCCATTCTGAGCGCAGTAGAGAGGAGGATGAGACAAAGTGATCACCGTTAAAAATCTGACGAAATCTTTTGGCGACAATCATGTCCTCAAAAATATCAACGAGCATATCGCACCGGGAGAAAAGGTGGTTATCATCGGACCGTCCGGTTCCGGTAAATCGACGTTTCTTCGCTGCATGAATCTGCTGGAAGTACCGACATCCGGCCAGATTATTTTTGACGGGCAGGATATCACCGATCCTCATGCGGATATCAATAAGATCCGTGAGCATATGGGTATGGTATTCCAGCACTTTAACCTGTTTGCCAACCTGTCTATAGAACAGAACCTGACACTGGCACCGGTAAAGCTGAAACTGATGAACAGGGATGAAGCCCATACAGAAGCTATGGAGCTGCTTCGCCGTATCGGTTTGCCGGATAAGGCAGATGCTTACCCGTCACAGCTGTCCGGCGGACAGAAACAGCGTATTGCGATCGCAAGATCGATGATGATGAAACCGAAGATGATGCTCTTTGATGAGCCAACATCGGCACTGGACCCGGAAATGGTCGGTGAGGTTTTAACGATCATGAAGGAACTGGCACATGAGGGTATGACGATGGCCGTTGTTACCCATGAGATGGGCTTTGCCCGTGAAGTGGCTACCAGAGTTCTGTTTATGGATGAAGGTGTGATCATGGAACAGGGTACACCACAGCAGATATTCTCTGCTCCAAAGGAAGAACGTACAAAAAGCTTTCTTGCCAGTGTATTATAAGCGTATCTTACGTGATGTCTAAAAGACACGGCAGAAAAACAGTAAACACTGTGATCTGCCGTGTCTTTCTTGCCAGTGCATATCAATACCTGGTTCAGTGGACTAAGTCTGATTTACAGGGGGAAATTATAATGAAGAGAATTTTATGTTTCGGAGATTCCAATACGTATGGACATAATCCGGCGACAGAAGGCCGGTTCGATGAGACCGTACGCTGGACAAAGCAGCTTGCAGGACTTCTGGGAGAGGACTATCTGGTGATCGAAGAGGGATTAAACAGCCGTACAGCAGCGATCACCCCGGAGGATGAGCCGTATTTAAACGGGCTTACATATCTGGCACCGTGTGTGCGCAGCCATCAGCCGCTGGATCTGGTGATCCTGATGCTGGGCACAAATGATATGAAGACGGAGTTTCATATGACACCGGAAGGCATCGCTGAGGAGATCCGAAGCCTCATCCAGTGTGTAAAAACAGCAAATGAAACAGAACGAAACGGAAAAAATGACGGGAAAATCCTGGTGATCTCGCCGTTTTATATACGGGAGACGATCGCACAGCATAAATACAGAGAATATTACGGTGATACCTGGGGCGTAGAGCTTTCCAAAAAAGTTGCACCGTATTATGAAAAAGTGGCAAAGGAAGAGGGCTGTGCCTTCCTTAACGCGGCAGAGCTGGTTACTGTCAGTCCGATCGACGGACTCCATCTGGATGCTGATGGCCATGGAAAATTTGCACGGATTCTGGCAGAAGAGATTCATACCCTGTTAGACTGACTGTTCACAAAACGATAGCAGATACATATACACCTGTACGCAAACAGGAAAGATAAAGAGACATATACTTTGCCACAGACTTCCCCAAAAGGAACTCTGCGGCAAAAAAAATGCCCGAAATCCGACAAATCCTGTATGTATATCTGTACAATCACAGATTCTTTCTATATAATGAGGGAATATCATAAAAGGAGATAGAGAGTTATGGAGAAAAAAAGAGGAAATTTTACCGGTTCTTTGGGGTTCGTACTGGCTGCAGCGGGAAGTGCAGTCGGACTTGGTAATATCTGGCGATTTCCCTATCTGGCAGCCAAGGATGGCGGAGGCATCTTTCTGCTGGTTTATCTGATCCTGGCACTGACCTTTGGTTTTGCCCTGCTGACGACAGAGGTATCGATCGGACGAAAGACCAAGCAGAGTCCGCTGACTGCCTACAGAAAGCTGCAGCCGAAATGGGGCTTTATTGGTCTGATCGCCTGCGTGGTACCGATGATCATCATGCCGTATTACTGTGCGATCGGTGGCTGGGTACTGCACTATTTTACTGCGTTTCTGACCGGAAAAGGCGGCGCTGCCGCACAGGATGGCTATTTTACCGGCTTTATCACACAGACAACAGCACCACTGATCTTTATGTTTGTCTTTATGGCAGCAGCTTTTATCATCGTTTATCTCGGTGTGGATAACGGTATCGAAAAATGCTCCAAAGTACTGATGCCGATCCTTCTGATCCTGATCATCGGCATCGCCGTATTCAGCCTCACGATCAGCCATACCGATGAAAATGGTGTGACACGAACTGCCCTGGAGGGCTTTAAAGTATATGTGATCCCGAACTTCAGTGGAATGACCATAAAGAAGCTTCTGTCTGTCATCGTAGATGCCATGGGTCAGCTGTTTTATTCCTTAAGCGTAGCCATGGGTATCATGATCGCCTACGGCTCCTACATGAAAGATGATGTAAACATGAACAAGTCCATCAACCAGATCGAGATCTTCGATACAGCCGTAGCCTTCCTGGCCGGCATGATGATCGTTCCGGCTGTATACGCCTTCATGGGTACAGAAGGCATGTCTGCCGGACCAAGCCTGATGTTTGTCACCCTGCCCAAAGTCTTTAACGCCATGGGTGGTGTAGGTATCGTTGTGGGCATCGTCTTTTTCCTGATGGTTCTGTTTGCTGCGATCACATCAGCCGTATCCATCATGGAAGCCATCGTATCCAGCTTTATGGATCATTTCCACATGCCCCGTAAAACCGCCTGCATCGTCAGCGGCCTGATCACGTTGGCTATCGGTGTCTTAGTCTGCCTCGGCTACAACCTGCTGTACTTCGAATACACCCTGCCAAACGGCTCTACCGCCCAGATTCTCGATATTCTGGACTACGTAAGTAACAGCATCCTCATGCCCATCGTATCTATCCTGACCTGCATTCTCGTCGGCTGGGTACTCGGCCCCAACCTTGTCATCGACGAAGTAGAAAAAACCGGCTGCAAAATGGGCCGCCGTACCCTCTACATCGTCATGATCCGCTTCATAGCCCCCTTAATGCTCTTTATCTTATTCCTGCAGAGCATCGGCATAATTTGATCGAAATTTAAAGCCGGAGAGCACCGAACGGTGCGACTCCGGCTTTCCCGTTACTCCGTACCTCAACCTCAGCGAGTGAAACGACCGCGTCCGTGTTTCTGTGTCTGTAGCTTTCCCGGACGATTCAAGGTGCGCCCTTAGCAAAAGTGAGATCCCGTGCTTACCTACAGAAGCTGCCACTGGCAGCTTCTTCCAGATGCATGGCAACGCAGACCCCGCGCGAAGGCATTCCTGAGCGTGGCTGGTCGAAGTTGGCACGTAGCTCACTTTTGCGTTGCACCTGTCCGGGAAAGCTACAGACACAGAAACACGGACGCGGTCGTTTCACGAGCGTCCCTCCTCGCATCCACATTTTCACTTTTTTGTCCGCCCATCATATGGTACAATAACGACAGTTTTCAAAGGCCACGAATCCTATGCCAAATCCGAAAGAAAGGACCCATCCCTATGCAAACAACCATTACCGGCATCCTGATCCCCTTTGTCGGCACCACCCTCGGCGCCGCCATGGTCTTCTTCATGAAAAATGAAATGAGCATCCGACTGACACGCATCCTGCTTGGCTTCGCTTCCGGTGTTATGCTCGCAGCCTCCGTCTGGTCCCTGCTTTTGCCCTCTATTGAACAGACAGAAGCCTCCGGCGGCATAGCCTGGCTGCCTGCCGCCATCGGTTTTCTGGCCGGTATCGGCTTTTTGCTGCTTCTGGATACCGTTATCCCACATCTGCACAGAGATGCCAAGGATGCAGAAGGTATGCCGTCAAAGCTGAAAAAAGATACCATGCTCTTTCTGGCTATTGTTTTACACAATATTCCCGAAGGCATGGCCGTCGGCGTTGTGTTTGCCGGCATTCTGGCTGGAAACGAAAGTATGACCATGGCATCGGCCATAGCCCTGTCCATCGGCATAGCCATCCAGAACTTCCCCGAAGGTGCGATCGTATCGATGCCGTTAAGAACCCAGGGACACAGCCGGACATCCGCCTTCTGGTATGGCACAGCCTCCGGCGTGGTAGAACCGATAGCAGCCGTGATCACGATCCTTCTGACAGAGCTTTTGGTACCGATCCTGCCGTATCTTCTGGCTTTTGCCGCAGGTGCCATGGTCTATGTCGTTGTAGAAGAGCTGATTCCCGAACTGCAGAGTCACGGCCATTCCAATACAGGGATCATCGGTCTGGCTTTTGGCTTTGTACTGATGATGATCCTGGATGTTGCCCTGGGATAAAAAGGAGAAACTATGGAGATAAAACCAATCGCATATATGCACAGTGAGTTCCCTGACAAATTCGGGATACCAAGGCAGAGTGGTCTGGTCGAAGAATTAAAAGGACGCATTGTGTTTGAAAAAGAATATGCCATACCGGAAGCCTTTCGGGGACTTGAGGGCTATTCGCATATATGGATCGTGTGGGAATTTTCCGAAGCTGTGCGAAAAAACTGGTCACCCACCGTCCGCCCGCCGCGACTGGGCGGCAATACCCGTCTGGGTGTTTTTTCCACACGCTCGCCTTTTCGGCCAAATCCGCTGGGATTGTCCTGCGTAAAACTGGACCGGATAGAGTACAGCAAAACAGAAGGCCCCGTCCTCCTGGTATCCGGCGCCGATCTGATGGATCAGACACCGATCTATGATATCAAACCGTATCTGACGCTTTCAGACTGTCGTCCCGAAGCTGTCTGCGGCTTTGCCGAGCAGACAGCCGCCTATCATCTGGATGTGGAATTTCCTCCGGAATATGCCGTATGTTTCACTGACGAACAATATAAGGCACTGTGCGGCGTGCTGGCAGAGGACCCGAGACCTTCGTACCAGCATGATCCCGACAGAGTGTATGCCATGTCTTTTGCGGGATATGATGTCTGCTTTACTGTGAAAGACCATACACTTACCGTCTGCGGGGTAAGAAAACTGCCGGAGCAGACAACATAGTCCCTTTCGTTCAAAAACAGCAAAAAGCATACACCTATTCAAAAGTAAATGGTCATATCAGACTGGCTGTATATATTTACCGTAGGCACAGCTGTATATTTCTGCTATAATACTGAACGAAAGAGGTTAGTAAACGATGAATTATATTGTATTTGATCTGGAGTGGAACCAGTGTCCCTACGGGAAAAACAGGGAAAATGAGAAACTCCCCTTTGAAATCATAGAGATCGGTGCGGTCAAACTGGATGAACATTTGCAGAAAACAGAAAATTTTCACTGCCTGATCCAGCCGGTCGTATACAAAAAGCTGCATTACCGTACACAGGATATTATCGGTCTGACGATGAAGGAGCTGGAAAAGGGCGTTCCTTTTTACCGGGCGATCCGGGAATTTATCAGCTGGTGCGGTGAGGATTTTATGTTTGCCACCTGGGGAAATATGGATCTTTTAGAACTGCAGCGCAATATGAAATATTACGGTGTATTAAAGCTGCTTCCGGGACCGATTCAGTATCTGGATGTACAGAAGCTGTTCGGACTTACCTTTGAGGATGTGCATCTGCACCGGTCACTGGAGTATGCTGTGGATTTTCTGCACTTTGAAAAAGACGGTGAGTTTCACCGGGCACTGGCAGATGCGGTATATACAGCCAAAGTCCTGGAAAAGATCGACCCGCATATCCGCGAGGTTTATTTTTCTGTAGATACCTACCAGAATCCAAAATGCCGTGAAGAGGAAATGCATCTTTCCTTTGAAACATACCACAAATATATCTCACGGGAGTTTTCTTCCAAAGAAGAGGCGATGCATGACAGAGAGGTTACCAGTACCAGATGCATTTTCTGCAACCGTAATGCCAGAAAAAGGCTGCGGTGGTTCTCTATCAATGCCAGACAGTATTACTGTATCGCCAGCTGCCCGGAGCATGGCCTGATCAAGGGCAAGATCCGGATGAAAAAGACGGAGGACAATACCTACTACGTGGTAAAGACTGTCAAGGCCATAGACGAAGAACAGGCTGCACAGATCCGGGAAAAAAAGGCGACGCAGCAGGTCAGAAGAAAAACCCATATCCAGAATAAAAAAAATAAGACAGATTGATCTGAAAAGAACATTCTGTCTTATTTTTATGGGATATACGGTTTAATTTTTCTTTCTGGTTTTTGCAGGTCTGGATGCAGGTGTTTTGGCAGCACGGCGCTGTGCTTTGCGTCTGCGGCGTTTGCGTCTCTGGATGCCACGGATGATCGTCCGGATCAGGATGATGATATACAAAACGATGGCAACACAAAGGATACCGCAAAGTCCCAGCTGCCAGCCGGTCAGATTGGCCGTGAGTGTGCCAAAGATCCCCGTGGATGCTGTGGCAGAGCCGTCCGTATCCACGGTAGAGCGGGCATGGGCGGATTTTAACAGCCGCGGCATTTCTTTCGCAGACTGACAGGAAACAGAAGAAGGATCTGTCAGTCTGGCAAACAGCGTACTGACGGGAGCTGTAAAGGTACCGACGGTCGTGTCATGCCAGGTATAGGTATGCGTAATCTCCCGGCCATTTACCACTGCGGATGCACTGACGTCACTGAAAGGTACATCTGTAGGCACAGAAATCTCATGCTTTGTGTCGGCAGATGTATCCGGTGTCAGATGATAAAACTGTGTGGGAAACAAAAGCGTACCGGCACGGTCTGTCGTATCTATGGGAAGATTGGTAAAGTTATCAAAGCCGTAATCCAGAAGCGTGGCTGTGTCTTTATAGTACTGGGAACCATTGGTGCGCAGGCTGACACAGACAAGCGTCCGGTCATCCTTGGTAGCGTAGGTCACCAGGGTATTTAAAGCCGCCTGGGTAAAGCCGGTCTTTCCACCTACAGCGTAGGGATAATAGTAGCTTTCGCTTTCTTTTAGCATCTTGTGATGCTGGGTGCAGTAGCGGGGCTCACCGGACATATTGGTGGTACCGATCGTATGTTTTAAGGAACCGGTTACCTTACGGAACGTCAGATCCTTGAAGGCTGCGGCTGCGATCAGAGCCATATCGTGGGCACTGGTCTTGTGTTCTTCGTTTGGCATACCGTTGCAGTTGACAAAATGCGTGTTGGTACAGCCAAGCTCAGCCGCTTTGGCATTCATCATATCGGCAAAGGCCGCTTCGGAACCGGCAACATGTTCTGCGACAGCGATACATACCTCATTGGCGGAGGAAAGCATCATCGCGTACAGACAGTCTTCCAGCGTAAAGACCTCACCCACACGGGCACCGATACGGGAACAGTTCCAGGGAAGGCTGTTGACGGCATTGTCAGAAAAAGTGACCTGCTCATCCAGCGAGCAGTGCTCGATAGCCAGCATAGTGGTCATGATCTTGGTGATACTGGCCGGATACAGGGCTTCATCTATGTTTTTTGCATAGAGAACAGCGCCGGTATTGACATCCATGACGATCGCAGATTTGGCATAGACCTTGGGGCCTGTGGGCCACCCGTCGATCTTGTTGGAATCTACAGGTTTGGCATAGTTGATCTCCATCTCTGTCGGTTCTGCAGCCTTTTGGGTGTCCGCTGTGGTGTTGGCTGTTGCTGTGGCAGATACAGTCAGTGGAGCAAACAGTGTGGAGGCAGTCAGAGCCAGACCAAGAAGGAAGCTGTATACTCTTTTTTTCATTGGCATCTCCTAAATTGATAACATTGGTATGAAACCATAGTTGACTTTATTATAATGTTTTTTTTCGTATATAGCAACCTCTGGCAGCAGATTCCGGCATTGTGCACGGAAAAATAAGGAAAACAGGCAGGGAATTTGGCGGGAAACCTTGACAAAACGGGGGCTTACGCTCATAATACCATGTGAAAAAGCGATGATGGAGACAGTAGATGCGCCATAAGTTTCCTTACAGAGAGCCGGGACGGTGAAAACCGGCAGGTACAGGCAGGATCGAAGATCACTCCGGAGCTTCCTCTCCGAACCGGTCAGTAAGAGAGGACGGTTCTCTTCCGTTATCTGAGAGCGCGTATGTTGGTATGCAGTAACAGGTGGTTGCGACAGCTGATACAGCTTTCGTCCTTTTACGGGACGGGAGCTTTTTATTTTTTATAAGGAAAAAATGCACAGCCATAATTTACACAGAAATTACGTTACACAACTGTAACTTTGTACAATACCCATATACGATAACAATACTGAAAAACATCAAGGAGGTATCAGGATGTATCAGAAAGTATCCACGGACCTCAACTTCGTTCAGAGAGAAAAGGAAGTTGAGAAATTCTGGAAGGACAACGACATTTTCAAAAAGAGTATGGAAAACCGCAAAGAAGGTGAAACCTACACCTTCTACGACGGACCGCCGACTGCCAACGGCAAACCGCATATCGGTCACGTACTGACCCGTGTAATCAAGGATATGATCCCGCGTTACCGTACCATGAAGGGCTATATGGTACCGCGTAAAGCCGGTTGGGACACACACGGACTGCCGGTAGAGCTGGAAGTAGAAAAGCTTCTGGGACTGGACGGCAAGGAACAGATCGAACAGTACGGTCTGGACCCGTTCATCACCAAATGTAAGGAATCTGTATGGAAATACAAAGGTATGTGGGAGGATTTCTCAGGTACCGTCGGTTTCTGGGCAGATATGGACAATCCGTACGTTACGTACGATGACAACTTTATCGAGTCCGAATGGTGGGCATTAAAAGAGATCTGGAACAAGGGGCTGCTTTACAAAGGCTTCAAGATCGTGCCGTACTGTCCGCGCTGTGGAACTCCGCTGTCTTCCCATGAGGTAGCACAGGGTTACAAGCTGGTCAAAGAGCGTTCTGCTGTTGTCCGCTTTAAAGTAAAGGGCGAGGATGCGTATTTCCTGGCATGGACCACAACACCGTGGACACTGCCGAGCAATACCGCACTCTGTGTAAACCCGGAAGAGACCTATGTAAAGGTGAAGGCTGCAGACGGCTACACCTATTATCTGGCAGAAGCTCTGGCAGACAAGGTACTCGGCAAACTGGCCGAGGAAGACAAACCGGCTTACGAAGTACTCGAAACCTATAAAGGTAAGGATCTGGAATACAAGGAATATGAGCCGTTATACGCTGTAGCCGGTGAGCTGGCTGAAAAACAGCACAAAAAGGCACATTTTGTGACCTGTGACAACTACGTTACCATGACAGACGGTACCGGTATCGTACACATCGCACCGGCCTTCGGTGAGGATGACTCCCGTGTGGGACGCGATTACAACCTGCCGTTTATCCAGCTGGTAGATGCCAAGGGTAATATGACAGACAACACCCCGTACGGCGGCGTATTCGTAAAGAAAGCCGATCCGATGGTACTGACTGACCTGGACAAAGAGGGCAAGCTGTTTGATGCACCGAAATTTGAGCATGACTATCCGCACTGCTGGAGATGTGACACTCCGCTGATCTACTATGCACGTGAGTCCTGGTTTATCAAGATGACCGCTGTCAAGGACGATCTGGTAAGAAACAACAATACCGTAAACTGGATCCCGGAATCCATCGGTAAAGGCCGTTTCGGTGACTGGCTGGAGAATATCCAGGACTGGGGTATCTCCCGTAACCGTTACTGGGGCACACCGCTGAATGTATGGGAGTGCGAAGGCTGCGGCCATATGGAATCCATCGGAAGCCGTGCCGAGCTGGCTGAAAGAAGCGGTAATCCGGACGATGCCAAAGTAGAGCTGCACAGACCGTATATTGACAAGGTAACCTTCACCTGCCCGCACTGCGGAAAGACGATGAAGAGAGTACCGGAAGTCATCGACTGCTGGTTTGACTCCGGTGCGATGCCGTTTGCACAGCATCATTATCCGTTTGAAAACAAGGAGCTGTTCGAAAAACAGTTCCCGGCACAGTTTATCTCCGAGGCTGTTGACCAGACACGTGGATGGTTCTACTCCCTGATGGCTGAGTCTACCCTGCTGTTTAACAAAGCACCATACCAGAACGTTATCGTTCTCGGACATGTACAGGATGAAAACGGCCAGAAGATGAGTAAGTCCAAGGGAAATGCCGTAGATCCGTTCGATGCACTGAATACCTACGGTGCAGATGCGATCCGCTGGTACTTCTATATCAACAGTGCACCGTGGCTGCCG